>CAYOGN010000116.1:0-21594 GCA_964403545.1 uncultured Gammaproteobacteria bacterium
CTATACAAGTCAATGCTCGTTTTAACGTTTTGACCCCCGTTCCGCATGAGCGATATCCACCAACCGGTTAGCCAGTTCAGAATACTTTGCCTGGTACCCGTCAAGATCGCTTCCCTGCTCTGGATGGTAGTATTCTTCAGATCTCACACCATCGGCGTGCTCTTTAGCCATAAATTGTTTTTGCATTTTCAGCATTTGTTGAATTAACTGTTGTTTTTCATTCATAATATTTACTCCTGATCGTTGAATTTGTCTTTCGCAAGTGGATTAATAACCGCCTTTGCGCATACTTTCGGGTAATCCGGCAATCTGGCCAGCCTGCTTGCTCGGAGTACCGGGGAACAGGTCAAACAGGGTTGAAGCGCTAACTTTTTCGCCAGGCCACAACTTCCCCATGGCCTTTGCCATCACACGATTATTCGGCTGATTGCCATTGTTTTCAAAGAATTCCTGGCGAAGATAATGGACAACGTCCCAATGGCGATCCGTCATGGTCAATCCTCCTGCTTGCGCAATCGCCAGGCCCACGTCTTGGTTCCAGTCTTCCTGATTTTCCAGATAGCCGTTTTCATTCACTTCAATTGCCTTGTCATTAACAATAATGCTCATTTGTTGCTCCAGTTTTAAAAATAGATGATTTGATTTTTACTGCATCTGTACCGATTGATTGGAATGCCTTTTAGTCATCGTGTTGGCTGGTACCCACTGCCGCCAGGCTTTTATGGGGAAGGAAAACGCCACAACCCATGGTTCTTTCCGGGCCGAATCCGTGTTGCTGCAGGTAAATAGATTGCTCTAAATCCAGATCTGCCAGCAGAACGCTGCGGGCCAGTAGAATTCTGTCCGGGGTCATGACTGTGTGGCTCAGACCACATAGCATTTTGCTCACATTGATACCTTGCTGATGTAATTTCTCAGCTATCCATCGGGTAAACTCCTGCTCGTCGTCGCTGTCGGTACAACATACCGAGCGAGAGAAGATTGTACGGGATGGAACCAGCGCTTTTTTCTGACAATCTCCAACCTTGATACTGTACCCCGCAATATCCAGCGTGGTGCCGCACAGTGCCCTCGCGTCATCGCATCGATGCTTGGGCAGACGGAGGTGTAATCTGGATCGTCGGGATAGCAGTAGCAGGCTACCGGGTTGTTCTGGTGGACGGATCCAGCCGTTTCCTGATGCGGCGCCATGTATGGTATGAATCGCCGCACAGGGTTCGTCCTTGAACCATGGCAGGTTGGCTGCAATGGCATGAGAGAGCGCCCAAGCGTGATCCACCGGTAATTCCCTGCATTCCATTCGGAATGACAGATCGAGAATGTCATCCGGAACAATAAAGTCCCTGCTGTCGGGTTGTTCCTGCCACAACATGAGTCAGAATTCTTCCGCTATCATGGCTTGTAACGCACTGCGGTCAATCCACCATTGATCCTGTACCAGTACATCAATAATATTTCGCATTCTTATCAGAATTTTCTCCGGCTCATCCAGTTCCAGTCGCTTGAACCACAGATCAAATTCTTCCTGGGTGTGGGCATTGCCATGGCGTCGGGCAACCTGGTTGAGCATTTGACCCGCCGCCAAAGTGACATCATCATTGGTGTTTTCGCTGCCGCGCAGATTGACAACATATGCCGCCATGGCAGCCGCAACTGCGGCACCATCTGAATCTTCGGGAGTATCGTCGATAACATGCTGTAACTGGGAAACAGTGAGGGCTGGATCAAGGGGAAAGGTAATGCTCAGCCACAGGGCGTGACCCAGGGCAATCAGGGAATCTGGCTGGTTGCTACGAAATAATGTATCACACACCGTTACTGCCTGCTGCCACTGTTGATGTTCGGCGTGGTATTTGAATGCGGGCCAGGCGTTGGCCCAGGCGGTCCGACCTTTGTCCAACTCAATCTGGATTGAGGCCAGTTCATGGGCCAGAACCATCCGCTCGCCGGTTTCGCGTTCTGACAAAGCGTCCATTCGTTGTTGTATCTGGCCTGCCTTGCGCTCCAGCACCTCCAAAGAAACTTTGGCTTCATCCTGACTTTCGGCACCAAGATCGAATTGTATATTTGTCGGGTTATAGCTCATTGGGAGCGGCCCGGAGTGGGGCAGGTTGATGTGTCAGGGTAAATTTCAGTGTAGTCAGCCATTGTTGTATTTAACCTGTCACGAAAGCGAATTCTGAATAGACGGCGCCCGCAATTCGTTTCGGACCCTGTTTCAGCGTTATCGTTGAATTCTTCACGGCAGTGCAAAATGTTATTGCAGATTACCCCCTGGCCCGGTTGCAGATTAATACCCATAACCCATGGATTATCAAATGCAAGGATTGACTTGAAGAAGGATATTGCACTTGAGGTGCTGTGGTTACCTTGCCACTGAATGTTATGTTTCCGCTGGGTGTAACGGGTATATAGATGTCCGGTCAGTGGATCAGTACTGAAGACGGCACCGGTAAATGCAGGGCGAACTATTTTTCCATGTTCTATATTGGCTGGAATGGTCAGGCTCGCCGGGTGACATAGTGCTTCTGCCAAATCAGGATTCAGGTCACGCAGCAGGATATACGCTATTTCGGGGTCAAGCAAATAACTCCGTCCACCCACATTCGCAGCTCTTTGGCAATGGAGTATAAAGGAGCGGACAAAGGATTTTCCTTCATTGTAGTAGCCGTCTGTATGCCAGTTAAGTTTATGATTTGTATATGGAATATAGCGGTTTTTAGTGTCAGCATCGGAACTTTCGCCGGCATCGACTG
Source organism: uncultured Gammaproteobacteria bacterium (assembly GCA_964403545.1). GTDB lineage: Bacteria > Pseudomonadota > Gammaproteobacteria > Arenicellales > Poriferihabitantaceae > VYFG01. The sequence continues at coordinate 2,757 of CAYOGN010000116.1, forward strand.
CTATGGTTGTGATATTGTTATTACCAGCACCGGGATTTGAAATCGAATTGACCAATCCAAATTGACGGCAAATGGACTGGTAGCCAGTATCGAAGTCGGGCCGATCATTGCGGTATTGATAGATCGCGAAATTGTTGCTCGCAATAATCTGCGAGAACTTTTCCCGTTCCGATCTGGATAGAGCATGAGGGTTGACAACCTCCACCAGACAATCTTCTGTTGCCGTTCTATATTGCTTCAGCCTGGTCTCTCTCCAGGCCAGATAAGGCGCCTGATCCATTTCCAGCACTGGCGATGACAGGGCTGGATAGTCGGGCCACTCCATTGCTGAGGACTGATTGTTAGCGGAGGATGACACTTGATTAAGGATATGGCTATGGGGTGCTCAAATTACCGATGAGGCGGCAAATTTTCATTGGAAAACTTATCGTCATTGACGGCTCAAATTCAGCCAGTCATCCATGATTTCGTCTATACCCCTATCGGGATAAATTCTGGTTACCGGTTACCCTATATGGGAACTAGAGTAATTGCCAGACATCGATAGAATAACAGCCTTATTTCCAACCTTCCAAATTTGTCCGTTCTGGAGATGGTGGATGATCGAAAACCTTGTTGTGAAATTGAAAAAATTTGCTGAAAAAATACCGGAGTAGCACATTATGAGTGAAACCAAACATGATACACCCATGCTCGACGAACTGGAAAACGGCCCCTGGCCGAGCTTTATCTCCGGTATCAAACGGCTCCGTGATGATCACCCCGACCAGAGAATCAACGGTGTAGCCAACGATTTACTGGGGCAGTTGGAGCATTCCTACGAAACCCGGAAGGGATACTGGAAAGGGGGGACGGTCAGTGTGTTTGGCTATGGCGGTGGCATTATTCCCAGATTTTCCGAGGTTGGCAAGCAGTTTCCGGATTCCAGGGAATTTCATACCCTGCGTGTACAGCCGCCAGCCGGCAACTACTACACCACAGACATTCTGCGTCAGCTCGGTGATAGTTGGGAGAAATGGGGTTCAGGCCTGGTAACCTTTCACGGCCAAACCGGGAATATCATGTTTATTGGAACCAGTACCGAGAACACCCAGCACTTTTTCGATGAAATAAATGATTACGGATTCGATCTTGGTGGTGCCGGACCCTGCGTAAGAACCGCAATGTCCTGCATAGGTTCTGCCCGCTGCGAGCAATCTTGTACCAATGAACATCGATTACATCGGGAACTGGTTAATAATTTTACCGACGACGTGCATCGACCAGCGCTGCCCTACAAATTCAAATTCAAGGTCTCCGGATGCCCCAATGACTGCATGAACTCCATTGAACGTGCAGATTTTGCGGTGATCGGTACCTGGCGTGACGAAATCAAGATCGATCAGGCTGAAGTGGCCAACTATGTCGGGGCCAAGGGTCGTCAGCATGTCATTGATAATGTCATCACCCGTTGTCCGACGAAATGCATGACCCTGACCAATGAAGACAAGCTGGAGATTGAAGACCGTAATTGCGTTAAATGTATGCATTGCCTTAATGTTATGAATAAGGCGCTGTCTCCGGGGGATGACAAGGGCGTGACGCTTCTCATCGGCGGCAAGAGAACCCTGAAAATTGGTGATCTGATGGGCACCGTAGTGGTGCCGTTTATGAAACTGGATACTGATGAGGACTATGAGCGAATCGTCGAGATCGCTGAAGAGACCATCGATTTCTGGGCTGAAAACGGTCTGGAGCATGAACGCTGTGGTGAAATGATAGAGCGGATCGGTCTGGTTAACTATCTCGAAGGCATTGGCATCGATGTGGATCCAAATATGATTTCTCATCCCCGCGAAAGCTCATACGTGCGTATGGATGGCTGGGATGAAGAGGCAGAAAAGTGGTTCGAGCGGCAACGTGAGGCGAAAGCTGCGAGCGCAGTTGGCTAACAGTTGGCTAAATCAATATAAAGGCTAAATCAATATAAAAGAGAGCGAAATATGGTGTCGTTAGAAAATATGCGTAGGCCCATCGAATCGGGATGTCCGGATGGCATGCAATATATGCACCCGGTGATGATCAAGAATTTCGGCCAATGGAAATATCATGAGCATCCGCGAGCTGGTGTACTGGTTCACTATTCTCACAGTGGCGACGCAATCTGGACGGTGAAGGCCGGAACCCAGAGAATTCTTGATGTTTATACGTTACGCAAACTATGTGATATTGGCGACGAATTCGCGGATGGACATATTCACTTCACCATACGCAGCAATATAGAGTATATGGTGGCGGAAGAAGCCAAAGTTGAGCCCCTGATCGAGGCGCTGGAGAAAGAGGGCTTTGTGGTCGGTGGTACCGGCAACTCGGTTGCCTTTATTTCCCATACCCAGGGCTGGTTACACTGTGATATTCCCGGTACTGATGCATCCGGCGTGGTCAAGGCCATGATGGATGAATTGATCGATGAATTCAAAAATTGCCGGATGCCAAACCGGGTCCACATCACGACCTCATGTTGTCAGATTAACTGCGGTGGTCAGGGCGATATTGCGATCAACATTCAGCATACCAAACCACCCAAGATCAATCATGATCTGGTTGCCAATGTCTGCGAAAGACCCTCGGTCGTGGCACGCTGTCCGGTGGCGGCAATTCGTCCTGCCATGGTTAATGGCAAACCGAGTCTAGAGGTCGATGAGAAGAAATGTATTTGCTGCGGCGCCTGCTATCCACCTTGCCCGCCCATGCAAATTAATGATCCGGAGCATTCCAAGCTGGCTATATGGGTTGGTGGAAATCATTCCAATGCACGTAGCAAACCCAGTTTCCAGAAACTGGTTGCCGGTGGTATTCCCAATAACCCGCCGCGTTGGCCGGAGGCTACCGCAATTGTCAAACAAATCCTGAAGGCGTATCAAGATGATGCCAGGGACTGGGAGCGGGTCAATGACTGGATCGATCGTATTGGTTGGCCCCGTTTCTTCGAACTCACCGGATTACCGTTCACCAAGTATCACATTGATAATTGGCGCGGTTCTCGCAAGAGTTTGAATTCGTCGGCTTATATCCGGCTGTAGGCAATAGAGTACTGACATGAAGTTTTCAGTATTGGTAAATGAAGGTCCGTATACCCATCAGGCCAGTGACAGCGCGTATCATTTTACCCGCGCAGCATTGGAACTGGGCCACGATGTGATGCGTGTATTCTTCTATCACGATGGAGTCAACAACGGGACCCGATTAACTACACCGCCGCAGGATGATCGACATATTACCAACCGTTGGACAGAACTTGCCAAACAACATGAGCTGGATCTGGTGGTATGCGTTGCTGCTGCTCAGCGCCGCGGGATAGTCGATCAGGAAGAGGAAAAACGAAATGGCAAAGATGCGAACAATATCGCTGACGGCTTCCGTATTTCCGGACTTGGCCAGTTGATTGAAGCCGGCATCCAGTCGGACAGACTGGTTTCCTTTGGTGATTAACCGTAGAAAGTAAAAAGTAATACTGAATCTGAACAAGTTATGTCTGATCAAGAGAATCAAACCAGCGGAGTGATAAAAAAATTCCTCTATGTGAATCGCCGCGCCCCCCATGGAACCAACTACGCCCAGGAAGGGTTGGAAGTAGCACTTATTGGTGCCGCTTTTGAACAGGACGTCTCTATGGCATATATCGATGACGGTGTATTTCAGTTATTGCAGGGACAGGATACCAGTGAAATAGGGACCAAGAATTTCAGTGCCACATTTGGTGCTCTTGGAGACTATGAAGTTACAAAAATCTATGTCGAGAAAGAATCTCTTGATAGACGAGGACTTACGGAAGCGGATTTGATGCCGCTGGTATATGAGGACGAGGATGATGATTACGCAGAAAAGCCATCTATTCGAGTAGTCGGTCAGGCAGAGTTGCAGAGCATCATTGAGGATCACGATGTCTTATTGAATTTTTAGATCAATCACATAGAAATTACCTGGAAGAATCTTTCATCATGTTACATACAGTCAATAAATCCCCATTCGAAAAGGACAGTCTGCAAACCTGTCTGCGATTGTCCAGACCGGGCAGTCGTGTCCTGATGATTGAGGATGCGGTGTATGGAGCTCTCAAGGGAAGTGAGATGGAATCCAGTGTGCTTGATTCCTTGCAGGACCGAAAAATTTATGCCCTGGGCCCTGATCTGAAGGCGCGTGGAATTAGCAATGAGTCAATCATTGATGGTATTCAAATTATTGACTACAAAGGTTTTGTTGGTTTGGCCGCAGAATCTTCCAGGGTCCAGTCATGGTTGTAATATTATATGGACTTTACACTTATGGACCCGCTGACTAAAGCATGAACGATTAACTACAGGGAATGATATGTCCCAGAATACAGCAGTAAATTAACCCAAACTATTTAACCGGAGAGCTAAAATGGCAATCGAAAGTAACGGCGTAACCTTTGAGACTGATGAGGAAGGCTATCTTGCTAACCTTGGTGACTGGAATTCTGATCTGGCAAATGCTATGGCCAGGGAAGACGGTTGTGATATGACTGATAACCACTGGGAAGTCGTTAACTTCCTGCGTGAATATTATGACGAATACCAGATCGCCCCGGCGGTAAGAGTGCTAACCAAGGCTATCGGTAAACGACTTGGTAAGGAAAAGGGAAACAGCAAATATCTGTACGAATTGTTTCCGTATGGTCCTGCAAAACAGGCATGTAAGTACGCCGGATTACCGAAGCCAACGGGCTGCGTTTAAGCGCGAACAAATTCATTGCTTCCTCCGAATTTAACGTGTCCTTTATTGCTTATCTGTACGCAGGACTGTTCTATCTGGCAACCGCCACGTTGGTCGTCGGGGTCGGCAGGAAAATTGCAATTTATGCACGAACCCCGGCACCGCTAAAGATCCCCACGACACCGGCACCAACTACCCGATCCGGTGTTGTAGCGAGAATTTTTCGAGAGGTAGTGCTATTTGAAAGTCTGTTTAAATCGAGCAAATGGACCTGGATTTTTGGCTGGACTTTCCATTTTGGACTGCTGCTTGTCCTGTTGAGACATCTGCGATTTTTTACCGATCCGGTTTGGTTCTGGGTCAACATGTTGCAGTCCGCGGGAATCTACGCCGGGTACGCCATGGTGTTCGGTTTGCTTGGGCTGTGGGCAAGGCGAATTTTTGTTGACCGGGTTCGTTATATATCTGCACCCTCAGATCATTTGATGCTGGGGCTTATATTAGCCATCGCAGGCACCGGGCTGCTGATGAAATTCGTCTGGCATACTGATGTTGTTTCAGTGAAAGTATTTATTCTTGGACTGATCCGGTTCAATGTACAACCACTGCCAGGTGACCCGTTGATCTTGCTCCACCTGGCGCTGGTGGTCGCTTTAATGTTCGTTTTTCCGATCAGCAAATTACTCCATGTGCCAGGGTTGTTCTTCAGCCCGACTCGCAATCAGATTGATAATCCCCGCGAACGTCGATATCTGCCACCCACTGCCTGATTGAGCATGAAGACCAGCGTTGAATTTGATATTCCGGTCATTACCACTTACCCGAGGACTCCATCCCTCAAGGTGGATGCGATGGCCCATAGCAAGCCCTTCGTTGCGAAGCCGGAATTTCAGGAGTCATTGGGGTTCCCTGGTGAGCTGGTCGATGACTGGCATGACAAGGCCATCAGCAAGATGGGAGAGTTACTTGGCAAAACTCGATCCCTGCAAGTGTTTATGGATGCCTGTGTAAAATGCGGTGCGTGTACGGATAAGTGTCACTATTATCTCGGCACAGCGGACCCCAAAAATATGCCAGTAGCCCGTCAGGATTTGATGCGTAAGGTTTATCGGCGCTATTTTACCTTTGCCGGCAAGTATTTTCCGAAACTGGTCGGGGCGGTAGATTTAACCGAGCAGGTGCTGGATGACTGGTATAAATATTACCATCAATGTTCTGAATGTCGGCGTTGTTCGGTGTATTGCCCCTATGGCATCGATACTGCTGAGGTCACCATGGCAGGTCGGGAAATACTTGCCAGTGTGGGCGTTGGACAAAAATATTCCAATGAAATTATTGGCAAGGTATTTAAAATTGGTAATAACCTGGGTTTGCCGGAGCCAGCCCTGCTCAATACTCTTGAGGGTCTTGAGGAAGATATCAAAGACGATACTGACGTCGATGTTCGTCTTCCACTCGATGTAAAGGGTGCGGATGTCTTATTGATAGCGCCTTCAGCGGATTTCTTCGCTGAACCGCATGTTGATGGTTTGATGGGGTACGCCAAGGTTTTTCACCAGGCTGGTATAAGCTGGACATTGAGCTCTCATGCTTCAGAAGCGGCTAACTTTGGCTTGTTCATTGGCAGCCAGGATAATATGCAAAAAGTAGCAATGAGAATTCGTGAGGCTGCGCTGGAACTGGGGGTCAAAAGGATCATCGTTGGTGAATGCGGCCACGCCTGGCGGGTAGCATACAACTACTGGAATACGTTGATCGGTCCCTTTGATTTCCTCGATCAAAATTATCCGGTGCCCCAGCATATCTGTGAATCTACCTACGATCTGATTCAGCAGGGTGTGCTCAAATTCAATAAGGAAAATAATGATGACAAGGTAGTGACGTTCCATGATTCCTGCAATGTTTCACGGGCATCGCGCATGGGGTCGAGCCCCGGGGGGCAATTTGTTATTCCCCGGGAAATTATCAAGGCTGCCTGCAATCATTTTGTTGATATGCGCCCGGATACTACCCATGAATCGACATTCTGCTGTGGCGGTGGCGGCGGGTTGTTGACCGATGACCTGGTGGAACTGCGGGTCAAGGGCGCAGCCCCCCGGGTACAGGCGCTGAATGAAGTGATCGAGCAGCATGGCGTGACCCATATGGCTGCGATCTGCGCTATCTGTAAAAGTCAGTTTTCGAAAGTATTGCCCTACTATGGTTTTGGTATGGACATGATTATCAGCGTGCACCAGCTGGTAGGAGATGCGCTGGTGCTGGGGGAGGAGCGATGAAATTGCATTTTCTTAACTTTTGTGTGCTGTTGTAATAACAGTCACAACCAATCATAACGGAGACAAATAAATGTCGAAACCGATGGCAGCAGAAAACGAACAGAGTGGCGAAAAGCTTACTTTTCGCGCCTATGAAGACGGGGATCATGAGTGGGGTAACTTTCAGCAGGCAATTTTCAACGAAGATCAATCCAACAAATGCCCGATCTATGTTCATCGAACGCCTCCCTGCCAGGGTAGTTGCCCATCAGGAGAGGACGTTCGTGGCTGGTTGCAAATAGTACGCGGCATCGAAAAACCACCCGAAGGTGTGGAATGGGAGGAATATGCGTTTCGCCGATCTACTGACGGTAATCCATTTCCGGCAATGATGGGGCGGGTATGCCCGGCGCCTTGTGAGCAAGGTTGTAACCGCAATGACGTCGAAGACTTCGTTGGCATTAATGCCGTCGAACAGTTTATTGGCGACAATGCTTTTGATCAGCAATATACTTTTGACTCACCGGATTTAGGCGATAAAAAGGTGGCTATCATCGGTGGTGGTCCTGCCGGGCTGGCTGCCGCATATCAATTGCGGCGGAAGGGTCATGGATCCACCATATTTGATGACCATGCGGAACTTGGTGGAATGATGCGCTATGGTATTCCCGGTTACCGTACTCCAAGACCACATTTAAACCATGAAATTCAGCGAATTCTGGATATGGGTGGTATCGAAGTCAGAATGAAAACCAGAGTCGGTGGTGATGTGCTGGTAGAGCAACTGGAGTCCGAATTCGATGCGGTGCTGTGGACCATCGGTTGTCAATCCGGACGTCCATTGCCGGTACCGGGTGCCGATGCACCAAATTGCGTGAGCGGCGTCAAGTTTCTGGAAGCATTCAATCAGGGGTCGCTGCAAGTAACCACTGACCGTGTAGTCTGTGTGGGTGGCGGTGATACCTCCATCGATGTGGTATCTGTGGCGCGGCGACTTGGCAAGATCAAAAATATCAATAAATCACAGCGTCCGGAAGTTGTCATCGGTGGATATGTGGCTAACGATGCAGCATTTTCTGCCCTGCGTGAAGGCGCGGAGGTTACCCTGACATCGCTTTTTCCTCGCGAACAAATGACCGCGACCGAACATGAGGTGGAGGATGCCTTGCATGAAGGTGTCGATATTCGTTATGAAGTTCTGCCGATAGAAGTCATTCTGGATGATAACGGCAGGGCAGTTGCGCTACGCATGGCGGAATGTACTATCGAGAAGGATGGCAGGCCAGTCGCTATAGAAGGCACGGAATTTGAGATTGAGTGTGATTTAATTGTATCTGCCATCGGTCAGGGCGGTAATCTTGTCGGCCTGGAAGAGTTTGATAACGGGCGTGGATTGATGGATGCGGATAAATTTTATCAATATCCGGACAAACCGGGACACTTCGTGGCGGGCGATATTATCCGCCCACATTTGTTAACGACGGCTATTGGTCAGGCTTCCGTTGCCTCTGACAGTATCGATCAGTATCTTAAAAGTGGAGAGCCGGTAAAACGGCCCAAGGTAGATGTCCATCACTTCGACCTGCTGGCGAAATTGCGGGAGACCAACCTCGAACCGGAAGCCTATAATCATGAGCAAAACTGGGGCACCTGCAAGGCTGATTTCGCAATCCATAATTACGAAGATCGCAGCGCCAATGAAGTGATTGCTTCGGACAAGTTGTTTCTCGCCCATTTCCCCTATACGCCGCGAATCAAGCGTGGTGGTATCGGCCCGGACAAGAGTCAGGTGCTCAGCAATTTTGAAGAGCGTCATCAGGGATTTGATGCGGAGTCGGCGCGTCAGGAAGCGGATCGTTGCATGAGTTGCGGGATGTGTTTTGAATGCGATAATTGTGTGATCTACTGTCCCCAGGACGCGGTATTTCGGGTCAAGAAAGATGCGTCGACCATGGGGCGATACGTCGATACCGATTATGATCGTTGCATCGGTTGCCATATTTGCGCTGAAGTCTGTCCCACCGGCTACATCGATATGGGAATGGGTGGGTAGAAACCCAATGCGATCGGCAAATTTTCAACCACTGGGGTTTCTGGTTACCTTGATCAGTCTGCTTCTGGTCGGGATAACTGTGGGGTATACCGACCCGCCACAATTACCGCGAGGCAAAGGTGAACAGTGTGTTGAGCCGACCGATGTCATGCGTCGCGATCATATGAAATTCCTCCTCCATCAACGCGACCGGACTGTGCACCAGGGAGTACGGTCCAAATCGCATAGTCTTGCAGGGTGCGTAGACTGCCATGTACAGACCAATAACGAAGGTGGGTATATTCCTGTGGATGCGCCAGAACAGTTTTGTGAGGCATGCCACACATATGCCAGTATCAAGCTTGATTGCTTCGAGTGCCATGCTACGAAGCCAGACCAGAGCCAATCAGCGCGGCAAACCTTACCAGTAGAATCTGATAATTTGGGCAAATATGTGCGCCCAAAGAGTGCCCGTCATTTTGCAATTACCAGCGTAATACAATGACCGGCTCCACCATAAAAAACAAGGTAAACAGTAAACGTCGCCAGCTACTGAAAAGCTCGGTAGGGTTTGCAGGCCTCGCTACCCTGGGCACCGGCTTTCATATTATCGAATTGGCACTGGCCAAAACTGATAGTGATGCGGTCAGTAACCTGACCCGCTGGGGCCTTTTAATAGACAGCGAAAAATGTGCCAGCAATTGTGATTCGTGTGTCACTGCCTGCAATACGGAACATAATATTGAGAAATTCGAACGGCCGGAAACAGATCCGCAATGGATTCGTAAACTCGAAGTGACCGATCGAAAGACTGGTCATGTCAGTTCGTTGCCGATGTTATGTCAACATTGTGAATCCCCTCCCTGTGTTGATGTATGCCCAACCGGTGCATCATTCAAACGGGAAGACGGTATTGTGCTGGTCGACAAACATATCTGTATTGGGTGTCGTTATTGCGTCATGGCATGTCCTTACAAAGCACGCTCGTTCGTCCACGAGGCACTGCACAATCAGAAATCCTGGTCACCACGAGGTAAGGGCACCGTTGAAAGTTGTACCCTGTGCGTTCACCGTATAGACGAGGATCGAACGCCTGCGTGTGTAGAGGCATGTAATGCTGATGGCAACGGTGCCATGGTTTTTGGGGATCTCAATGATGACAACAGTGATATCGCAATCCGACTGAAAACTGAGCCAAGTCGCCAGATTCGGGAAGACCTTGGGCTTGATACAGGGGTCCGTTACCAGAATATCTGATGCATGATCAATTTAAAACACTGAATACCAACCAGGCCAGTTACTGGATTGCGCTGGGTGTCCTCGCAGTACTTATGGTCACAGGTTATGGGGCTGCACATTATATGGAGACCCACGGACACTGGGTTACGGGCATGAATAATCAGGTGGTGTGGGGGATACCCCATGTGTTTGCAATTCTGCTTATTCTCTCGGCCTCGGGGGCGGTGAATGTGGCATCGATGAGTTCTGTTTTTGGACAGAAGGATTTCTCTCCCTGGGCGCGGCTATCCGGCTTGTTGTCTATCTGTTTGCTCATCGGTGGGCTGCTGGTTCTGGTGCTGGATCTCGGTCGACCCGAGCGTTTGATCGTGGCCATGACCTACTTTAATTTCAAATCCATATTTGCCTGGAACATTTTTTTATATAGCGGGTTTATTCTGGTCGTGGTGACGTACCTCTGGACCATGTTTGATGGTCAACTGAACAGGTATACAAAAAAAGCGGGATTGCTGACTTTTATCTGGCGGTTTGTATTGACCAGCGGAACCGGCGCAATATTTGGTTTCCTCGTGGCGCGGCAGTTTTACGACGCCGCGATGTTGATTCCACTGTTTATTGTTTTGTCTTTGCTACTGGGTACTGCCATTTTTATCATTGTCAGCACACTGGTTTCCTGTTGGGCTGGCAACATGATTGAAAAGCGTTTGCTGGAAAAATTGACTGCACTGCTTGGTATTTTTATTGCCACCGAACTTTTTCTCGTGACCGCTTTTCATCTGACCAACCTGTATGCAACTGAGCACCATGGTGTGGAATTGTTTATTCTGAGAGGGGGCGGCGTCTATACTTTGCTTTTCTGGTTGGGACAGATTTTCATTGGCGGTCTGCTTCCGCTGGCACTGATTTTCTTTACAGAGTTTGGAAGAAATATCAGTGGTATTCTCTCTATTGCGTTATTGGCCATTACCGGCGGTATGGCGCAGATTTATGTCACCATCATCGGCGGCCAGGCTTATCCGCTGATCCTGTTTCCAGGTAAAGAGGTGTCCAGCTCTTTTTACGATGGTGTGGTCGCTGACTACTCCCCGTCACTGGCTGAATTTCTGCTTGGCATTGGGGGTGAGTCGCTGGCTTTGCTACTATTGCTGCTGTTGATGAGGGTATTACCTTTTATTCCGTACTCGCTGGTACACAAGAGCACCGATTAGAGAATTTCCGGCGGATTACCATGGTATGCAGCGACGACGTGGTAATTGAGAACGCCCCCTGGCCCTGGAAATTTCTTTAATGTCTCGTATCTATATCTCTGCCACCCGTAAATCTTCCGGCAAGACAACGTTTAGTCTGGGATTGTGCGCGGCCTTGAGTGAGCGTGGACTTGTGGTTCAGCCTTTCAAGAAGGGACCTGACTATATCGATCCGATGTGGCTCAGTAAAGTAAGTGGACGGTCGTGTTTTAATCTCGATTTTAATACGATGTCACGGGATGAGCTGTTGGTTACATTTGCCCGCTACCAGAAAAATGCAGACATCAGTGTTGTCGAAGGTACCAAAGGGTTGTTCGATGGAATAGACCTGAAGGGAGCTGACAGTAATGCTGCGATGGCAGGCCTGTTACAAACACCGGTAATTCTGGTACTGGATGCAGAAGGCATAACCCGCGGTATTGCGCCGCTACTTCAGGGCTACCAGGCATTCGATAGGAATATACAAATTGCCGGGGTAGTGTTGAACAACCTTGGTGGCGCCCGCCACGAAACCAAGCTGCGGAACGTCATAGAGTACTACACAGATATTGAAGTGCTGGGTGCAATACAGCGCAATGCAGATCTGATCATCAGGCAACGCCATCTCGGATTGACAACTGAGCGGGAAGACCCGGAGCGGGACAGGCATATAGCAAAGATTACCGAAGCAGTAAAAAATCAGGTGGATATCGACCGTATCATTAAAATATCCGATATGGTTAACGCATTTCCTGTAGATCCATTGCCAGGATCACAAAGTCTCAAGGCTGGTTTGCGAATTGGTATTGCAAGAGATGACGCTTTTTGCTTTTACTACCCGGACGATCTGGTGGCAATGGAGCAACTTGGCGTCACCATCAAGTACTTTGACACCATGCAGGACCATGCTCTTCCGGATGTTGATGCACTGTTTATTGGTGGCGGGTTTCCTGAGATGCATGGCCAGCAGCTGCAATCCAACAGTGAATTGCGAGCCGCCATCAGGCAGTTTGTAAGCACGGGAAAACCAGTGTACGCAGAATGCGGTGGTCTGATGTATCTGAGTCGGGAGATAAACTGGCAGGGCAGGCGATATGAAATGGTCGGCGCTATTCCGGCGGATACTGAATTGCATCAGCGGCCGGTCGGGCGTGGGTATGTTGTTCTGGAAACGACCAGTGACCACCCCTGGATCAGTAAGCCGGGGCAGCAGTGGAAGTTCAATGGGCAGGTCGAAACACAGTCCAGTGAACAAAAACCGTCTACGGTTAACGCCCATGAGTTTCATTATTCAAGTCTGCGGAATGTTGATTCAGCGGTAAAATATGCATTCAATGTCAAACGTGGTCATGGAATCGATGGTGACCACGACGGGCTGGTATACGGTAGTATTTTTGCCAGCTATTCCCATATGCGAAATACTGCTGCCAATCCGTGGGTTGTGCAGTTTATTGAAGCAGTCAAAGCCAATATTGAAACAAACTCCCAATCGGGCAAACTTCATCACGGTTCCTGAAGAGGATAATTAACTATGATTACCATTAGCAAAAGTGCCGCCAAACAAATCAAATTGTCCATGGAAGAGTCGGATGCTGAAACCATGTCCCTGAGGATCGCTGCGAAGAGACTCGAAGACGGCTCTCTGGATTATGCGATGGGATTTGACAATACTGATCACAATGACAGCCAGAGTCGGTCCAATGGCATTCATATCGTCGTAGCGCCGACCAGCACCGAACTGTTGCAAAACGCGCAGCTGGATTATGTGCAAATGGAGGATGGCGAGTTTCACTTTATATTTCTCAATCCTAACGATCCCGGACACGTGGAGCCCAAACTCGAATCCTGACAGGTATTTTCGGGCGACAATCAGACGGAGCAATAATGTTTTCTGGATATCGCGACTGGATCAGATTATAGTCGGGAAACTTTGAACATATGGTGAATCGGACGATCGTTGGATATTTCGGAAAAAAGTGAACAAAACTGATTATCTCAAGGCCAATCAGGCGGCTGAAGAGGAGCCCAGATGCCTGATTTCACCTGAATCCAAATGGTATCAGCCAGGTCGGGGCTTTACCTGCCGCCAGATAATGCTGCCATTGCTGATCATTGCCGGATTGCTGGTGGTAACGATCGCAATACAAGTTGGTTCGATGGTTGGGGCTGGCAATCCCGGTTTGTTTGACTGGTTCCTCACGATCACGTCCGGTGTGATGCTGGCACTGTCTATTCGTGCACTATTGTTCGTCCGCAGTTCGTTACTGGATCCCCTGACCCAGGTGCGCCGTTGGGTTTCAAAAGTAAAAAGAGGTGAAATGTCTGCCAGAATGCCGGCGTTATCCAGCGGCGAGTTTAATGAACTCGCCAGTGATATCAATGGTTTGGCTTCTCTTATCGAATCACTCCATAGTGATCTTAAAGCCGAAGTTGAGGCTCAGACAGGAAAACTGGCACGTAAGACCCAGTCACTGGAATTGTTATACGAAGTCATGACATCGGCAAACGCAGCCTATGAAATAAATGATCTGCTAACTCACTTTATGCACAGGCTGGGAGATGTTTTTAGCGCCGACGCTGTGGTTGTACGGATGTTGAAGGACAGCAAACTGGAAATCGTTGATAGTTATGGGCTCGGTTTGAGCAGTCATTTTCTTGAACAGAGTGTGCCAATTCGATTTGCCCTTAACAGTGGCGTGTTTGGTAATGGCTCAATAGAAGTTCGTCTGGAAACCATTAATGAAGTGCTGACTGCCGGCAACACGAAAAGCGCGGCCGCTGGCGTTCGCCAAATTATATCGATTCCATTGCAATACCGGGATTCAATTCTCGGATGTTATCAGATGTTCATTGACTCATCAGCGGACCTGGCACAGGATACACGGGAATTACTGGTTAGTATTGGTCAACATCTTGGGGTTGCCATTGAACAGTCCCGACTGGATCAGGACGCCGGGAAATTGATGATGGTAGAGGAGCGAGCAAAGCTTGCCAATGAACTGCATGATTCTTTGGCACAAACCCTGGCCAGCCTGCGGTTTCAGGCGCGTGTACTGGACGAAACCTTGCATCAGGGGGATGAACAGGTCACCTGGGAAGAGCTTGAAAAACTGGAACGTCAGGTTGAAGAGGCCAATCGTGAGCTGCGTGTACTCATCAGCCAGTTCCGGGCGCCCCTGCAAACCCATGAGGTGGTGCTATCAGTGGAGAAACTGATCCGTAAATTTCGCCAGGATACCGGGGTCGCGGTATTCTTTCAGAATGAGTGGTCTGATGATAGTCTATCCGAAGACATGCGCAATGATGTTATTCGAATTATTCAGGAAGCGCTTGCCAATATCAAGAAACATGCCGATGCAAAGACGGTGCGGGTGCTGATTCGCCATCATGGTGAACATTACCGTATTATGGTGGAGGACGATGGGGTCGGGTATGATGAATCGCTGTTGCAGGAGGGTAAACCCGGGGAGCATATCGGGCGCCAGATTATGCTTGAACGATCGGAAAATCTGGGTGCAGAACTCAGGCTTGATTCCGAACTCGGGGAAGGCAGCCTGATTAGCCTGGAGTTTGATGGTCCATATACCGCCAGGATAAACGAACCATTGGCGGCATCCGGGTGAATCAGGGTGAATACGGCTGGCAAGATAAATACGGCAGGGTAAAATACTACAGTTAAACAGGGGTTATTTATGAAAGCAGTTCTAATCGACGATCATGCATTATTCAGGGACGGGCTTGAAGGTCTTTTAAAGCGACGCGGGGTAGAAGTGCGGGCTTGCTCAAACGGTCTCGAAGGCATTGAGGCCACTACGGTATTTAAACCTGATGTCGTTATGGTTGACCTGCGAATGCCTGAGATTGACGGTGTTCAAACCCTCAAGATGCTACGAGAGAAAGACGCGAAGTTGCCGATCCTTATTTTGACCACTAGTGATGAAGCGACCGATCTCAAGGAATGTTTGCGTCATGAAGCAAGCGGTTACCTGCTCAAGGATATGGATCCGGATGATCTCGTGGTCGCACTACGAAAGGTCATTGCCGGAGAGACGGTGGTTGCTCCCGAGCTTGCCGGAACCCTGGCGGCAATTATCCAGAATCGGGGTGATGCATCGACCGAAGAAGAGAAAACCACTTTTTCAAGTCTATCGCCAAGAGAGATGGAAATCCTTAGTCACCTGACCGAAGGCCAGAGTAATAAAGTGATCGCCAGGCATCTCGGGATATCTGACGGCACGGTCAAACTGCACGTCAAGTCAATTCTGAAAAAACTTGGTTTGCATTCCAGAGTAGAAGCAGCGGTTTTAGCCGCCAATGAACGAATTTTTATCCGTAATCGTTAGGGAGTCAGATAAACAGGCTAACGTCTGAATCTCCGGCAAACTCAAAGAACGTTGCAGCGCCGCCTAATTCGATGCCGTCGATGAAATCATCCTGGCTCATGTCGAACAGGTCGATTGTCATTTGACAGCCAATTAACCTGACCCCGGATTCCTGACAGGCTTCACGCAGATCCGACACACTGGCCACGCCTTTGGACTTCATCTTGCTTTTCATCATTGAAGACATCACTGACTCCATTCCCGGTATAGCCGTTCCCATGACGGGAAACCATTTATCCATCGCCATTGGCATTGGCATTCCTGGATTGCCCAGCGGGCTCACCTTTAAATTTAGATCCTTTTTCAACAGTCCGAGGCCATAGAAAGTAAAGAATATGGCAACTTCGTAGTCCAGCGCCGCAGCGGTGGAGGCCAGGATAAATGGAGGATAGGCCCAATCAAGGGTGCCCTTGGTCGCAATCAGTGCTAATTTTTTTTGTGCCATTATGATATCAAGTGGTTAGGGAGCCGCAAAATTTGTGGGCTCAAAGTGATCGTTGGTGAATAACTCGGATATTCCTGTATTGACAAGGGTTAGCTGAGAAAATTGAGATGCCTCCGGTAAGATTCTATTACATTGAAACTACTCATACTATTACGCGAAAGTCGTATTGGTATATCCCGTTAGTGGTATGTGGGTCAACCAAAGTTCCCTGCGACCGTGACATGCCGGCCTGCGTCGCTCATTCGCATCCCTGCGACCGCGACATACCGGCCATCCTGGCCATAAAAAGGCCCGATTGCTCGGGCCCTGATTGCTGGTATGAGATTACAGTTATCTTAACCAGCTAAAAGTAATGCCGATTGCATTCTGGTCCATCCGTAAATCAGGCGCTGGTGTTCCGGCCCCGGGAGGGGTTAGTTTGGCGCCGTTGCCTTCCAGTGTTTCGTCAAATGTTCTGACGTAAGAACCCGTAATCGAAAAAGTTTCACTAAACTGGTGGGTAAAGCCAATAGACAGATGATCCGTTGTCACCCCCGGAACTAAAGAGTTAAAAAATGCATCATTAAAGGTGCCATTGGGTACTGGCTGGTCACCATGATTATATCCAGCTCTTAAAATAAACGTAGGATTCACCCGGTAAACCACGCCAAGTCTGTATATGGTTATATCATCCCAGCCAAAACCGGGCCCGGTTTCAGCGCCCAAAGGGGATCTGCCATCGCCAGTGGTTGGGTTACCAAATGCGCTGATTTTTGAATAATTTACCCGGGTGATATCTAACAGAATATCCATTGCATCGGAAGCTTTGTACGCTAAACCAATGCCAAATTTTTCAGGGATATCAACACTGCCACCCGGAAATAAACCAACATACTCATCAAATTCATCCATACTGATTTCAGACTGATAGGTAGCACCCAGCGTCACGGTATCGGATACCTGGCCTATCCAGCCGAGGGTTATCCCAACACCAGTCGCATCTGACACGCCATTGTCAGTAAATTTTGCGGGATCCATTGAGGCAGCGGAGAGCGCTCCCAACCCTTTTGCTTCAAACTCTTGATAGGCAATATTGAGGCTGATTCCGAACGAATTCTTATCGACTTTTATAGAATAGGTTGGCTGGATAAATAACTGCGCCAGATCTATGCCGGCCGGCCCTCCCAAAAGTGGATGAAAGGCATAATCTGTATTCTGGCCGCCAGCGGCAGAAATGCTGATGCCAAACGATTTGTTATCGCCGATCAAGCGGTTATAGCCAAACTCGGGTATTGGAAACAAATCGGTCTCGTTGCCATCAAAAGTCTGACCGCCCAATGTCATATCTCTGTCCGGTTGAAAAAATTCAATTCCTGCGTCGATACGATTGCCAATAAGAACACCCGACGCGGGGTTAATTGACAAACCCAACGTATCCTGTGGATAAGCGATGCCCGCACCGGCGACGCCCCTTGCGCTTTGCCCGTTGGCAACTGGCTGATTGCCGTTGGTCGCTGAGGCTGTTACAGGAATACTTGTTACGGCAACGACCAGCGCAGCGATTACAAACCGATTACTCAGACTGTTATCTGAAATTATTTTCATTAGTCTGTCTCCTCTCTTTATAGTGGTGAATGAATTGCTCTGCTGCAAAGTATTTTGATCCTCGATCGCTATCAATGACAAAAAGCCTTACAAAGCGAGTGGAATAATGGTCTAAAATAGTGCATTAGTCAAGTTTAATGCGCACCTACCCCAATAGGTATATTAAATAAATCAATTGCTTAGGATATAAATCGGGTGCTCTTATGAAGTAATTCGTGTACCCTTAATTTTTACCCTGGACTCATTCACAGAACGCCACTTTTATAAAATACAATGAATAATTTCCTGATTGCTCCCTCTATTTTGTCTGCTGATTTTGCACGCCTCGGTGAAGAAGTTGATCAGGTGCTGGAAGCTGGCGCAGATATGGTTCACTTCGATGTTATGGACAATCACTATGTGCCAAACCTCACCATTGGGCCGCTGGTATGTGAAGCGTTACGCAATCACGGTGTTACCGCTCCCATTGATGTGCATCTGATGATTCGCCCGGTAGACCGGATTATTCCGGACTTTGCCGCAGCTGGAGCCAGTTATATTACCTTTCATCCCGAGGCATCTGATCATGTAGATCGCACCCTTCAGTTAATCAGGGAACAGGGGTGCAAGGCAGGCCTGGTATTTAATCCCGCAACGCCGCTCGACATACTGGAGTATGTGCTAGATAAGATAGATATGATTTTGCTGATGTCGGTCAATCCGGGATTTGGTGGCCAGAAGTTTCTCCACTCGGCGCTGGATAAACTCCGCCAGGTGCGAAAGATTATAGATACCAGCGGACATGCCATTCGACTTGAAATTGACGGTGGGGTAAAACTGGACAATATTGCGGAAATCGCAGCCGCAGGGGCGGACACTTTTGTTGTCGGGAGCGCAATATTTGGCGCCGCCAATGATTCCGATACCAATCGTTACAGGCGTGTAATTGAAGCTATGCGTGAACAGCTTACCGGCTAGTC
>CAYOGN010000117.1:0-3589 GCA_964403545.1 uncultured Gammaproteobacteria bacterium
GTATCAGTAGATCCTTCATGGCATAGCAGAGCAGGGAAACTTGTGATGAAGAACAAGACTGCCTAAGTCACGGTTTCCAGGTGATAATTCGCAATTCGCCTGGCACAGCCATTGGAGGCTGAAAAAGCCCATAACAGATAAGATAGAAATTGCGGTTCGTGGCAGGCTGTAAGTTGTCGGAAGATTATTTTGGCAGGGACAGGGGAAGTGAGGCCAAGATCCCGGTGCTGGTTATACGCCCCGCACATTGGGTGATTTATACCACCCAATGTGCGGGGAGCCTGTTAATTGGCAGTTACCGGACAAAATGTGACCAATTAACTATCTTGTCGGAAAATTCAGGTACTTGCCAGGTTCCTACGCTAACTATTTAGTTGTGGATGTAGTTTCAAGCATAAATCGCCCCATCGGATTTTGCAGAAAACCGTTAACGTGTTTCCATGAGGCGTTTCGAAATGGACTGTAGTACATATCGATCCAGTGCACGTCATTTTTGGCCGTCTCCTGTATCTCAGCATAAATGGCCCTGCGTTTGTCACCGTCGAGCTCAGTACGGCCTTGTGTGATCAGTTTGTTTACCTGAGGATTGTTGTAACGCGTGTAGTAAGATAGTGAGTCCTGATCTTCACCAAATAAAACAAAGCCTGTTTTCTGGTCGGGATCGATTACGTCATTAGTCCAGTAATTGGTATTCAAGTCGTAGTCCCCATCCACTATAGTTTCCCACGCCTGGCCGGATTCCTGTTTAATGATATTGACCTTCACACCAACTTTACCAAGTTGATCCTGAGTTAAAACTGCGATCTGTTCATAGTTTGCATCACCAGCCTGCACTACAAAATCCAGTTCCAGGTCTTTTACGCCTGCTTCATTCAATAACGCCCGTGCCTGCTCAGGATCGTATTTGAATCGAGGATTATCTGCATTGTAGAACATGCCACCGGCAGGAATATACGAATTTGCAGGGGTGCCGTATCCGAATGTAACCGCCTGGACAATAGAATCAATATTTATCGCGAGGTTCAGTGCCTTGCGGACCCGAACGTCGTTTAATGGTTCATGCGAATGATTTAGCAGTATATGATCCATACGACTGGACGGATCCAGGTGAACGTTGATATCCGCGCTGGCTTTCAGTTCTTCAATGCGACTGAACGGAACAAAAATCATCGCATCCAGCTCACCAGCCTGTAATTTCAGAATTCTTGTATTGTCGTTAGTGATATAGTGCCACTCGACCCGATCCAGTATCGGCAGTCCTTTTTCCCAGTAATGCTCGTTTTTTTCCAATACAATTTTATCGCCCCGGCTCCACTCAGTCATGCGAAATGCACCGGCCCCGGTCGACGTTTTCAGAAAACTATCGTAATCGTTGACCACCTGTTGCTCCGGGAGTATTGCCGCTGCGAATAAAGCTAAAAATGACAAAAAAGGTGTTGTCGGCTCAGTCAGATTGAATACAATGGTTTGATCGTCGGGCACCTGTATATTGTCGATGACTGAGAACATCGCTCCAAATACCGAAGCTTCATCGTCGCGTAATCGCTCGATACTGAATTTTGCGTCACTACTCTTCAACGCACTACCGTCATTGAATTTGAGGCCCTCACGCAAACTAAAAGTGTACGTCAAGCCATCTTCCGAAATGGTCCATTTCTCTGCCAGATCAGGCACTATCTCAGTGGCCTCAGGGTTGTTTCTCACCAGCAGTGCATGAATATTATTAAGAATCCACACGTCAGCGTTTTGGCTGACCAGTATGGGATCCATATGCACGCTATCTTGATCACGGCCTATTTTCAACGTGCCTGCCGCTTGTACTAAACCACTTAGTACCAGAGTTCCAATTGTAATTGTCAGAATTAATAACCGTTTGTACTGTTTCATCTCTGTATCTCCTTTAGTTGATGATTGCTGAATGTAATACAAGATTTCTTAACGTCAGCCAACGCTGGAATCGCCTCAATCAATTGGCGTGTGTAGGGATTCTGCGGGTTATCGAATATTTGTTCTACTGCACCCTGTTCGACAATACGACCGAACTGCATTACCGCCACCGTACTGCAAAGGTGACGCACCACGCTCAAATCGTGCGATATAAATATCAATGTTACACTCATTTGCCTACACAGGCGCATCAATAGATTGAGAATCTGCGCTTGAATGGTGACATCCAATGCAGAGGTTGCTTCATCGGCAATTATCATTTGCGGATTCACCGATAGCGCCCGCGCGATGCCAACACGCTGGCATTGACCACCTGATAACTGGTGCGGCTTTCTGGATACAAATTCTACCGGTAAACCCACTTGATGCATCAGCAATTTCACCCGGTTCGTAGTTTCATGTGCGGAACACATTTGGTGCGCGCCGAGTGCTTCGCTTAGTGTTGCACCGACTGTCATTTTCGGGTTGAGTGATAAGAGAGGATCCTGGAATATCATCTGAACTTGTCTGCAGTGCGCGTGCCGCTGTGCTGCGTCGAGCGTGCTTAAATCCCTCCCGTTGAAATGAATGCTGCCGCCATTTGGGCGGATCAGATTGACCAGTGCGCGGGCAAATGTGCTTTTTCCAGACCCGCTTTCTCCCACAATACCGAGACTGTCGCCGCGATTTACAACCAGATTGATCCCATCAACAGCGTTGATGTCAGGTGCGGATCGGCGCAGAATCGAGCCAACCAGGCCAGAAGATCGGCGGAATCGGATATGTAGCTGATTGACGACAAGTAGTTCAGCAGGAGTGGTGACATCAGGGCTTTCTTCTCTAACAACCACACTGTCTTTATTCGGAATACTTGCATTGTGGATTTCGATGCCTTCATCGATACCCGGGAAGGGCTTTCCTGGTTCTGCGAGTGCCGGCTGCGATAGGATCAGTTTACGGGTATAGGGTTGCTGGGCACCGTGCATCAGTTCTTTCGTGGATCCGGCCTCAACCAGTTTGCCCTGAAACATGACCAATACACGATCACAGCGTTCTGCAATAACACCAAGATCGTGGCTGACCAGAAGGATGGCCAGATTATCGTCACGCTGTAGCTGGCAAAGAAGGTCCAATACCTTTGCCTAAACAGTCACATCGAGTGCCGTTGTTGGTTCGTCAGCAATCAGCAGACGGGGTTGGCAGGCCAGTGCGGCGGCGATCATAACCCGTTGACGCATACCACCGCTGAACTGATGCGGAAATGAGTTGGCATTGCGCTCCGGATCCGGGATGCCGACGCGTTCGAGAAGTTCTATCGCACGGTGACGAGCATCTACAGATGTTTGCCTGCGATGGACTATGGGTGCTTCGGCGATCTGATCGCCAACACGCATCAGAGGATTGAGATGGCTGCCTGGGTTCTGGAAAATCATTGCAATCTGTTCACCGCGCACTTGTCCCATCCCATGGGAGTCAAGTTTCAGCAGATCGGTTCCATCAAAAAATACCTGGCCGGCAACCCGACTATTGTGAGGAGGTAACAGCTGTATCACAGATCGACAAGCCACCGTTTTTCCAGATCCGCTTTCTCCGACAATTCCAACAATCTCGCCGGGCTGAATTTCGAATGAAAGCCGATCCACTACGCGGTGCCAGCTATTAC
>CAYOGN010000118.1:0-16657 GCA_964403545.1 uncultured Gammaproteobacteria bacterium
CTATTACCGGAGCCTGCCGCGCTGTTAACCAAGGCGCCAAAAATGCCAGGCCTTGATGGGCAGAAAATGTCTAAATCCTATGACAATACGATCGCCCTCAGGGATGATCCAAAGCGCGTGGAACAGGCCATCAGGGTCATGCCAACGGATCCTGCCCGGGTGCGATTGACGGACCCGGGAGACCCGGATAAATGTCCGGTGTGGCAACTGCATCAAGTTTATAGCGGTCCGGATACGCAGCAATGGGTAGCTGATGGCTGCCGTACAGCGGCGTTTGGCTGTCTGCAGTGTAAAAAACCACTCATTGAAAAGATATTGCAGGAACAGGAGCAGGTTCGAGACCGGGCGCGCCCCTATGAGGCCAATCCAGGCCTTGTCCGTGATGTAATTGCCCAGGGAGAGGTGCAGGCGCGCAAAGTCGCCAGCGAAACGATGGAGATTGTGCGAGAATCTGTAGGGACAATTTATCGTTAACCGGATGAACCAATCGACTAAAGACCAGGACGATTCAGCCCCCGCACCCGATTCCGTCAATGGTGTCGACAGCCAGCCATCAGAACGGGCACAGGGAAATTCTGAAAATAGGGCTCAGGTTCAGATGAATACGAAGAATAACGGGGATGGGCCAGTGGATTCGGCGACCGCCCCCATGGCTGAATCGTCAAAAATCCTGGTCAATGGTCAGGCACTGGGTAAACTCCCCAACGATCTGTATATTCCTCCGGATGCACTCGAAGTATTTCTCGAGACATTTCAGGGCCCCCTCGATCTGCTCCTGTATCTGATCCGCAAGCAGAATCTCGATATTCTCGACATTCCGGTTGCGTTGATTACCCGGCAGTATATGGAGTACGTTGAGTTGATGCGTCATTTTCGTCTTGATCTGGCGGCAGAATATCTGGTGATGGCGGCAATGCTGGCAGAAATCAAATCTAGAATGTTATTGCCCAGACCTGTTAGCGATGAGGAAGAGGATGATGAGGATCCACGTGCTGCCCTGATCAGGCGGTTACAGGAATATGAGCGTTTTAGCCAGGCCGCCCAGGATATTGACGACCGCCCGAGGCTTGAACGGGAATTATTTCTGGTCACCACCGATTTTGAAGATCCAGCGCCGGTGAAAATTCTTCCGCGGGCTTCTCTGAACGATCTGATCGTTGCATTTCGACATGTCATGGAGCGTAGTATTCAAAACAGAAACTGGTCTATTGACCATGAACGACTCAATGTGCGTGAGAAGATGACCCATATTCTGGACCGAATACGCAGCAGTGGTTTTATCCAGTTTGAGGAATTGTTCGACCCGAAAGAAGGCAAGCTTGGTCTGGTCGTATGTTTTATGGCGATATTGGAACTGACCCGGGACAATATGCTGACCGTGGTCCAAAACGAACCATTTGCCCCCATTCACTTGAAGAGTACTGAGGCTGGATAAACGATATGTCGGATGATTTAAAAAACATCATCGAGGCGGTACTGCTGGTTTCTGATAGCGTCGTCAGTGTCGCAAGAATTCAGGGACTGTTTGACGAAGATGTGCGTCCCGAAGCCGCGCAGGTGCTTGCAGCGATCGAGAGTTTACAAAATGACTGCGAGAATCGCGGTATCGAGCTTCGAAAAATTGGCAAAGGTTATCGTTACCAGACGTGTGATAAATACGCTGATTACTTGCGAAAATTATACGCTGTCAAACCTCCCAGGATGTCACGGGCACTGATGGAAACGCTGGCAATAATCGCCTACCGACAGCCGGTTAGCCGGGGAGATATCGAAGACGTTCGCGGCGTGACGGTGAGCAGCGAAATCATGCAACGATTGATTGAACGTGAATGGATCCGGCAGATAGGGGTTCGTGATGTGCCAGGACGTCCTGGACTATTTGGCACCACGCCGGAATTTTTGTCCTATTTCAACCTGGCATCATTAAAAGATCTTCCTGTGTTAATGGACGAACGGGAAATCGAGCAGATTGCGGGTGAGCTGGAAATCCCCATACCGCCGGAAGTTCTTGCGGCAATGAATCCCGATACAGCTTCGATGTCCGAGAGTTCTGATGAGGCATCTGGTGAAGGTTCTGAAGATGTGTCGCAATTAGAGCAGACTACTGCGAGCATCTCTGACCCGGGATGACATCGTCGGCAAAGAAATCCGGGGCAAAGAAATCCCGGGCACAAAAACCTGCCGCGCATCAATCCGGTTTAGAGAAATTCGGGGGACAAAAGTCTGAGCCACAAAGATCCGGAATCAGGCTGCAAAAATTCCTCGCAGAGCGTGGAATGGGATCCAGACGCAAAATCGAGGGTTGGATAGCCGAAGGAAAAATTCGGGTGGATGGCCACCAGGCACAGCTTGGGGATCGAGTGGATGAAAACGCCAAAATCAGTATCGATGGACGACCACTCAGAGGCAAAGCCCAGGTTCGAACATCCCGGGTAATAATCTATAACAAACCCGAAGGGGAAATTTGCAGCAGGGATGATCCAGCCAAACGGCCAACGGTTTTCAGGCACCTGCCAAAGCTTAAAGGGGAGCGCTGGGTGATTGTGGGGAGACTGGATATTAATACCAGGGGGTTGCTGTTGTTTACCAATAAAGGAGAACTGGCCAACCAGTTGATGCATCCGGAATTTGGTCTGGAGCGTGAGTATCTTTGCCGCATATTTGGCAAAGTCGAAGCTTCTACGATGACTCGCCTCACCCAGGGGGTAGAACTCGATGGAGAAATAATTCGATTCCAGGAGCTCAAACGAAATCGCGGCGAGGGCAGTAATACCTGGTATACGGTGGTGGTAACGGAAGGCAAGAATCGCGAGGTCCGTCGCCTGTGGGAGTCGGTAGGTTGTCGCGTGAGTCGGCTGGTGCGGGTGCGTTATGGCACCACCAGATTACCAAAGAATTTGAGACAGGGGGAATGCCTGGAATTAAAAGAAGCAGAGATTTCGCGATTATTGCAGGGAGGGGCGGATAGCCAGCAAGCGGAAACTGATTCTTCTTTCACCAGCACTCGCTCAAACAAATCCGGTTCCGGAAAATCGCGTGCAGGGAAATCGGGGGCTGGCAAATTCCGTAGCAAGGGCCCGGTTTCCAAAAAATCGGCGACTGGCAGCAGGGGTCGCCGGAGTAATTAAGTGCAGTGTATTGAATAGATCGTATGCATCAGAGCCCGCCAAAATGATTCAGGACAAGGTGCGGCCGGCTCGGGCGCAGTTCTCAGCGAAGTGAAAATCACAATTGTCACCGTCGTTTACAATGCGGCGGATACTCTTGAGCAGTCAATTTTGTCTGTTCGCTCCCAGTTGTGGAAGGAAGTTGAGCATATTGTCATCGATGGTGCATCCACAGATGGATCCCTCGAAATCATACAACGACATGGAGACAAGTTAAGTCAATGGGTATCGGAGCCTGATCAGGGTATCTACCATGCCATGAATAAGGGCTTAAGTCTGGCAACCGGGGACATCGTAGGGTTTCTGAATGCGGATGACATCTATCAGGATGAGCATGTACTTGCCGATGTCGCATCCTGCTTTGCCAATGACAGCGTTGATGGATGCTATGGCGACCTCGTCTACGTGGCGAAGGACAATCCCGATAAAGTTATCCGGTACTGGCAATCCCGGGATTATCGTCCCGGACTGTTTGAATCAGGCTGGATGCCAGCGCACCCTACTTTTTTTGTCAGAAGAAAGGTATACCAGGAGTTCGGATGCTTTGATACCAGGCTCAGGTTCCAGTCAGATTTTGAACTAACAGCGCGACTAATGGCAGTGCATGGTATTGCTACCTGCTATTTGCCAAGAATTTTAGTGAGAATGCGAACCGGCGGTATAACGAATCGAAGTCTGGCCAACATTGTCAGGGGTAATGCCGAGTCCTATTCAGCATGCAAAAGACTGGGACTGGAGGTGACACCATTTTACTTTCTGACGAAATTTGCCCTGCGCGTGCCGCAGTTTTTTTGCCGAGCGACGACAACTGCCGAAAATTGACCCTGGTCCGGCTGTGGGTGGTAATTAAGACTGCCCCCTCCCCCCGGGGCTGCGCAACGGTTGGTTCAAAATTACGCAGATTTGAAACGATTTCAGGCGTTGATGGTACGCAGGCGGCTATTCAATCGTGATTTCAGACGGGAAGCACGATTGCCGTGATGCAGTCCTTTAGAGCAAGCACGGTCAATTTTGGATACCGCATCGCAATAGGCAGTTTTCGCACCTTCAACTTCATTATTGTCGATAAGCTTTAATAGCTTCTTGATAGAAGTTCTCAGGGCAGAGCGTTGGCTCATATTAAGGCTGCGTCTTTTGGTATTTTGACGTGCCCGCTTTCTAGCTTGTGGTGAATTAGCCAAAGTTGGTTTCCTTGTAAGTTTTGATTGAAAATCACGGGATGGGCTTGCACCTGTGAGTTGCAATACTATAATTGCGCCTCTTTCCGGGCTCACCCGCTGAATCCCAATGCCCTTTTCGACGACTGATCGAAGGGCGGTGGAATATCGACAATTTCAGGCCAAATGTCAAGCAGCAAAACAAAGGACGCCGTAATTAATAACCTATAATCCTGTAATCCTCAGTTGACCACTAATCATTGCTACTATGCGATTTAAAATATGAAATATCCTGGATTTGACCATATTCGCCCGGTGAATGAACAGCGCTCAACTAAGGATTCCAGGATAATCCATCAATGAATTCCCCGGCTTCACCCAGTTTAATCAAATCAACTTCCATCGTTGGCTCGATGACGTTGCTGTCACGGATCAGCGGACTTGTCAGGGATATAATTTTTGCCAATCTGCTGGGAGACAAGGCGGCTGCTGATGTGTTTTTCGTCGCCTTCAGAATTCCCAATTTTTTTCGCAGGATAACCGCAGAAGGCGCTTTTTCCGCAGCATTTGTCCCGGTTTTTACCGATTTTCGTCAACACAAGGATTCCGCTGATGCCAGTCGATTTCTGCAGTTGATTCTGGGACGGTTTGGCCTGATTCTAGCGATCATTTCATTATTGGGGATCTTCGCGGCGCCGTGGATGGTGAAGGGACTGGCCTGGGGCTTCCAGTCTGACCCGGAAAAGTTTGCCCTCACCGTGAGCGCCACACGAATTACTTTTCCCTATCTGTTTTTTATTTCACTGGTGGCGATGTTTGGTGGAATGCTGAATACCTGTGGACGTTTCGCTGCACCGGCAGCAACCCCGGTTTTGCTGAATTTATGTCTCATATTCGCTGCTGTGGTACTGGTGCCGTTATATTCTGATGCGCCCATTGCGCTGGCGTCAGGCGTTCTGATGGCCGGGTTGATCCAGTTTTTATTTCAGCTGCCATTTCTTAAACGTGAAAATCTGGCAGTGCGCCCACGACTGCGATCACGATCTGATGACAAGATAGCAAATACCGGTGCACGCCAGGTATTTAAACTGATGTTACCCGCCATTTTCGGGGTTTCAGTGGCCCAACTCAATGTTTTAATCAATACCCTGCTGGCGTCGTTTATGGTGACCGGCAGTATTTCGTGGTTATATTATTCTGATCGATTAATGGAATTTCCCGTTGGTGTGTTTGGCATTGCGCTGGCAACGGTAATTCTGCCCAACCTGTCGGAAAAACACGCTAAAAGATCCCACAGGGCATTTTCCAGAACCCTGGATTGGGCCGCTCGCTGGGTATTTTTGATCTGTATTCCAGCCACAGTAGGCCTCATTGTGATGGCGCAGCCGATGATAACAACAATTTTCTTCCACGGCGATTTTACCGCCAATGGGGTCACAATGGCGTCCTCGAGTCTGGTAGCATTCAGCCTCGGATTGCTTCCAATTGTTCTGGTCAAAGTACTCGCTCCGGGATTCTATGCCCGTAAGAATACCCGTACGCCGGTCAGGATTGGCATCATCGCGGTGGCGGTTAATATTGTGACGAGCCTGGCCTTGTTTTATCCCATGCAGCATACCGGGCTGGCGCTGGCGACATCTGTTGCGGCATTGGTCAACGCTGCCTTGTTATACTTCAGCCTCAAGAGAAGTGGTGTTTTTCAACTGGAGCCGGGCTGGTTACCATTTCTCGGAAAAATCTTGTTTGCAACAATAGTGATGGGGGTAATATTACAGCAGGGCGCGAGCACACCGGCAAGCTGGTTCGATCAGAATATACCGCAGAGAGTGCTGCGGCTTACAGGATGGATCATCGCTGGTGCCGGAGGGTATTTTATGATCCTGTACATTTCAGGTTTTCGGATGAATACCCTGGCACTTGAAAAGGAAGCCGAGTGAAGCTGATTCGATCTATCCGCTCCGGCCGGTTACCAGTAGATGGTTGCGTGCTGACCATTGGTAACTTCGACGCGGTACATCTGGGGCATCAGAGAATTCTCAGGGCGCTGCGATCCGAGGGCGACAGGTTAGGGCTGCCGGTGGTGGTAATGACTTTCGATCCACATCCTGAAGAATACTTTCTGGGCAATAAAAGCTCGGCTCGCCTTACTGAATGCAGTACCCGATATTTTGCCCTGCGAGATCAAGGTGTGGACGTCATGCTATTGCTCAAGTTTAACCGGACGCTGGCAGGCACCAGTGCAGAAGATTTTATTCGGTACTTTCTGGTGGAGCGACTAAAAATGCAGTACATGCTGGTTGGAGATGATTTTCGATTTGGTCAGGGACGCGCAGGAGATTATTCCATGCTACAGCAGTTTTCCGCAGCCGGTAACTATATAGTTGACAGTACCGAAACCATTCTCCATGAAGCTGAAAGGATCAGCAGTACACGAATCCGGATGCTACTGGCTGAAGGGAACCTGAGGGTGGCGGAGAAGCTTTTGGGGCGCCGTTACAACCTGGTAGGACGGGTTTCTCATGGCCGGCAATTGGGTCGTCAATGGGGGTTTCCAACGCTGAACCTGGTGATTAACCATGTGCCTGCTGTGAGCGGAATATTCGCCGTAGAAGTCACCGGTTTTGGCGATATTCGATTACCCGGTGTAGCCAGCCTTGGTAGTCGCCCGACCCTTGGTGAACATCTTGGTATTTTGCTGGAAGTATATTTGTTTGATTTTAATCGGTCAGTATATGGAGAACGCGTTTGCGTTGAATTTGTGGAGAAGATCAGAGGAGAGAAGAAATTTGATTCCCTGGAGTCTCTTCAAACCCGAATAAAGCTCGATGCAGAAAAAGCCCGGCAAATTCTCGATGCCAGACGAATTAAATGATGACCGAAAGTAAAACAAAGTACGCGCTCCTGTTGATCCTGTCACTGATCATTGTCGTTGTCGATCAGATAACCAAACAACTGGCCTACCAGCATCTTGGTGGACAACCCGCGGTTGAAATCCTGCCGGTTTTCAGCTTCGTGCTGGTGTTCAATGAGGGAGCAGCATTCGGCTTTCTGAATGATGCCGGTGGTTGGCAACACTGGCTGTTTATTACCCTGGCCATCGTATTTTCGTTGGTCCTCCTGGTATGGATATGGCGCGAGCATGGCCGCAATGGATTCCTTGCCATAGGGCTTGCCTTGATTCTGGGTGGTGCCGTCGGCAACGTGATAGATCGGATCAATGCTGGATACGTCATCGATTTTTTGTTGTTACACTATCAGAACTGGTACTTCCCGGCGTTTAACGTTGCCGATATCTCTATTACCTTTGGTGCTATCGCGCTGATTGTGGATAGTTTGCTGCTACAAAAACATGAATGAAATAATACAGGTAAATTTGGCCAATCCCAGAGGATTTTGTGCGGGTGTCGATCGTGCAATTGAAATTGTAGAACGCGCCTTGAAGAAATATGGTGCACCGATTTATGTACGACACGAAGTCGTTCACAACCGGTTTGTAGTTGAAAATTTACGCCAGAAGGGTGCAATATTTGTTGACCAGCTGGATCAGGTTCCCGAACAGGCAACGGTCATTTTTAGCGCGCACGGGGTATCCCGCGAGGTTCGACAGCAGGCTGAAAAGAGATGCCTGAATGTGTTGGATGCAACCTGCCCGCTGGTTACAAAAGTGCATGTCGAAGTGACTCAGTATCGCAAGCTGGGCCTCGAAATTATTCTTATCGGTCATGCCGGCCACCCTGAAGTAGAAGGAACCATGGGGCAGGCCGAAGGCGGAATTATTCTGGTCGAAACCCTTGAAGACGTAGAGTTACTCAAAGTCAGAGATCCGCAGCGGCTGGCCTATGTGAGTCAGACGACACTATCGATGGATGATACGGCAAAAATTGTCGATGCCTTGCGCACACGTTTTCCTGCTATCAAGGGTCCACGCAAAGACGATATTTGCTACGCGACCCAGAACCGGCAGGACGCGGTGAAACAACTGGTGCAAAAGTGTGATGTAATATTCGTTGTCGGCTCTCCAAACAGCTCTAATTCAAACAGATTGCGGGAAATAGCCGAGCATCGAAACGTACCGGCATATCTGATCGATGGTGCCGATGAAATTCTTGATCATTGGCTTGATGGAAAGCAGAGCGCAGGAGTCACCGCTGGCGCATCGGCACCGGAATCTCTGGTTCAGCAAGTAGTGGAAAAATTACGTCAGGGAAATATCCCGATATCAGAACTCGAAGGGCCAAAGGAAAATATCTCGTTTTCTTTGCCAGTAAGCCTCAGGGATGGCTGACTCAGTTCCAGCACTCCACATTGTTTGGTGCAGAAGATTGGGTTGTTGCGGTTTGCCTGCCTTTGGAATTGATTGAAATGGACATACAGTCAGTGTCCTTTGCCTGACTTGTGCCTGCTACCGGGGCAGCAGTCAAATTTATACAATCACTGGTCCCGGTGCCACAAGTTGCAGACATGGTAATTGAATAGTATCCCTCTTCACTGCGCAAAATACTGCTCCCGCCCGCGGTGGCGTAACCCAGGCTGGCGACAAAGGTGGTATAGGTAGATTGATTGTTGCCAAAGAACAATTCCTGTTGTGCAAGTATTCTGGTCATCGAAGCGATGGCATCTGCACGCCTTGAATCACGTACATAACCGAAGTATTCCGGAATTGCCCATGAGGAGAGCACACCGAGAATGACCAACGTAATCATTAGTTCGATGAGGGTATATCCCTTAAACGTTGCAGTTTTTTTCATCGATCAGAGATTCCGTTAATTTTCATCGCCCGGGAACACTGGTGCCTATTGGTGCATCCAGAAGGTTAGTACCGGTGAATTCGCTATATTCACCGGCAGTATCTCGCGCCCTACAATTATTTTGCCGCTAACCCCCTCTATATCCGGGAAAACCACTTTGGGTCTGGGCGGGATGCCACTAACCGTCAGATTATAGCTACGATCCGGCAGCCCAAGGTTGGCACCCGACCCGATTCCATCCAGATTTGCCACCGGGCTGGCGTCAAATACACTGACCACATAGGTCTTTCCAGTACCCTGATTTGGTGTGCAGGCATTTTCATCAAGAGGATCGGGGTCAGGTGACGGCGGTGTAAAAGTAGAAAATATTACATTCCCGTCAACCGTAACGGATTCAGACAGTGCCTTTTCTCCACTGTTCGTGAGATCGATATACCAGCCTTTGGTATAGAGGCTGATCTGGTTAGCTTCAGACAGGGCAGGGGGTGGATCTGCAGCAAAATTTAGGTTTGTAATATCCAGAAGGTCATCGACATAAATCTTGATCGCACTATAGTTTGCTGGAGTTGAGATAATGTCAGTGTATTTCAACAAAAAGAACTTGTCTGCAATGGTTGTATTGAGTGGGTGAGCCCGATATCCGCTACCCACAGCAATCGACAGAAACGGAGTGTCCTCATTATGTTCCTGGACAATGGCTACATCTGGTGCATAGTAAAGTCGGCGGTTGTTCGCATTGGTTGATGAACCGGAGCTGCTGGCTAACTGCAAGTCAGCGATGACGCCTCCGGTGATGCGATTGATCAGGGGGAGTGGATCACCTGCGTTGAGTGAGTTATTGATATCGAATCGCCACACCTGGCCACCACTATCTGTGGCAAAAATCTTGTCTGCAATGCCGTCGCCATTGATATCCAGAATACGGATATCTGCGGCAAAGCCGTATTTCATGTTGACACTGGGGAAATCCGGAGTGACATTGGCGACCCCCGTTTTACCGGCCCACCAGATCAGAGCCCCTGTTTTTGCGTCTACAATGTAGATGGCATTACCTACAGTGTCTTGGTCCCGGGTGGCATCGATCAAATCGTCCTTGTCATGGTCATATCCACCACCAAAAATGATGATATCGCGAATTTCAAGGCCGGTTCCCTCTGAATTTGGTGTCAGAATTTTATGATGTTTTGGCTTTGACCAGGTTTGCCCCATGTACTGGAATGGACCAATTTCCGCATCGGTAGAGTTTTCGGGAACTCGATCCGGGTTAATTTCCCAAAGCAATTTTGGCGTATCGGTGTCGGTTACATCGAAAGCAAATATTATATTGCCGCCACGTCGCTGGCCAAAATAGGCGTATACATGGTCGTTACCTTCGGTCGTAATTTGGCCGTCGTTGTCATCATCGTATCTCCAGATATCGATATTACTGTCCAGTCGATAGGCGATATCGGAACCCGCATCAAGATAGAGTTCGTCCACTCGTCCAAGAACTGATTTGGGAATAATAGCCGAATACTCGAGGCGGCTTGATCCAGAGTCTTCCGATTTCAGAATATGAAAATAGCCATCATTGGTGGTGGCAAAGAGCACGTTGGTTTGGACATCATCCGTATCCGTTGGTGTTCCTTTATCGTCCGTCGCATAGTTCACCAAAATGGGTTCGGTATGTAATACGCCGCCCATGCCGGGGCGTCCATCGGTATAGTTGCCGTCCTCATTGTTATCCAGGACATCGACGCCACGTGACCACTTTACTCTTTTTATAAACTCGGTATCGTCAAAGGATTCCACCAGGCCAAGGGTAGCTTTGGTAATGTGACTCTGATCCTCGCCTGTGATTGTTGGATCAGCATTGTTTTCATGGACCTTGATCAGGGAAATGCCAGAGCCATCAAATGCATTTGCGTTTGGTGCGTAATCGGTCAGGTAGGTGAAAACATTATTTTCCCGGGTGGCTGCATTGAATCCATTGACTGCATCGTAATCATATAGACGTTGAGCGGCTCCCCCTTTTTCGGTTTGATCGCCATCCGGATTGACTGAATCGAGATACCAGTAACTCAACGCATCTTTCTCAAAAAGCCCTGTTGTGGCATTGACCGCAGGTTTCGGCGGGCTTCGCGCATCACCGATAAATATATCATCTTCACCATCGCCATTATTGTCTGTGCCGGTGGATTGAAGGCGATATTTCTTCACATTTCCCGCCCAGTGAGGGGATTCGGACGGTTCAAACAAGGCGAAATAAAGATCGTTATTGTGACGCAAACGGTTGAGCGCGTTAACCGATACCGCCGGTGAGGTAAACGACGCATTGGTCTGCTGAATCTCCGAGATTATAGAATTGAATACCGAGGCA
This sequence comes from uncultured Gammaproteobacteria bacterium, assembly GCA_964403545.1. Lineage (GTDB taxonomy): Bacteria > Pseudomonadota > Gammaproteobacteria > Arenicellales > Poriferihabitantaceae > VYFG01. The sequence continues at coordinate 11,432 of CAYOGN010000118.1, forward strand.
AAGCCACTGGGACTGGCGGCCGAATAGGCGGATTGCGTACCACCCTTTACCGCGGCGGCGTCCATCAGGGCATCATCTGCGGCATCGAATCCGGCGATATAATAGGAAATTATATTCTGTTTGCCTGGTAGATCATTGCCCTGATCAACAGTTGCATGGTCGGCGTTGAACATAAAGTTGGAAAGTTCATCGAGGCAACTGTCAGCGGCGTAATAGGAGGATGAATCATGGTTACAACTGCCCATGTCCCCATTGGCGCCCGCGATCAGAGGATTGACAAATCCATCGGCATCAAAATCATCGGTCGGGGCACCATCACTAAATACCACCATATAGTTGCTACCACAATCGAAGTCTATGGGGCTGATATAGGTGTCGCCAGATCGACTGAGCGCATGACTGGTCAGGGTTCCATCAGGTAGTGGCAAGCCGAAATAGACATTCTCCCCACGAAACAATTTCATTCCTTCATACACTGTTTCAACCAGAGGTGTAGACCCCTGATAGGCAAAACCGTCAAGCACCGATTTCAAGGCAGCCTTATTGTCAGGATCACTGGCATCGACCATCGGGTAGCTGACCGGCCCTCCATGATTATTGTAGCCATTCCCGCTATTGGAATCAGAGCCGGTTGGCTGAAATCGCATAATGCCGATATCGATATCAGATACCGAATCAATCAGGTCTTTGGCCGCATCTACTACCACCTGCAAACGCGTGCTGGTGGTACCTGTATTACCACCATGGTAGTGATACCAGTTCAGATAGTTGCCTGTGAACAGGGTGCGACTATCCTTGTTTCTCCAGATACCACTGGTAATCGTACTGTTCCATGGGCCACTGGACCCATTTCGTATTCGTTTCTGACTGGAAGCGTCGGTTTCTCCATGGTCTCGATCATCGTCTTCACACTCATAGTGAATGGATTCAGTCCGATAATAATAAAATGTCGAATGGAGGCTATACCAATTGTCATAGTTTGTGTTCCAGCGTGCAAACTTGTCGGCAAAAAAGCCGGTGCCGAACCCAGTGGCATTGATATCGAGATTGGTTTCTCCTGCCTTGCAGCGAAACCTTGATTTTTCAAACCAGTAGTTTGAATTACATCCGGGATGGGAGGTGTTGATACCGCCGACATAAATTCTGCTGTCAAGGCATTCAACCGACCCGGAGGGAGTCGTATAGTCCACAGCGGGGTTATAGGTTGATATATTGACAGTGCCCCCCATGCTGCCAGAAGTGTCGATCACAAAGAGTACATTGGGATTCACCCCCGAAGAGTCGGAACTGGTATATATCTCGACGTCGGCCGCTTGAGAAGAGCCAACGGCCAGCAGGCTTGAAGTAAGCAAAATGTACAGACAAAGTCTCGGCAGGGTTCTCCGAAGCCTGCCTGCCTTGCCGCCAGGAATTTTCATCGATTGAATCGGTCTGATCATCGTATCCTCCCTACCTGTAGCCAGGTCAGTTCCCGGGTCTCGATCTCGTAAAAGCCGGTAATAAAATCGTTACTGGTTGGCGTGTATAACGACATCGGAATGCGCGTATTGCCAAGCAGGGCATAGCTGTCGGGTGTCACTCGCAATCGAATGCGATTATTCGGGCAACGTTGGCAACTGAGAACGATATTGCCGTAACCATTACTTTTTACCCGCAACTGGAAAACGTGCGTGCCTTCAAGAGGTGCCTCTTTGGCTGTCATTTGAGGCTCGGCTTTGGCCTCCGGAATAAAATCATGGAACACGAAAACCATGACGACTATGGATAACGCCAATGGGGCGGGAAGAGAGCTCATTTTCAGCTGATTCAGATTGTTGAGAATGCGCATTTGTTTTTCCTCTGTTTGTACCTTGTTAACACCAGGCTACTGAACACCACTGGGTCCGACCAGGGAGATACCCACGTTATGGGTGGAGATCGATTGATTGGCAGTTCCTTCGCTACCTACAAAAAAATAGTGGGTGGCAAAACCACTTTCGAGGCTGTAATTTTGCGGAGGCAGATTGCCTCTGCCACGATATCGGGTGATCACTGCGGCATTGCCATTGCTGCTACTGTCAATGCAATCTGCAGCGATTGCCGGATCGTCCGAGTCGTAACACATCCACATATCGGGAGCGTCATAATCGCCCGGGTAAATATCACCGGTGTCTCCCGTGTCCAGTCGATCTGGCGCTTTTAAACCGCGTACCAGACCGGATTCTGCATACTGGAAAGAGTGATTCAATTGCTGCAGGTTGGTTGTCATCTTTTGCTCCAGGCGGTTGTTCTGCATGCTCGAAATTCCAACTACAGAAAGGACCACCAGGAATACCATGGTAGTGGCCAGTGCGGCGCCAGATTCTGAATTCGAAACCTTGTCAATTGGTGATTGCATTCTTGTTTTCATCATAGTGTGTTGGACCACTAGATACTGTTTCGTACGTAAACCGTTGTCTGAAATACCCGGCGTCTTACCCGCTCGGTTCCAATAGTGAAATCTGTTCCCAGTACGTCGATGGTTCCACCTCCGTCGGCGCGGTCAAATTCGTCGCCATATTGATCCTCGGTGCGTAGCAACAAGGCAAATCTGACGGCGCTTACATTTCTCCAGCTTCCCACGGTATTCGCATCAACAAAGGTATCGGGCACGATATCTCCGTTGGTATCTTCACCGTAAAGAACTTCAAATGCCTCTACCCCGGGAATGAATTCATTGGCCGTGGTACCGTTGTCATTAATGCCTCCATTCACCACCCTGCGAAGGGTTGGATAATCATTCGGGTCGGCAGGATTCGCTGCGGGTTCAATAAAATATTTAATCCGCCCAAATGCGTAAATTTTGGTATTTGCTCCGGGATAGCTTTGCTGGGGATAAAGAGCAGAAAATGAATCCCGGGAGTTTTCCAAATCAGAGGGTAGATCTTCACCACTGGTGGAATCAGTTTCATGTTGAATGGTGTTGCCGGATTTTCCACTTACGGTAAAAATGTCTCCAACTTCGCAGTTGGCAATCAATAGAACGTCTTCTACGAAAATTCCGGAAGCATCGTCCAATACCAGATCCGAGCGTGGATCGGACATGCTCGTAGACAGTGTGGCTATGGGCCTGGCATACTGGACTTCAAGCACATCCCGATTGGCTGCGGTTAAAGCTGACTCGGGGGTGTTGCTGTGTTCATATCCACGTACCGGGGAAGACAAATAGATATTTCCGCTCAAATTGCTGATGATCGGCCCCGCTGCATCCGAAGGATCCAGATCTTCTACACAGCCATAGAAGCCGCCCATCTGGATATCTCTTGAAATTTGGTTGATGGCGAAGCGAGCGTTTTCCTGTAACCCCGCAAGATTCTCCTGAATTCGACTCGACTTGTATGAATTGACCAGAATAACGCTGGCACCGCTTAAAACAATCAGACTGACGGTGAGTGATATCATCAGCTCAATCATATTCATGCCTTTCTGGCGGCCGGAAAACTTCCACTTTTCAGCGGATTGACCAACCCTCTTCAGCAATGAAATTTCTGCGTGTTTGCTCATAGCGTCGATGTGTTAAGTATCTGCACACTCCAGGTATGCGCCATCATGCATAAATTGCTATCCGGTCCATTGCCGAATGGCCAGGTCAAAACATCAGACCAGACTCTATTTACGGCACTGTTACAGGAAGCCTTTGAATTGAGGTTGACGCTATTTTCAGCTACCGAAGCGTCGGAGTATCCGGCCTGCTCGCTCAGCCCCCGGTCTGACCAGAACACCGAAACATCAAAAAACCGGTTGTCTATTGTGTTGACTGCAACCTGTGTGGTTCCATAAGGAAGGTTTTGTGAGACTTTCTGGGCGTAACATATAATGTCGTTGCGTACGGTCGACAATGAGGGATCACAACCAATTACTGCGTCGGACGATAAAACAGCATTGGTATAGCTCACAACTTCTGCGCTACCGTCATCCGATGAAATCTGCTTCGCCCTCATACTGTCAATCAACTCATTCGCTGACGTCATTATCTGGCTTCGATGATAGGATTCCTGACCAAACTGGAGAGAAAAGTTCTGCATATAGGCAGCGCTCAACAGACCGCCTGATAACAGGACAAATGCGACCATCAATTCAATGAGGGAAAAGCCATCGCAGGATGTCCCGAAGTGGCGATTTTTAAAACAGGACATGATCACCTTGACGGAACACTAGTAGAAACTCGGATTGTGCGCCACATTCATTCTGCCAAGCGCATTAATGGTGATGGAGGCAAAAGTAATTCCATCCTTTTTGATGTTGAAAATAACGGCATTTTGAGCCCGCCCGAATTGATCGAATACGATGCGCGCGGTGTTGGTTGAAGAAATGGTAATATCCTTGAGTTCAACCTGTACCCGAAGGATTTCTTCTACGTCGTCAGGGTCAGTACTGCTTGTTCCATCGCCGTTGCAATCTGAGGGCGTGGTCGCGCTGTCGAGTATTTCATCGCCATCACAATCGATAAATACGATCCAGCCGGTCTGGTAATTCGTTTCTGTGGTTGGCCGGCAGGTTGGAGCAGCCGCATCCGGGTTATCACTCGGGCAGATGACGGTTCGCTCACTGACACCATTATTGAGCGATAGGTTGCGGGTAAATGAAAGTGCCCTGGTGACTTTATCGACTCCACTATCGAGTTTGGAGTTGAGCATTAATGCGCTAAAGCCAGGAGCGGCAATACTGACCAGTACACCTGCAATCGTCAGCACGATCATCAGTTCGATAATGGTAAACCCCATGCTCCTGAAGGATCTGGAATTACACGACAAAATCGGGAGTACGCGAGTGACCAGTGCACAACTATAACCCCGAGTTTTAAACTCGTAATTATTGTTATAGTTATGATCGCCTCGCACCCCCCTTTGAGTTAAAGGCAATTTCACACCAGCATAATAAAGGAATAGTGCCAGGGAAAAAGTTTCAGTATGTAACAATCAAGCCGGGGAAAAACCAAAGAACTGGAGCTAAATGCATTAGTATTGGTTTTTGCGCAAAATACCTGGCTCCGGGATAGACCACACAGGTCACCAACTTTATAATCCGCCCCCTGGTTCCAGAATGCCGGAATAGCTCAGTTGGTAGAGCAACTGATTCGTAATCAGTAGGTCGGAGGTTCGACTCCTCTTTCCGGCACCAAATAAATCAAGTTATATCAATGTCGGGTATTGTGATAATGGATGGGCGCACGCGGGGCGTACATTAAGGAATAACTTCTTACCTTGG
>CAYOGN010000119.1:0-16355 GCA_964403545.1 uncultured Gammaproteobacteria bacterium
TGGACAAAGCGGTGCAGGCATATACTCAGAGCGACGAATGCTCATCTTATTCGAAGAGATGTTTGCCTTGTGACGGAATCCTGAGACTCCTTTTTGCAATCGTTTCGTCAATTTGGCAACCCTTTTAGCTCTAAAATTCAAGCTGCGTTATATGTTTCCGATCAATCTATCTGGATTACAATCACAGGGCAAACAAAAAATTTATACAAAAAATCCCATACGGGTTCAGATCACGATCAGGTAGTACCTATGGTTAATGAAGCGATTGAGACGGATATTCAGTACGAGTATATTGGCGACACCGTAGGTGTTCATGGTCCGGTCGTTATCATTGCCTGTAAAAGATTACCTCCATTACATCAGGCCCTAATCGCCCATATAAATCATGAAAGCTATCTGTTTGAGGTGCATCAGCATCTGGATGAGCGCCATGTTCGGGCCATAACCTTACACACATCCTCCGGTCTAAGACGAGGAATGCCGGTTTTTGATACCGGCTCGCCTGTTCAGGTACCGGTTTCCCCGAGCTGTCTGGGTCGTTTGCTGAATATTTTCGGCGAGCCTCTGGATGATGGCCCACCCTTACCCCAGGGCAGTTACCGGCATATTCATGGTCAGCCTGTTTCACTGAGTGAGGCGGTGGGCATGAGTGATGTACTTGAAACAGGTATCAAGGTTATCGATTTACTCTGCCCCTTTGTTAAGGGAGGGAAAACCGGGCTTTTTGGCGGAGCTGGCGTCGGCAAAACTGTGTTGATTGTGGAATTCATGCATGCGGTGGCGACACTGCATAAGGGCGTATCTGTTTTTGCTGGTGTGGGTGAGCGTATAAGGGAAGGACATGAATTATGGCACAAGTTGAAAAAAACCGGTGTGTTGCCTCAAACGCTCATGGTCTTTGGCCAGATGGATGAGTCGCCAGGCGTGCGATTCAGGGTTGGTCTTACTGCGCTCACTTACGCAGAATATTTACGTGATACATTACAAAAAGAAGTGCTATTTGTTATGGATAATATTTTTCGCTTCGTACAGGCCGGCAGTGAAGTTTCCAGTCTGCTTGGTCGAATGCCGGCTATAGTCGGCTATCAGCCAACCCTGGCAACCGAGGTGGCAGAGATGCAGGATCGGATCCTCTCTACCCAACAGGGTAATATTACCTCTGTGCAAGCAGTTTACGTTCCGGCAGATGATATGACTGACCCGGCAGTGAATGCTATTCTTGGCCATCTTGATACCAGTGTCATTTTATCCCGGGCACAGGCAGGAAAAGGAATTTACCCCGCAGTGGATCCATTGCTGTCGAGTAGCTCGCTGATGGATTACCATTCTCTGGGTGCAAAACATTATGCAATTGCCGAGGGCGTGCGTGAACATCTGGCTCGTTATAAAGAGCTTGAAGACATTATTACCATGCTGGGTATCGAAGAGCTATCAGCCAAAGATAATAAAATTGTCATGCGGGCGCGCAAGTTGCAACATTATCTTACCCAGCCTTTCTGGTCCACCGCTGTACACACGGGCATGGCAGGTGTATCGGTGCCATTGAAACAAACACTCGCCGATTGTGAGGCTTTTTTACAGGGCCGGTATGATCACTTGCCTGAGGAGCAGTGTTATATGCGAGGAAGCATGGAGATGGAATTGTGAAAACCTTTACCATGGTGATTCAGGATGCGACTCATGCGGAAAAAATAGAAGGTATATCATCTTTTGTTGGTGAAGATAAGTCGGGCTCTTTTGGGATACTTACCGACCATGCGCGTATGATGACGATACTGGTGATGGGCCTGGCGCGCTATCGTATAGGCAACAAACCCTGGCAATATCTAGCCCAGCCCGGTGCTGTATTGAATTTTCAAAATAACCTTCTCACCATCAGTACCCGTCACTATTTTCGGGATGAAAACTATATGCACATCAGCAATGATTTACAGCAAAAACTGCTGGCCGAGGAAGAAGTGTTACATTCTGTAAAACACAGCCTGCAGCATATGGAAAAGGAAATTCTCAAACACATATGGAAATTGCGTCGTCACGAAAGGCCAGTATCAATCTAGTGAACCAGAAACGGGAGCTTCGAAAACAGGTCGAGCAGCAGGCCCGGCGCATGAAGAAAGCGGAACAGGATCGGCCCACCCTGATTGGACAGACTATTTATATAGGTACACTAGGACTGCTGTTTGTGTTGCCCGTGGTTGGTGGTGCCTATTTAGGGCGCTGGCTAGATGCAATGGCATCCGGTTACTCGGTTCGCTGGACGGTTAGCCTGATCTTGTTAGGTGTGTTCATCGGCATGTTCAACGTATATTATTTTGTTAGGGAATAGCATAATGGGTGAAGACAGTCTGTTTATTCGCCCTATTCTTGAATTGGGGCCAGTACAGCTCACCAGCACGGTGATTACCACCTGGGTTGTGATAGCCATCATCGGGGGCCTTGCCTGGTTAGCAACCCGGTGGCTGCAAATGAGTCCCAATCGATTGCAAGCCCTGATTGAAGCAATTGTGTCAATTATTGAAGGATCAATACGCGACATCGCCCCTCAGCATGTTCAGCAAATCATGCCCTTTATTGGCAGCCTGTGGGTGTTTCTTGTGTTTTCCAATTTGATTGGACTCATTCCCGGCATGCATTCGCCAACCCGGGACCTGTCAGCTACCGCAGCCATGGCGTTTCTGGTCTTTTTATCGGTACACTGGTACGGAATTCGCATACAGGGCTTAAAAAACTATCTACTGCATTATCTAAAGCCCAGTCCGATTCTGTTACCATTTAACTTAATCAGCGAAGTAACGCGCACAATCGCCCTGGCGGTGCGACTGTTCGGTAATATGATGAGCCTGGAAATGGTAGCAATGCTTATTCTACTGGTGGCCGGTTTTCTGGTGCCGGTGCCGATACTTATGCTGCATATTATTGAAGCATTGGTTCAAGCCTACATCTTCGGTATGCTGGCACTCATCTATGTTGCCAGTGGCCTACAATCTCAACAATTGCGACAACAAAAACAAGGAGAAAATAATGCCTGACTTAACTATGTTTGTGCAAACATCTACGCTGGTAGCCATTATTGGTATTGCAGTGGGTATCAGTATGCCCGCCCTTGCAATGGGCTGGGCCATTAGTCGTGCTCTGGACGCACTGGCGCGCCAGCCAGAGGCGGAACGCTCTATCATGCGGATACTGTTTATCGGCCTGGCGATGATTGAATCACTGGCGATTTACGTACTGGTCATCGTACTGATTGTGTTGTTCCGTAATCCATTACTTGAGTACCTGACGCAATAATCACGACAAATAAAATCAACAAGAGGAGGAGAACAGGCATTGGAACTTAACTGGTCTACCTTTCTGTTAGAAATTTTCAATTTTCTGGTTCTGATCTGGATCCTGAAACGGTTTTTATATCGGCCAGTACTCGATGTCATCTCACGACGTCGTACTGCTATAGAAAACCAACTGGCAGAGGCCAAACAACTTCATGCAGATTCTGCTGCATTAAAGGAAAAATATGAACATCGTCTGACTGACTGGGAACAGGAACGTCAGAAAGCCTTGGACAAGTTGATGCATGAGCTCGAAGAAAACCGGCTTCAAGAACTGGATGATCTGAAGCTTGAGCTTGCTCAGGAAGAGGAAAAAAACCGCGTAGCCAGATTGCGACAAGATAAGCAGGCAATACGGGGAATTGAACAACGCGCATTGCAACAGGGTGCAGAATTTGCCTCCCGACTACTTGCCGAAGCAACGGGGCCGAAGCTGGAAAACCGGTTAATTGATATGCTTCTGGATGACCTGGCAGCATTGTCCGCTGACCAGGTTAGTGATCTCATTGATCATTGGGGAGAGCCACCTGATCGAATTCTGGTCACCAGTGCTTACCCGCTGGCAGACGATAAACGACATCAGCTGGAAGACGCCCTGTCCCGGGCCACCGGTTTGTCAGCTCCTTTTCACTATGAACAGGATGCCAAATTACTGGCTGGTTTAGACATTACAATCGGTGCCAGGGCACTGCAATTGAATGTGCGCGATGAATTGCACAGCTTTGTGGAGTTTGCCCATGTTGAACGTTAATCTCAAAGCTGGCGAGTTAGCTAGCCGACAGGCTGACTGGCTAAAAGATTATCGCCCGTCGATACGCATTAAAGAACAGGGCAAAGTGATTTCAATCGGTGATGGCATCGCCTGGATTAGCGGCCTGCCCAAGGCGGCTATTGACGACATACTGGCATTCGAGGATGGCAGTCGGGCCATGGTGTTTGATCTGACTGAGAATCAGGTCGGTGCCGTACTCCTGCACCAGACCGGACAATTAACCGCCGGCATCATGGTCTATCCTACTGGCAAGCAGTTAAGCGTGCCGGTAGGAGACAGCCTGCTAGGCAGGGTGATCAATCCACAGGGCGTGCCTCTCGATGATCAGTCCTTACCGTCCCATCTGCCCTGGCAGCGCCTTGAAGCGAAATCACCTGTTATTATGGCGCGTGATTTTGTGCATGAGCCCATCTACACCGGTATTAAAATAATCGATACATTGATCCCTGTCGGCAAGGGACAGCGTCAGTTGCTTATCGGTGATGAGGGACTCGGCCGCAGTTCGATAGCTCTGGATACGGTAATCAACCAGCAGGGTAAAGATGTTCGCTGTGTTTACGTGCTAATTGGTCAGAAGCGTAGCAAGGTGGTGAATATTATTAGTACATTGCGCGAGTACAACGCGCTGGATTACACCACGGTGGTGGCTACAGCAGCAAGCGGATTACCCGGCCTGCAACATTTAGCCCCCTTCGCTGGTTGTGCCATTGCCGAATTCTGGATGCAGCAGGGTCATGATACTTTGGTGGTTTATGATGATTTGACTGCGCATGCGAAAACCTACCGTGAGCTTTCATTACTGCTACGCCGACCACCTGGACGAGAAGCATTTCCAGGTGATATTTTCTCTGTTCACGCCAGATTACTTGAGCGTGCCACCTGTCTTAACGCTGCCCATGGTGGTGGCAGTATGACAGCACTGCCTATTGTTGAAACCAGGCAGGGCGAAATAGCAGCCTATATTCCCACGAACCTGATATCCATTACTGATGGCCAAATTTACCTGGATCGCACTCTTTTTGTCAGTGGCTTTCGACCAGCTATAGATATAGCCCGATCCGTCTCCCGTATAGGCGGTGATGCGCAGCATCGTCGCATCACAGAAGAAGCTGGACGAATGAAACTCGACTATCTCCAGTTTCTGGAACTGGAGGTTTTTACGCGTTTCGGCGCACGTCTGGAAGCTTCAATGGAAGCGACCATTAAAAATGGCAGAGTGTTACGGGAACTACTTAAACAGGGACGACTGATGCCCTTACCGGCAACAGCCCAGCTGGCCTGGCTGGTTGCCTTCAATGAAGGTTATTTTGATGATGAGGATCTCGAAGACGTAGCAAAAAAATTCAATGATCTGGTACAGCATACACGGCATACTCATCTGAAACTTGATAGCCCCAGAAAAGAGTGGTTGGACATGCTCTCGAATTACATTACTGATCCAAAAAGGAAAATTCAAACGTGACCCGGCGTCGGGATCTCGAGAAGCATTGCCGCAGCCTCGATGAAATTCGTGACATCATGAATTCCATGAAAAATCTTTCTTTTATGGAAACACGCAAGATTAGCGGTTTTCTCGATGTGCAGCATTCTGTGGTCAAACACATGGAACAGGTAGCGGAAGATTTTATCAGTTTTTATCCTGACACTCTGGCGGAAACCACAGGCACATCTATTGATGTTTATCTTTTGATTGGTGCCGAGCGTGGATTTTGTGGTGATTTCAATCAGGCTGTGTTGCGCCACTTTGAAACCCTGCTGACAACACATTCCATGGAAGATTTACGATTCATCTGTGTAGGTCATAAATTGAAAACACTTATGGAAAATGATGAGCGGGCTGTCACTTTTGTCGATGGCGCCAGTGTCGCGGAAGAAGTGGACAAAGTCCTCAATCAGATTGTTAATCAACTGGTTTTCATACAGGAACGCTATGGTTCACTGAATTTATATGTACTTTATCATAATGATGAATATCAACTTATTAATCAACAGCTACTGCCCCCTTTTCAAAGTCTGCTGAATCATCAATCACAAGAGCCGCATGCACCGTTGTTAAACCTTGATCCTGGAGAATTTTTACTTGATCTGAGTTATCACTATCTGTTTGTTGTTTTATACGAGATTTTGTACACCTCTCTTATGGCGGAAAGTCATCAGCGTGTAGCGCACCTTGAGGGCGCTGTTCAGCACATGGTCGAACAATCTGCAGAACTACGTCGCCAGGGCAATATTTTACGCCAGGAAGAGATCATTGAAGAGATTGAAGTCATACTACTGAGTGCGGTTAGTTTTGATGAACAATCATTTAATGGATAGCGAACAAACATACTACGGCAGTAGGGAATGAGAAATACACCGATAGCAATATCCGCAACAGTGCTCGCCGGATTTCTCCTGTTTTTTGCCCTTGAGAAGTTAATTATCTGGCGTTACTGTCATGACGCGATTACATCAGATTTAAAATGGCATCTTTAAGCAATTCATCCAGGGGAATAACGTTGCTTTCATGGCTAACACTGTCCGTGCTCCACATGTTACGTACGCCTGCTTGTATTATGTGTTCTTTTGCATTATCCGCGAACAGGGCATGGGTAACCAGTACATCCACATGTTTTGCGTTCTTTAACAAACATTGTCTAACAGCAGTGGTCAAAGTTTGCCCGCTACTCGCAACATCATCGACTATTATTACAGCGCGTTCATATAAATTTATTTCAGGCAAAATGATCTCAACTTTTTGGTCTCCTGTGCGTATTTTTTTGCATACACCGTACGTCCATTGATTTGGACTCGCGACGGCACTTACCCATTGCTCTGATTCGCTGTCAGGCCCCAGCAATATCGGATCCTTAAAATGCTGACCCAGAAATCTTGACATCAAGGGGGTTGCAGACAAGGTCACAGCACGGGTAGCTGGAACAGCCTGTTCCAGGTGTTGGATACGATGCAGATGTGGATCTACGGTAATAACATTATCGAATAGATCGGCAAGAAAAAGGCCTATGATCGGTTGACTGATCACTTCTCCGGGATGGAATGCTTTATCCTGGCGCATATAACAGAGATACGGCGCGACCAGGGTTAGTTCTTTTGCACCCATTTCACGTGCAGTTTTTGCTGCAAGCAACAACTCTACCAACTTTTCATTCGGGTGATCAAGGGTGCGACAAAATAAAACGTGTTCGGGAAGTTTGGTTGGTAGAGTAAATTTGCTTTCGCCATCAGGAAAACGGTGCCTTTGTATAATATGGCAAGGTATGCTTAATGCCTCTGCCAGTTTGCGAGACTGTACTTCATAGTCATCAAAACCAAGTAGCATCAGAATTCCACAAATGCCTTGGGTATCTGGTCTTCAGAGCCAATCAGATAACCATTGTCACGCTCGCACAATGCGATCGCAAATTTAAAGTCAGAAGGGAACTGCGCGTGAATACGATACAAGGGCTCGTCTTTGTTGACCTTGCCCCCTAACTTCTTGAATAAATCCACCCCTGCTCCCTTGTCTATGGGAGCACCTGCAAAGCTCGCAATGTGCGCCATTTGAAGATTATCAATATTGATGACTACACCGTCCTTAGGTGCGAGTACCTCATGTATAAGTTGCCCTGGCTCAAACTTGTTACTTTGAACTCCCTGGGCATGGATAATAGTATTCATCATTTCTAATGCTCGACCAGAATCCAGGATATCACGCGCGATCGCATACCCTTTACCGCCCCGAACATCCGGATCAAACTCTAACACGCGTCCCGCTAGGCGTAATGCTTTTTGCCGGAGATCATCCGGCGCATTGGGTGAACCCTGTAGTACTTGCATCACGTCACGCGATTCCAGTACCGGACCGATGCCAAAGCCTACTGGCTGTCGCCCATCGGTAATGATGACTTCCAGGGTAATCCCGAGTTGATCACCAACAAATTCAAACAATTTACGTAAGCGCTGTGCTTGCCTCATATAACGAACTTTTGCTGTAGGCCCCACAGGGATATCGATCACCAAATGTGTCGAGCCCGCTGAAAGCTTCTTTGACAGGATAGATGCCACCATTTGGCCGATGGAATCTATACCTAGCGGTCGTTCCACAGCGATCATAATATCATCGGCGGGTGATAACCGGGCTGTTCCTCCCCAGGCTATACAAGCCCGATGTTTGCGCACGATGTTGTGAAGTTTTTTAATATCAAGCTCTACATTCGCCAGAACCTCCATGGTATCAGCGGTACCTGCTGGCGAGGTAATGGCCCGACTTGAAGTCTTGGGTATTAGCATTCCATGCGCGGCAACGATAGGAACAATAATCATTGAGGTACGGTTACCGGGAATGCCGCCAATGCAATGTTTGTCCACAACCAATGATTCCTTCCAATCGAGTTGCTTCCCGGATTCCAACATGGCTCGAGTCAGATAAAGCACCTCATCACGATCCATATCTGTTTGCCCCGAAGCAACAAGAAAGGCGGAGATCTCGGTTTTCGAATAGCGCTTATCGGTAATATCGCTAATGATATGGTGAAAGTCTTCCTGATCAAGCCGTTCACCTGCAATTTTACGCCGTACCGCATTCATTGATACCGGAGGTTCAGCATGTTCAATGCTAACCAGATGGCCTTCGCTCAATCCCAGTTTTTCGAAGGCTTCTTCAGATAAACCCAGGTCACTGGATGTGATAATACTATCATCGTCGACGACATTTAGTACCGCAAGAATGTGCTGACCATCTGCACAGATTTTTAACTTGGAAAGTGCCTGGAAACCTTCAGCTCGGTATACTTCACACTCTCGGTGCAAGTAAGCAACGTTTTCATGGTAAGTATCGATACCCAGGCGACGCAAATGGAGTGTTTCCTCAACTGACTTTACTTTAGATGTCTTAACCATGCGTCTCTATCTTACTTAATGGTGAAAATATAACGAAGCCATAAATAATGAATCAAATTTATCAGGTATCAAGCTGATACCGCCAAGTTAAGCATAATTCAGGAAGGCTGTCCTCAGAATTTGACTGGCCAGGCGCTAAAAAACCTGTAGTTACCCTCCAGTCCACCCATGACCAGGCGAATTACACTCGCATTGGACGCAGCTTTCGATATTGATAGCAAAAACTCCCTTTAGTCGCCGCGTGCAAACTCGACCTGGCGCAGCAAAGACCATGATTCTTGACCTGCATCAACACACCCTTAGCTTCTCTGTCTTACTGTGGACTATCTCAATAAAGGGAAACCTGAATTGTCTGAACTCGCATATGTCCATGGCACCAGTGAGACCTCATTAATCGGGGCGACTATCGGTTGTTTGTTCGATGAGACCGTCAAGCATTGGCGGAATCGCGATGCGCTTGTAGTTCCATTTCAAAACGTCCGCTGGACTTATGGCGAGTTGCAACAGCGGGTCAATGCGCTTGCGGCAGGTTTCGTCGCGATGGGGCTTGAAACAGGGGATCGATTAGGAATCTGGTCGCCCAACAACAGCGAATGGATATTGACACAATTCGCAACTGCTAAAGCAGGACTGATTCTGGTCAATATCAACCCCGCCTACCGTTTGACCGAACTCCAGTACGCCTTAAACAAGACGGGTTGCAAGGCCCTGGTATTTGCGTCACATCTGCGCAGCAGCAACTTTTTCGAGATGCTCCAGGAATTATTACCGAATCTGGCTTCATACCGGCCCGGGCATATACAGGCGAATTCTGCCCCCGAATTACGCTGGTTAATTCGACTGGATGACGAACCCTGTGATGGTGTGATTAATTTTAGTTCGGTATCAGCGCTGGCAAGGGAAACCCACCATCTACAACTGTTGAAATTGAAAAATGAATTACAATTTGACGATCCCATCAACATTCAGTTTACCAGCGGCACCACTGGCACGCCCAAGGCGGCAACGCTAACCCACCATAATATTGTCAACAATGCCTATTTTGTTGGTAAGCGCATGGCGCTTACAGCTGAAGACCGGGTATGTATACCGGTTCCCATGTATCACTGCTTCGGCATGGTACTGGGCAGTCTTTGCTGTGTAGCCCATGGTGCAGCTGTGGTTTTTGCCGCACAGGGGTTTGATGCCCACGCAACGCTACAAACTATTGACAGCGAGCGCTGTACCGCGGTGCATGGCGTGCCAACCATGTTTATCGCAATGCTCGATGACCCCGAATTCACTACCTTCGATTTGAGCTGCCTTCGAACTGGTATTATGGCCGGGGCGCCTTGCCCGCAAGAACTGATGAAACGTGTGATGTCATTAATGCATCTTGGGCAAATCACGATCGCCTACGGCATGACAGAAACGGGGCCGGTTAGTTTTCAGACATCTGTAAGCGATTCAGTTAGGCGGCGGGTACAAACCGTCGGCAGTGTACTGCCCCATATCGAGATCAAAATCGTGGGTCAGGATAAACATATCGTGTCGCGCGGCACCGCCGGTGAGTTGCTGACGCGGGGTTATTGCGTTATGCCGGGCTATTGGGATGACCAGAAAAAAACCGATGCTGCAATTGATAACGCAGGCTGGATTGCCAGTGGAGATATTGCTGTCATTGACCAACAGGGCTATTGCCAGATCGTCGGCCGCTCCAAGGATATGCTGATCCGCGGTGGCGAAAATATTTTCCCGCGCGAGATTGAGGATTTTCTGTATCAACATCCAAAAATTGACCAGGTACAGGTCATCGGAGTCCCGGATGCGAAGTATGGCGAAGAGATTTGCGCCTGGATCAGGCTACATCAGGGTGAATCCGCAACCGAGGATGAAATCAAATTATTTTGTAAGGGGAAAATTGCACATTTCAAAATCCCAAGGTATATCCTGTTCGTTGAGGAGTTTCCCATGACGGTAACAGGGAAAGTCCAGAAATACGTCATGCGTGAGATCATGGCTGATAGATTGGGGTTGATTGCAGCTGATTCGGCCACCTGATTAAAAACCGAGGAAAAGTAATGCTCGATCAAAATTGGCCATTGACTGACGATTTAGGTCCAGAAAAAATTCTGTACGTCTACAACAAAGAAGCTGGTTTGAAGGGAATTGTCGTGGTTGACAATGTTTCAGCAGGGCCGTCCATCGGCGGTGTGCGAATGGCGACGGATGTCAGTTTGCAGGAGTGTGCCCGGCTGGCACGCGCCATGACCCTGAAGAATGCGGCGGCAGCATTGCCCCACGGAGGAGGGAAATCGGTCATCATGGCCGACCCGAAACTCGATCCGGGTTCAAAAGAGCAATTAATCCGCGCCTTTGCGGTCGCAATCAGAGACCTGGCTGACTACATTCCAGGGCCGGATATGGGTACTGACGAAAAATGTATGGCCTGGATCAAGGATGAGATCGGGCGCTCGGTCGGGCTACCGGCGGAAGTGGGAGGTATTCCCCTGGATGAAATCGGCGCAACGGGTTACGGGCTTGTTGTAAGCATCACTGAGGCACAGGAATACTGCGATTTTAAACTGGAAACGGCGAGGATCGCTGTGCAGGGGTTTGGCTCGGTAGGACAACACGCAGCGCGATTTCTCGCTGAACAAGGTTCGACTCTGGTCGGTGCTGCTGATTCACAGGGAACGGTGGTCAATCCAGAGGGCCTGGATGTCGAAAATTTGATAGAACACAAGCGTCAGACCGGCACTGTCTGCGGTTTTATATCAGGGCAAACCCTGGGTACTGATTCGATTGTCGATGTCGAGTGTGAGGTCTGGATTCCAGCTGCGCGACCGGATGTGATTCATATGGAAAATTTTGCACGATTGAATACCCGGTTGATTGCTGAAGGCGCAAATATCCCGATTACCCATGAAGCAGAACAGGCCCTGGCGAAATTGGGTGTGATTGTCATCCCCGATTTCATTGCCAACGCCGGTGGTGTTATTTGTGCATCAGTGGAATACCACGGGGGAACAAAAACGTCTGCTTTTCAGTCAATAAAGGAAACAATCCGTCAAAATACAGTAGAGATGTTGGAACTGGTCAGCGCCAGCAATATTTTACCGCGATCAGCGGCGAACGAACTGGCGCAACGGCGAGTAAGGCGGGCGATGAGTTTCAGGCGCTGGGCCAAATAAGATGGAGAACTTGAAAAAAGTCGCAACATTCGAGATTACTTTTAGCCAGTATCTTGATGCGGCGGGAAATGTGGTCAGCCAGCCATTACCGCAGTGGGCAAATAACAGGGCGGTAATGCTTCCCATTTACAGCAGCATGGTGCTGTGCCGCGCTTTTGATGCAAAAGCAATCAATCTTCAACGCACCGGGCAGCTAGGGACCTATGGCTCGCCATTGGGCCAGGAGGCAGTCGGGGCCAGCGTCGCCAGCGCCATGGGTTCCGGGGACGTGCTGCTTCCCAGCTTTCGTGAATTCAGTGCTCAACTCTACCGTGGCGTGAGCATGACCGAGTTGTTGTTGTACTGGGGAGGTGATGAACGTGGTAGCGACTTCAAGGGCCCACGGGAAGATTTCCCGATTTGCATCCCGGTTGCAACCCAAATGTGTCACGCCGCCGGAGTTGCTTGCGCCTTCAAGGTTCGCCGGGAAGAAAGAGTCGCGGTTTGTTTTATTGGTGACGGCGCAACGTCAAAAGGTGATTTTTATGAAGCGCTCAATGTAGCGGGAGTCTGGCAACTGCCGTTGGTCGTCATAGTCTGTAACAATCAATGGGCTATTTCGGTACCGCGCAATCGGCAATCAGCAGCAAAAACCCTGGCGCAAAAAGCAATCGCCGCTGGTGTTCCGTGCGAACAGGTTGACGGTAATGATGCTATTGCGGTTCGGGCCGCAGCGCAAAAAGCGATGGACAGGGCGCGCTCAGGTGACGGGCCCTGCCTCATTGAAGCCCTGACCTATCGAATTGGCGACCACACCACCGCAGATGACGCAAGCCGTTATCGCGATTCGGACGAAGTCGAAAAGCAAAAACAGCTCGACCCTGTATTGCGTTTGCGTTCGTATTTATCTAATACCGGGTTATGGTCAGACAGTGAGGAGAGTAAGCTGGCACTGGAGTGTGAACATAAGATCGAGCAGGCGGTTAAGGACTACCTGGATACACCGGTTCAATCCACACGAGCAATTTTTGATTTCCTGTACGCGGAACTACCCGCGTCATTGCAATCTCAATACCAGGAAGTTACGGAAAATAATCATGACTGAGACTACTTCATCTGAGATCAGCGTACCTGAGATTACCCAATCCGAGATTACTCTGGTAGAAGCGGTTAACCTCGCCCTGGCACGTGAAATGGAGGACGATCCGAATGTTATCGTACTGGGTGAAGATATCGGTGTGGATGGCGGTGTATTTCGTGCTACGGTCGGTTTGCTGGATCGCTTCGGCAGCGACCGGGTACTCGATACTCCCCTGGCGGAAACCATGATTGGCGGCATCTCGGTGGGTATGGCGGCCCAGGGATTGCGACCGGTCGCAGAAATTCAGTTCATGGGATTTGCTTATTCGACCATCGATCAAATGTTAAATCATGCCTCGCGCCTTCGCAATCGCACTCGTGGTCGCCTGACCTGCCCGATGGTTTTGCGGGCGCCGTTTGGCGGCGGTATTGGTGCGCCGGAGCATCATTCTGAAAGTACCGAAGCCTTGTTTGCCCATATTCCCGGCTTGCGTGTTGTCATTCCATCGTCACCGGCCCGCGCATACGGTTTGCTGCTTGCGGCAATTCGCGATCCCGACCCGGTTATCTTTCTTGAACCAAAACGAATTTACCGCCTGCTAAAACAAGCGGTAAACGACAATGGTAAGCCGTTGCCACTGGATGTATGTTTTATACTGCGACCGGGTACTGATATTACCTTAGTCACCTGGGGAGCAATGATCCATGAAACATTACAGGCTGCGGAGGAACTGGATAACCAGGGCATCAGTGCAGAGGTAATTGACGTCGCGACTTTAAAACCACTGGATATGGAAACCATACTGGAATCGGTTGAAAAAACCGGTCGGTGTATTATTATCCATGAGGCGGCCCGAAGCGGCGGCTGGGGCGCTGAAATCGCAGCGCAACTGGCTGAGCGAGGCCTGCTGAATCTACTCGCCCCGGTACAGAGAGTGACTGGATACGATACGGTAATACCGATGTTTCGTCTGGAAGACAAATACATTCCTTCAACCGACCGTATTGTCAAAGCAGCACGTTCTGCCATGGAGTTTGCATGAAAATATTTAATTTGCCCGACCTCGGTGAGGGACTTACCGACGCTGAAATTATCCAATGGTACGCCAATCCAGGTGACGAAGTTACCACCGATACACCATTGGTTTCGGTGGAAACCGACAAGGCTATTGTCGACATTCCGTCTCCTCGCGATGGTCGTATAAAACGCCTGTTTGGTAAAGTCGGCGACATCGTTGAAACTGGAAAGCCCCTGGTCGAATTCTCCGAGGGAGGCGATGAGCGGACCGATGCCGGAACTGTGGTCGGAAAAGTGGAGAGCAGCAATCTGAAACTCGAGGAAAAACCTTCCATCGTCAATGCTCAGCAGACTGCTCGAGTCAAGGCTACACCGGCAGTACGTGCATTGGCGCGTCGACTGGAGGTAGACCTTTCGGCTGTCAGTCCCAGCGGTCAAGATCACACAATTACGGTGGCAGATGTTGAACGTGTAGCCAGACGGTTGGAGGAATTGGGTCCACCGGAATTGTTGCGGGGTGCGCGGCGTGCCATGGCCATCACCATGGGACGCGCTCAGGCTGAAGTTGCGGCGGCGACCATAATGGACAATGCCGATATCGATCATTGGTCACGAGGTACTGATATAACAGTTCGTCTGGTGAAAGCGATTGTCGCAGCGTGCAAGGCGGAGCCGTCACTCAATGCGTGGTATGACGCCCATTCCATGGGACGCCGACTGCTGGATAATATTGATATTGCGATCGCCGTCGATACACCGGATGGATTGTTCGTACCGGTATTGCGCGATACTGCCAATCGTGTCGACAAGGATTTGCGCTCGGGCATCGATCGCCTCAAAAGCGATGTCAATACCCGCTCAATTCCACCAGACCAGATGCGCGCCTACACAATCACGCTTTCGAATTTTGGAACTATTGCTGGTCGATATGGTGTGCCCGTTGTTGTACCACCCACTGTCGCCATTATTGGGGCCGGTCGAATCGAAAAGCGAGTTGTCCCGGTGGGTGATCAACCGGTAATTCGTCGAATTCTGCCACTGGCTTTGACCTTCGATCACCGCGCGGTCACGGGCGGTGAAGCAGGACGTTTCCTGATGGCCATGATGAAAGACCTGGAATCATATGATTCGTGATGATGGGTCAACAAAGTTACGGTCAGAATGAGTTATTGGTTGATTTTAGTATTGATCAACACGTCCCTTGTGATCATCTTCTGAGGCAAATAGACCAGGTTCTTGATTTAGCCCCACTGCGCCAACATTTAGACTCATTTTATAGTCATACCGGTCGACCCATCAACAACCCTGGGGAATTCGACCTTCTCAGACACTGAGTTGGCGTCGAGTTTTTCAACAGACAGTGTCAGATTATTTCGAACCTTAAAACTAGCGATATCAGATCAGGCCGGACATTTGCAGATTAACTGCTTTCGTCTTACCTGAGTTCTTACTATAAATACCATGACTACTACAACAGACTCGACACACAGTGGCCTGCCGGATTTCGGACGGTTCAATGAAGATCCGAATAAATCCTATACCTTACCGGGTATTTATTACTATGATCCGGGTGTATACCACCGGGAATTGAAAGATATATTTTCCAACAGTTGGCAGTATGTATGTCACGTAAGTCGTCTCAATCGACCCGGGGAATATGCGGTGCGGGACCTGGGAAGCCAGAGTGTTATCGTAATCCGTGACCAGAAGGGACAAATACGGGCACATCACAACGTTTGCCGTCATCGTGCTCACCGTTTGCTTGAAGGATCTGGTCAGACCGGTGCAGCAATCGTTTGTCCGTATCACAACTGGACTTACGATCTTTCTGGCGAGTTGAAATTAGCCCGTCACAGCGATGAAGTCACGGGATTTGAGAATAGTGAATTCTGTTTGAGTTCGGTACGTGCTGAAACGTTCTGTGGCTTTGTTTTCATAAACCTCAATCCGGATGCTGAGCCCCTGCTGGAAGGGCTGGATGAACTGGAATGGGAAGTGCGGGAGCTCAGCCCGGAAATAGATAATCTCAAACGATCGTCATATCGTGAGATTGCAATCAATGCCAATTGGAAAAATTCGGTAGAGAACTATTCAGAATGTTATCACTGTCCCAATCAACATCCCGGACT
>CAYOGN010000120.1:0-6512 GCA_964403545.1 uncultured Gammaproteobacteria bacterium
ATCAAATAGATTGCACCAAAACCAGGCCACCAGCGCTCCCCCACTTGATCAAAAAACGATAGCTTGTTGCGCCATTTCTCATTTTGTAGCGGTGGTTGATACGCGAACATGGAAGCACCAACAATGTCGAACCCAAGCAGAGACAGCCAGTCCTGAATTCTGCCCACCCGGTAATAATTTCCCGCCCAGGGGGAGTTGGCATAGCGTGTTCTGGTCATACGGCCCGCACCCCACAAACTCGCCTGATTGAACCCGGTTATAACCACACATCCCTCTGGAGTCAAAATTTGATTGACTTCCCGCAGCACCGCATGAGGATCCTCACAAAAATCGAGAATATGGGGCATTACAATCAAACTGTGGGTTTTGTCGCTAAACGGTAACGCCCATGGAAGCGCCTGAACGCGGTGCAGGGTCGAACCACCATGACCTTCACTGCCCGGTGTTTTGCTCGCCAAATCATAGTGAGTATCAGAGAAATAACTGACACCCACCTCAATGTCATGAAGAAAATTACGCCACTCCATGCCGAGTTGAAGTGCCGTAGGAAAATATCCTGCAGGCACCAGATGCTGACAACGCGATTGCTCTGCGTCAAGCAACCATTGTCCAAGCGGGGTTTGAAACCAGTCCTCCATAAACGCGTATTTCCAGAGTTTGTTTAATCTTTCATTGCTACAATAGTTGAACCTTAAATGTTTCCTCAAGACAACGCAACGATGCCCAGTTCAAATCTAACCGGCTCAGAAACAATCCAACTTGCCAGGGCCCTTATCCGGAAACCATCAGTGACCCCCGATGATGCTGGCTGCCAGGAAATTCTCGGCAGCAGACTGACACTCTCAGGATTCGAGTGCGAGCAGATCAATCAGAACAATGTGACCAATTTATGGGCTCGACGAGGGCAGGGTTATCCGTTGCTGGTATTCGCCGGACACACGGACGTAGTGCCCACCGGGCCACTGGAAAAATGGATCCATCCACCTTTTGACGGGGTGGTCGCAGATGGCATATTACATGGGCGTGGTGCAGCCGATATGAAGGGCAGCATTGCCAGCTTCGTCTGTGCCTGTGAGCGCTTTCTGAAGGAGCATCCCCGGCACAAGGGCTCTATAGGCCTGTTGATCACCAGTGATGAGGAAGGGCCGGCATTAGATGGAACAAGGATTGTCCTCGAAGAGCTTGAAAGCAGAGGAATAGCCATCGATATGTGTATAGTGGGCGAGCCTACCAGTAGCAAAAATATCGGCGACGTGATAAAGGTCGGGCGACGGGGTTCGCTCAACGCCAGACTGTTAATCCACGGAACACAGGGGCATATCGCCTACCCCCAAATGGCTAACAACCCGATTCATCTGGCAATGTCAGCCCTGAATGAACTGATCTGTACCCAATGGGACCAGGGCAACGAACACTTCCAGCCAACCAGTCTGCAAATTTCCAACATCAATGCCGGGACTGGCGCCAGTAACGTCATTCCAGGGGAAATCGAAGTGCTCTTCAATATTCGATTTTCTCCGGAGACCACCGAACAATTCTTGCGTGAGACTATAGAATCATTGCTCGGCAGGCATGATCTGAGGTTCGATATACAGTGGGATCTTAGTGGACAATCGTTCGAAACCAAACAGGGTCATCTGATTAATGCAGTCAGTGAAAGCATCCACGAAATAGCAGGTTATTATCCTGAGCAATCTACCTCTGGTGGCACTTCCGATGGTCGATTTATATCTCCCACTGGTGCCCAGGTGGTAGAACTCGGACCTGTGAATGCCACCATTCACCAATTGAACGAAAGGGTTTCTACCGATGACCTGGAACAACTTGCAAAAACTTATCAACGCATACTCGAAAAGCTTTTGTTGTAACCGCGACAGAATTGCTGGAGTACGGCATTGTTATTATTCGGTAATGCTTTGAGCTATACTCCACGACCTTTTTCAACACCTCAATGGAATGTCAGAACAAGTCACCCGCAGTAATTTTGTCCGCCATATCATCGATGCCGATCTGAAGTCTGGAAAGCATTCTGCAATCGTTACCCGTTTCCCTCCGGAGCCCAATGGATACTTGCATATCGGACATGCAAAATCCATTTGTCTTAATTTCGGTATCGCCCGTGATTACGATGGTCGCTGTACGCTACGATTCGATGATACCAATCCGGTTAAAGAGGACATCGAATTTGTCGAAGCAATCGAACACGATGTGCGCTGGCTTGGATTCAACTGGTCTGCCCTGGTTCATGCCTCTGACTATTTTGATCAGTTATATAATTTTGCCATCGAGTTGATCGAAAAAGGCCTGGCTTATGTTGACAGTTTGCCCGTGGAAAAAATACGTGAGTACCGCGGCACGTTGACTGAACCCGGGCACAACAGCCCGGACAGAGACCTTGGAGTAAAGGAGAATCTGGCACTGTTTAAACAGATGGCTGACGGCAGATTTGCCGATGGTGAAAGGGTTTTACGCGCCAAAATTGATATGGCCTCACCAAATATTAATTTGCGAGACCCTGTCATATACCGCATTCGGCACCATCGACACCAGCGAACCGGTGATAGATGGTGCATTTACCCGCTGTACGATTTTACCCACGGGCTTAGCGACGCCATTGAGGGCGTAACCCATTCACTCTGCACCCTGGAGTTTGAAGATCATCGCCCGCTATACGACTGGTTTATTGAAAATATTACAGTGCCGACAAAGCCTCGTCAGATTGAATTTTCTCGATTAAACCTCAGCTACACCATTATGAGCAAACGGTTGCTTACCCAACTGGTTCAAAGCGGTAAAGTGACTGGTTGGGATGATCCCAGAATGCCCACTATTTCGGGATTGCGCCGACGCGGTTATACCCCGGCTTCAATCCGCAAGTTTATTTCCCTGGTCGGCGTTACCAAAAGTGACAATGTGATTGATATGGCGGTACTCGAGAATTGCGTGCGTGAAGATCTGGATCCCGTTGCGCCGCGTGCGATGGCGGTACTGCGACCACTGAAGCTGGTGATCGAAAATTATCCGGTGGACGAGACCGAGACCATCGATGTCGCTAACCACCCCAAGGATACATCTTTCGGCAAACGCTCGGTCTCTCTGTCCAGAGAATTGTATATTGACGCAGATGATTTTATGGAAGATCCGCCGACCAAATTCTTTCGCCTGGGACCGGGAAGGGAAGTGAGATTACGCAATGCCTTTGTCGTTAAATGTCTGCGAGCAGTATACGATGGCAATGGCAAATTGATTGAACTCAGGTGCGAATACTTACCTGAAACCCGTAATGGACAACAACCAGAAGGTCGTAAAGTGAAAGGAATAATTCACTGGGTCAATGCCGAGGATGCGATGGATGCAGAGATTCGGCTTTATGATCGGCTGTTTCATGAAGCCAACCCACTGGCAGATAGAAAGCGTGATTTCCTGACTGCAATAAATCCGGAATCATTGATTTCCCTGACTGGATGCAAGTTGGAAGCCTCCCTGGCGATAGCAGACCAGAATATTTGCTACCAGTTCGAAAGAGTGGGTTATTTCCATCCCGACACGGACAGCCAGCCAGGGTCACCCGTGTATAACAGAGTAGTTCCCCTTCGAGACAGCTGGACCAGAACCGATTTAAAATAAATTATGATGGAATTCATTACAGAATATGGCCTGTTCCTGGCCAAGGTTGCTACTGTAGTTATTGCACTACTGGCTGCTGCCGGCAGTCTGCTCGCGATGGCAATGCGGCACAAGAAAGGATCTGAATCAGAACTACACATTACCCTGATGAACAAAGAGTTTGAGGAAATGGAGTCGGCACTGGCGAGCGCACTGCTGGATTCCCATGCACTGAAATCAAAATTAAAGCGCGACCATAAAAAAGAAAAGAAAAAAGCCAAACAACAACTCAAGCACGAGAAAAAATTGGCTAAAGAGGGATCAAAGCAGGAAAGCAGGAAAAAAAGGCTGTTTGTTATCGATTTTGATGGCGATATTCGGGCCAGCGCTACCGACGCCATGCGTCATGAAATTAGCGCCATTCTTACCGATGCCACAGATCAGGACGAAGTATTGTTACGGCTGGAAAGTGGGGGCGGAATGGTTCACAGTTATGGTCTCGCTGCCAGCCAGTTGCAGCGTATCACTGATCACGAAATTGCCTTGACCATCGCAGTGGACAAAGTCGCCGCAAGTGGTGGTTACATGATGGCCTGCGTCGCCAATAAAATTATCGCTGCGCCTTTTTCAATTGTTGGTTCAATCGGTGTGTTGGCGCAAATTCCCAACCTGCACCGTTTATTGAAAAAGAATGAGGTTGACTTCGAACAGCTATCTGCAGGAGAGTACAAACGCACACTCACCCTGTTTGGAGAAAACACCGAAAAGGGTCGGCAAAAAATGCAGCAAGAACTCGAAGAAACCCATACATTGTTCAAAAATTTTATCGGTGAACGCCGCCCCGGTCTTGATGTTGAGAGTGGTGCCACTGGTGAGCACTGGCTTGGTACCCGGGCGCTGGAACTGGGGCTGGTGGACCAACTCCAGACCAGTGACGATTTTCTGATGGAAGCCCGCGAGCATTCCGATCTGATTCATCTTGAATACACCCGCAAGAAGTCACTTGCCGAGAAAATCTCTTCGATGTTGACTGGAATTCGCAGTCAGAAAGAAAAATCCGTTCAGGATATGGACAAACATTTGCTGATGTAGAAAATACAGAATATGTCGGTTTATCAATTTTATTTTTCATAAATTCCTACTATATAAGAGTTTTGTTGAGCATCGATTGTATTTCGATCAAATTCATGGACAGTTTACGGAGTGTAAGGTGATACACTGTCCAGACATTTTAACCAAAACGACCGCCAGGCGATGAGGATAAAAAATGAGCGACAATCGTTATAGTGCAAAATGTTTTTGTGGCGAAGTGGAGTTGGAAGCTTCTGGCGAACCTATATTTCAAGGATTCTGTCACTGTGATTCATGCAGGAGCTGGCTTGGAGCACCCATTCATGCTGCTACTTTGTGGCCATTGGACAGCGTAACTATATTGAAGGGCGATGAGAACTTAGCCACCTATAAAAAAACCGAGCGTAGTCACAGAAAGCATTGCACAATCTGTGGTGGACATGTAATGAACGCACATCCTGAAGAAGGTTTTATCGATGTTTTAGCTCCAATATTGAAAGACTTTCCTTTTGAGCCAACGATGCATGTACATTACGGCGAAAAAATCTTGTCGACTCCCGACGGACTACCCAAATACAGAGATGTACCTACCGAGTTTGGTGGAAGCGGTGAACTCATAGAGGAATCTTAATCTGACTAGTTTATGAAGCCAAAACTACTTTCAAATTATTTGATCCAAATCAACAGGTTCGTTTTTCCGAGGCCCTGGTGTACTTTTGCCAGTGCTCGTTCGCTTCTCAGGCCTACCAAATTATCGCAGAACTAACCGAATTGCGTGGAATCAGTCAGGAATATGACTGGCCCGCAACGCTTCCGTCAGGTGGCACCTGTCTTCTTCATCTTGATAGTGAAGCGTTCTTTCAAACTGGGAAATGGTAAACGTGGGCTCGAGCTCCAGTAACATATTCACCTGTTGATTCACCTCATCCAGCTTTGACAGATGAAAGTAACACGATATCAGGTAGGCATAATGTCTGGTCTGAAGCTCGGGTATATGATTGATCACCCCATTGTGACTTTCCACGCATTCATCGGCTGCCGACAGGCAGGTTCGAAGTCGTTGATAGGTTCCTTCCTCATCTTCGCCAGTATGCCGACTGAATCCCGCGAGATCAGCATGCAGAATTGCCGCGAGTTTTCTGGGTAACTGTTCTTTCACCTGACGACGTTTTCATTGAAAATCGAAATCAATTGTATACCAAACCTTTGGGGAGGACTAATGAAGTCCCTGAATGATCTTAAAAGGAATATACCCATAGTGATTCGGTCAATAGTCTGGATAGTTTAAACTCGAAAAAGTTTACCTAATGTGGAGTGTAGGAAAGATAAACACCCTTTTCCCGAAACGGGAAATCGAACACTAACGATTGACCAACGAATGTGCCGGAAAGAAAATCTACAAGAAATGTAAATACGGGCGCTGGTTTAAGAAACTTAAGAAGTAAGGCTGCCGAGAGCGGAGTCACAGTGATCTCGGTTGCAGATCCAGTGGGTTCAGTGAGTGTGGGAACGAACTGGGTTGCAATGGATTTGCCTGATCGGCCCACCTTAAAAGGCCACTATTTTCTCAGTTGTTTCCCCAAAGCAGGCGATTTTATGCTCGTGCTAAACTTCGGTTTAATACAAAGCAGCCCTTTGCATCCAAGTTAAGTAATACACTTTTCGCTCAGTTCGACACCTCTATTTACATTTGTACAACGGAGTCATTCGGTTGACAGTCCGGCGTCCAATAGTGCTTTCATGGCACCCTCCACATAGGAGACGTTGGTGAATCCCATGGTTGTGAGCAGATTTGCAGCTGAGGCGCCCCTATAACAGGGAGGTGAACCGCAGGT
>CAYOGN010000121.1:0-9708 GCA_964403545.1 uncultured Gammaproteobacteria bacterium
TTCAGTCAGTTTCGATTTTTCAAGCAACAACTCATCTTTTTCAACGGATCGTGTCAGGTGATAGGCGATGCTTGTTCCAATAACACCACCACCGATGATGACAAAACGTGCGCTTGTCGGGAAGGATGCCGCCATATGGTAAACCTGCTATTCGCTTAAGAATCAGTCAAACAATCTCTGGTGTTATTTCTGCCGCCGACGATTTGGCCGTCGCTTTCGTTCGGTCACTTTGCCACCCACATCAATTCGTTCCCATCCTTCCTGCAGCTCCGCATCCCCTGCAACCAACCCCTCAAATTCATTACGCACACGGGCATCAACGTCCGGATCAAGTGCGGCTGAATTGGGCGCCGAAAGAATATCAAATACCTTGTTCAGCGCACGCTGGTGAATCGTTGAACTACCCTCAAGTTCCCATTGTTCCCGTAGTTTTCTATCTGCCAGTTCGGGCATAAAGGTTGCTGTATGCATACGGTCAAGCGTTGCAGGATTCGCAGCGAATATGCCTGCCGGGCCAGTTTTCTTTATCTCCTCCACCGAGGCTGCATCTTTGCTGAATCCAAACCCTTGCCGTACTCGTTTTATCATTTGCGCAATTTCGTCATCAATTGCCGCCTGGCCAAAATCGAACGTCATCAGCGCGTCCTGGAGGCCGCCCATCACGATAAAACTGGCCCCGGACAAGGCTCCCATCAGCGGTGACATCCCTTTTTCAAAACCCGCCTGGGCATCGGCGACCTTGGCATTGGTCAAACCGAGATATCCTCCCGCAGGGACATTGTAAAATCGCGCCATTTGACAGACCGCAGAATTCATCATACCGATTTCAATGGCGCCCGGTGCATAGGCGCCATCACGCATATCTGCAAAGACAGGCAGAAAATTATAGATTTGCGCCGTTCCGGTCCGGGACATTTGGGCCAGGATGGCGGCAGCCAGCCATTCTGCATTCATAATGACCAACATACCGGGCAGCGTCAGCGGGGTGCTCAAGCCACCCATTGGCGCAATGGTACCGTAGGCGGTAATACTATTTTCAGCAAAGTACATCAGGGTGTCCGTACTGTCGAAATCCATGGTCAATGGCGAGACAATGGAGCAATAGCCAAAATTGATAAATGGACGCTCCCAGAAAGCCTCTTTGGAACCGGCAATCAATTCGCCAAGTTTGATGACCTGTTCTGCCTCACGAATATTGTATACGGATGTTCTGCACGGTTTGAGGCAGTTCTTCAGCGCCGCATAAAAGCGGGTCAGGCTGAATTGATCTTTTGGTGCATCATCAGCCAGGGTCGAGATCGAAAAGACATCGAAGCCCGGTAGCTCGTTGACCAGGTGGGCAATTCGCGCAATATCATCGGATCTTGAGCGGCGAGTAATTCCGGTCACGGGATCGACGATATCCGGTGCTGAACTTGCCGTCGCGATAACAGGCAGTTTGCGTGGAAAGGTAACATCAAAAGAGGGGTCTCGACCACGCAGGGTGATGGTGGCTGGCACCATGGCACGGTATTTTTCTACAATGGCGGCAGGTAACCGCACCATCTCTGTTTCATGATCAACCATAGCGCCATGGTCGGCGAAGCGTTTTCGTGCCTTTTTATTCCGCACCAGGAGGCCAACCTCCTCAAGAATTTCAAGAGAAGACTGGTGTACGTACTGGATATCGTCGTTGGTCAGGAAGGAGAAGAAATTCATTATGCCTGTTTCCGTAAGATTCAAAGACCAGGCGAACCTTAGTCATCAGCATGGCCTGCGTCAAACAATAAATACTGCCAACATCTGCAGGCAAAACTTATTTTACTATTCAATTTATTGCGGCGCACTTTATAATTTCCCTTGAAACGACCTCGACTAAATACTTTGCAAACATTTGAGGCAGCAGGTCGCCCATTGAGCTTTTCCCGTACTGCGGATGATCCTGGAATCTCCCCGGCCGCAGTGAGACAGCAGTGAGACAGCAGCTTACTACTAGTGCTCCGTGCGTACAGAATGGTGACAAACTGGCTTACCGGGCTTGCTGGATAAGGGTATTGCGATACTGAAAGCATTGGAAAAATTGCTTTTCTGACAATACAATCAACTGCAACGCCAGTGTACACACTACAATCGCCAGATAGCCACTGGATAATATTGACCGCGCTATTACCTGGCGCATAGACAAAGGAAAAAAGTCACTATGACCATGCCACCTCTGAAGGCCATCGAGCATGATCTCGACGCTGGTAAAATCATTGTTATCGACGGTGCTACCGGCACCGAACTGGAACGCCGTGGTGCCGCCATGCACGATAAGGCCTGGTGCGCCATGGCAACCCTCACAGACCCTGAATTACTGCGCGAAGTACACATGGACTATATCCGTGCAGGCGCCCGCATTATTACCGCCAACACATTTTCTACCAATCGAAACATGCTTCAGCCAGCCGGACTTGGATCACGCTTCGAGGAGATTAATCGCCAGGCGGTAACGCTAGCCTGTGAGGCGCGTGACCGGATGGGTGCTGATAAACGGGTGGCAGTAGCAGGTTCTATGTCGCACCAGGTTCCGGTTGTTGGTGGATCTGATCAACGCGATGGGGATACGGTTCCGACTGCCGAAAATGCCGGCGCCAACTTCCGTGAAATGGCAAATTTATTCGCTGACTGCGGGGTCGACCTGATTATCCTTGAGATGATGTCCGACCCCGATCTTGCCAATCCCGCCATTGCAGCAGCGATCGCATCCGGCCTGCCGGTCTGGGTAGGGTTCTCCGTGCGGGAAGGGAAATCAGGAGAACCGGTTTCTTATTCGCGTCCGGAGTTAAGCGCCAGCGAAATGATGGATTCTATTTCACTCGACGGAGTCCGCGTAGCCGGAGTGATGCACAGTAATGTAGCCACCGTGACACCCGCCATTGAATTACTCAAGCAGCGCTGGAACGGGCCATTGATGGCTTACCCAGATAGTGGATATTTCGAAATGCCACACTGGCAATTTGTTGACGTTATTCCAGTTGATGAATTCGTCGCTTGCAACAAAGAGTGGATATCATTCGGGGTACAAATTGTCGGCGGATGCTGCGGACTTGGAATCAAACACATCGAAGCATTGTCTCAGTTAATCCAGGGGACCTCTGATCAAAACATTTGAATATTAATAGTGAAGTTACTTTGGTGAAGACCATCTTAAATTTTTAAATCGGCTAAAATCACGATCAGTAGTTATCCATTCACAACCTGTTTCTATAGCAAGCGCCGCATAGTAGGCGTCTGGAATTAAATTGCCTTTGGCATCTGCTTCCTTGCACAGGCTTGTAAATACATCCCAATGTCTTTCTTTGGGAGAAACCACAATACAATTTGTTCGATTCCGAATTTGCTCAATAAAAGACACAGCATCATCCAGTGTGCTCGGTGGGTTAAATATTTTCGGATGGGTAACAATACGCAAAAATCCGCTTAGTACCAAATCGGATATTGCAAATGCTTCATCTGAATTAATCAGTGCTTCCAACCATTCTAGCGATTTGACATGATGTGGAGAATCTTCTCTGTGGGCATAAACCAGGATATTTACATCAGGCAGTAACATAACCGCTAATTTTCCATTGCGTCCAGTAACGACGCAGAATCGTCCAGATCAACCCCCGGATTCAACCCGTTACCTGCCACTGTTTTGAGTTTAATACGCTGCTGCCTTTTACCTTCAGGTCGACCCATCAATTTCTCGCGCAAGGCTTCTTCGACAATGGCTGTGAATGTAGTTCTGTGGGATAAAGCATACTGTTTGGCTTTTTCTAAAAGCTGATCGTCCAGTCGGATTGTTGTTCTCATACATCATCTCATCATATATACGCATCAATATGTCTAATATAACACATCCCGTTAGAATTTTGGTACAGCACTTACAACAATCAATGCTTTTTGACTCGTTGCTATCACAGCGTGGTGTGATTACACCGACCCTGACCGCCAGGCCAGCAACCATTCGTCTGCCCCGGGAAGTAGTGCGCCTTCAGGTTCCTTTCCCGGTCACATTTATCCCGAGCGACCCTCTATGAATCACTGCCATAATTTTGAGCACGAGGATGGCGGCATGATGGGTCAATTTACGGTTGAAGCATAGCGCGCTATCAATGTGATCAACCCGGGTGAATCAGCTCACTGACTGAATACCGGTTTCCACGATATCCAGCGCCTTGTCCAATTCATGCCTTGCAATGGTCATGGGGGGACAAAGTGTCAGCACGCAACCTCCACCAACCTTGTAACTCAATCCATTTGACAACGAATGATAGAGAATTGAGTCGGCCTCCTCTGTAGCGGGTTCACCCCCTTTCCTCAATTCAATTCCCATGTGCAGACCCAACCCTCGCACGTCATGGATCAATGTGTATTGTTTTTGCATTTGTTTGAGGCGATCCAGAGCATGCTGACCCAGCTCGATAGAATTTTCAATCAAATTATCTTCAAACAGGCAATCCAGGGTGGCTAAAGCAGCTGCGCAGCCCACAGAACTCTTTTCGTGAGTATAGTGGCCAAGGGCGCGATCAGCGGCAATATCCAACTCGGCTTTTGCCAGTAATGCCGCCATCGGAAACACACCGCCGCCGAGACCCTTTCCAATGACCAGCATATCTGGAATAACGTCGAAATGTTCGCAGACAAACATCTTGCCGGTTCGCCCCAGGGCTGATGGAATCTCATCGAAAACCAGCAATGCCTGATGGCGATCACAAATTTCCCTGACCCGTTTCCAGTATCCTGGCGGGGGCAGATCAACCGTTGTCCAGCGTATGGGTTCCGCGATGACTGCGGCAACGTCTCCCTGCATTTCGAGAACGTAGTCGAGATAATCTGTGCATCCACCATGGGTTGCGTCTTGGCAATTAAACAGGCAGTTGCCGGAAGTAGGTGGTGGTATATGTTCGGTTCCCGGTAATAGCGGGCCAACATCTTTTCGAAACAGTGCTTCTCCGCCGATGGAAATCGCATCCAGTGATGCGCCGTGAAAACTATCCCACATCGAAATTGTCTTGTGTCGCCCGGTGGCGTAACGGGCAAGTTTTAGCGCCATGCCGATAGCAGCAGTACCGCCTGGCACAAATAATACTTTCTCCAGACCTGTCGGAGCCAGGTCAACCAATCGATGGGCCAGGTCTACCGCGGTCTGATTAGTATATCGGCGTGGGCAAAAAGGCAAAGTATCCAGTTGCTGTTTGATCGCTTCAATGACACGAGGATTGCCATGGCCCACCTGATGCACACTGTTGCCATGAAAATCCATAATCTTGCGACCCTGCAAATCCTCCAGATAGATACCGTCACTTCCCGCAATGGCATTCAGGCAGGGTGTAGATAATGATTGATGGAGAAAATATTTTGCATCCTGCTGCAATACCCGGGCCGTTTCAGCATCAATATAATCATCCGCCCACGCTTTGCGTCTCGGCGATAGATTCACATCCCCCTCCGCTCGATCAGGAGGTTGTTGCATTGATTGTGGCATTTTTGGCTCCAGGTGCAATGATAAACGGCAAACAGTACCTGATTATACGGAAATTGTGTTCGTCGATTCCCGGCAATAGCATCACAGGTTTCTGCTCAGTAACCCGCGACCCGGTCAACTTCAT
The DNA here is from genome assembly GCA_964403545.1 of uncultured Gammaproteobacteria bacterium. Lineage (GTDB taxonomy): Bacteria > Pseudomonadota > Gammaproteobacteria > Arenicellales > Poriferihabitantaceae > VYFG01. The sequence continues at coordinate 5,616 of CAYOGN010000121.1, forward strand.
TCAACAGTGGCTGGTTAACTTTCAACCTTTTATAATTTTCGGCAATATCTTCAAAGCCACCATCCAGATGCCATCCTGAAACATGGGGAGTGATGGTAATAATTTCTCACGCAAGTCTTCCTCCGACATCCACCCTGGATCTCTGATATCAATCAACAGCCCCATGAAAGAATTACTTTGCGCTGGACACGGCTTTCAGGATCGCTACAATTCCCTTGTCCCGGGCCGCAGCAAGTTCTGAAAAATGACGATCACCTGCCATTTTATTGCATCCTTCTACCATTCGATCACGTAATTGTTGGGTCAATTCAGGGGCCCCAAGGCGTGTCCAGGGCAGTTTTAATGCCGGCCCAAACTGATCGAGGTTGGTCGCCATGCCGCCTTCACCACACGCGACATGAAATGCCATACACTGGCCCTGCAATGCCAACCGGGGAGCGGGACCATTGATCAAAGCGAAATCGATCTGCTCCGGGGTCGCCTCATCATTGGCCACCATATGCAATGCTTCCCGCCACAAGGCTTCCTGCAGGCGAGTGGCAATAAATCCTGGTATTTCCCGATTCAGAACAAGGGGGGCCTTTCCAGCGATTCGATAAAAATCGTGAGCCCATTGCAGCGCCTCCCGAGATGATTTTTCTCCACCGACAATTTCTACCAATGGCAATAAATAGGGCGGATTAAATGGGTGCCCAACTACCGTTCTTTGCGGGGTTTCACACTGCTGCTGTATTTCCGTCATGGTCAACCCGGAAGTACTGGATGAAATTATGACATTATTTGGCACCAGGTTGCCGAGTTGCTTATACAGTGCTTGTTTGAGTGATAAATCTTCTGGCGCACTTTCCTGAACAAATTCAGCTGAAGATACTGCCTCGGCAAGATCAAAAGTAACATTCAGTCGATCACGGGACGCTCCTTCTTTCAATCCTAACGCTTCAAGACTTATCCATGCCGTATCAACAATTTCATTGAAAATCTCTTGCTCAGCCGAGTTGTGTAAATAACTCGTCACGTCATAACCCTGGGCCAAAAAATGCGCGGCCCAGCCGCCACCAATTGGCCCCCCTCCGATGCTGGTAATTTGGCGAACATCCGCTGGAGCTTTTCTTGTCATGTCGGAAATCACTGTCAGGTCTATCTGCCCTTGAACACTGGCTCTCTCTTTTCAACAAACGCCTTGACACCTTCTTCTGCATCTTCTGACTTCAGCATCGCCCGGTACACCGGCAGATCTTCGGTTCGCATTTTCTCAAATGCCTCGGCAAGAGGAACGCATTCAATGGCCCGCAATACTTCCTTGACGGTCTGCATAGCCAACGGAGCTGACCAGGCTAACTGCTCGGCCCAATTACGTGCCGACGCCATCAATTCTTCTTTCTTCACAACCTTGTTCACCAGCCCATATGACGCCGCTTCGGTCGCAGACATGCGGCGACCCAGCAGCAACATTTCCATCGCAATATTATACGGGATACGGCGAGGCAACCGTTGCAATGCACCGGCGTCAGGCACAATGCCAAGGGGCATTTCCGGTAATCCGAATTCCACATGCTCGGCCGCAATCAGCAAATCGCAACCCATTGCCAATTCAAATCCGCCACCAATGGCAAGACCGTTTAAAGCAGCGATCACCGGTTTATTGAGATTCCAGTTTTCGGTTAACCCGGCGAATCCCCCATCACCGTAATCTCCTTCTTGCCACCAGTTATCGAGTTTCATTTCACCGGCGTCGAGAGATTTCAAATCCCAGCCCGCAGAAAATATCCTGTCTCCCGTGGCGGTTAAAATCCCCACCCGCAACGCAGGGTCATCTCTTAACTCGGCGAAGGCCTGCCCAAGCTCTCGACTCATTTCAAGGCCAATGGCATTTACTTTGGGATTATTCAGTTTTATCTCAATAATTTGACCATCCCGATTAACTTCAATAAAACTTGTCATTTCTGTTTCTCAATTAATGCACTCAATTATTGCAATCGATTTTGTGCTCGATTTATGTACTCGATAAATTTCTGCTCTGGTTGGCATCAAAAATCCCCTGAATTTTTACCCAAATAGCCTGACAAAGAATTCACAGAGACTCGTCAGGAAAATGCAGGCATAACTTCATTACAGAATAATTCAAGCGATCGTTTTTGTTCTTTATGGCCAAGACCCATACTGGCGTAATAGATAAACTCATCGACGCCCAGATCCTGATAGAGTTTTAATTTTTCAATGACTTCGTCCGGGGTACCAAACATCAGGTTTTCACGTAACATCCCCGGATCATATTCCGTCCGATTGGACAGTTCTGAAAAATCAGCGAGTTTTGGAAATCCATCTTTAACATCACCCAAATTTTTAAACAGGTTTTCAAACTGCCCCAACTGAAGAGAAACGCACTTTATCGGTCCTTCCCAATCCTGTTTACGGTCAAAAACTGCAGTGTGGCGCATCATGGCAAATATCGGTCTCGATGCATCGGGATTTTTCTCCATTGCTTGATCCAGACGTTGTTTGTATAGCTCTACCTCCGACATTGGCCGGGTAAGCGGCCAGGACATTATGTTGCAGTTATTTTCCAGTGCATAGTCAAAGGTAATGGGTGATCTGGCTGCTGCCCAAATCGGTGGATGCGGTTTCTGTAGCGGCTTGGGTACAGAGGTTGAAGTGGGAAACTGCCAATATTCGCCATCATGGGCGTAGTCTCCCTGCCACAGTGCCTTCAAAGCGGGAACCATTTCCTGCATATAGCGCCACCCGTCGCTCTGTTTCAGGCCCGGGCGCATACGGTCAAATTCACGTTGATAGGCACCAGATCCAATACCGAATTCCAGTCGCCCGCCACTAAACAGATCCAGCATTGCCGCCTCCCCTGCGAGTTTAATGGGATGCCAGTAGGGAGCAGTAGCAACGGCAGTACCGAGGCGAATAGTATTGGTATGAGCCGCCCACCAGGTGAGAATCTGAAACGGATTGGGCGCGATTGTCATCTCCAGTGCGTGGTGCTCTGCTGCCCAGACAATATTGAACCCTCCCGTGTCAGCCATCTGAACCATTTCGAGCGTATGCCGCTCAACATCACGCATGTCAAGTTCTGGCGTTATACGCTCCATATTAATTGCAAGTTGAAACTTCATAAAATGTCGCCCAATTTAAGGTTTGTGAATTGTGTCGATCGGATGCGGGAACAATCTACCATACAAATTAACCATACTTCCCTCCTGAATAGACCTTCGTCAAAAATGACAGCAGTATGGGATTACATATTTCGGGGGCTTCTGTTAACGCCATATGTCTGAGCCCCGCCAGGATCTCCGTTCTGGCACCGCAAATTTCGGCGGCAATAGCGTACGCCATTTGCGGTGTTTGCCCGGGATCTTCCTCACCCGCCATCACCAGCGCAGGGCACCGAATCGGGGTTTCAGGGCTAATCAATTCTGCCACGCCCTGGGCCAGCACCCGATAATTCTTTGGATAAACTTCAGCATCATTACTCATTACCCACTGCCTGACCAAATCTATTGTTACCGGATTGGCATGCCGAAATGTAGTTGAAAACCATCTCTCAAGGGCTGCTTCAACGGTGGAAGACGGGCCAAGTTTCTGCACCTGATCGGCACGTTTTTCAATGGCCAACTGATCACTTTCAGATCGTTTATGGGGTGAAAACAGAACACCCAGTGCCGTTATTCGATCGGCATGATCCATCGCAAATCGTCGTGCAATCATGCCACCAAGAGAGAATCCCATTACCGCGCAACGGTTGATTTCCTGCTCATCCAGCAATCGAACCAGTTGTTGTGAAAACAGTCGAAGATCCGGGATTGATTGGGGATTCGGACTTTCTCCGTGGCCGATCAAATCATAGGTTAATACCCGATAGTGCTCACTTAAGGCTGGCACTTGCCACTGCCACATATGACGATTGAGACCGAGGCCATGAATCAGCACTACTGGAGGACCATTCCCCTGCCATTCAAACGGAGTTCCATCCGAAGTAAAATTGTGATTGATCCTGTCTGTCATATTGACCGTTAATTATTTCTCCAAACAGACATTTTCAGATTAGTTTAAAATCATTAATCAACAGAAATAAATTATTAGAAAA
>CAYOGN010000122.1:0-8004 GCA_964403545.1 uncultured Gammaproteobacteria bacterium
CAGTAATTTTCGAAACCGCTGCCGTCCTGCGCTATCATCTTCAACTTGCTCGCCCCTTGCCGGAGGCAACAGGAGGTCCAGAATTTTTTCCTCCGCAGCATCTTCGGCGTGGGCTTTTACTTTTTCAACAGCCTGCTCCCGGGTCATCTTCAACGACATATCCATCAGATCACGAATGATTGAATCCACCTCACGACCAACATATCCGACTTCAGTGAACTTGGTCGCTTCTACCTTGATAAACGGCGCCCTCGCCAGTTTTGCCAATCGACGGGCGATTTCAGTTTTACCCACGCCTGTTGGGCCAATCATAAGAATATTTTTTGGTGTAATCTCGGCTCGCAGTTCCGGCTCAATCTGCATTCGTCTCCAGCGGTTCCGTAGCGCAATAGCCACAGCACGCTTGGCGTCTTTCTGCCCGACAATATGCTTATCGAGCTCCTCAACGATTTCCCGGGGTGTCATTTCAGTCATTTATCACTCTCATTGCCTGAGTCATTGCCTGAGTCGGCTGATCCATAATCCAGGCTTTCAATGGTCAGATGATCGTTGGTATAAATACAAATCTGCCCGGCGATTCCCAAACTTTTCTCTACGATTTCCTTTGCAGACAGCCCGGTATTCTCGATAAGCGCCAGGGCTGCTGCCTTTGCGTAGTCTCCCCCGGAACCAATTGCCATCACCCCCTGCTCAGGCTCAATTACATCTCCGTTGCCGGAAATGATCAGTGATGCCTCTTTGTCGGCCACGGCAAGTAATGCCTCCAGTCGTCTCAGCATCCTGTCGGTACGCCAATCTTTCGCGAGTTCCACAGCTGCACGCACCAGTTGTCCCTGGTGTTTTTCCAGTTTTCCTTCGAATCGTTCAAACAGCGTAAATGCATCTGCTGTGCCGCCGGCGAATCCGGCGAGAACCTGATCATGGTACAGGCGTCGCACCTTCCTTGCGTTACCTTTCATCATGGTATTACCGATGGAAACCTGGCCGTCTCCACCAATCACTACCTGGTTATCTTTTCGAACCGACAATATTGTGGTTCCCCTAAATTGCTTCATATCCTGACTCTATTCAAATTCGATGGGGAGAAACTCTGCAATGAGGCCTAAACGTAGAATTTCAAGGCGTGCTGATATAGCGCAGATGTCCGGATGGTTCAAAAATTCTATTTAACAATTTTCAAATGAGACGCCGAACCCTGCCGGGACCCTTTCGATTCGGAGGCTCCTTCTTCGCGGCTCCGATCCGGGTCAGATGGCGGCGGTACCCCGGTGTTTTCGTCCTGGAATACAATCCCCTGACCATTTTCACGGGCATAAATCGCCAGTACTGCCGGCATCGGCACCGTTATTTCCATCGTTATTCCTGAAAATCGGGCAGAACACCACATCAGCTCATTGCCAAGTTCCAGACCGGTAACAGATTTGGGATGGATATTCAAAACGATCTGGTTATCCTTGATGTACTGCCTTGGGACTTGCACCCCGTCATTGTCCGTTGCTACCAGCATCTGTGGTGTAAAGCCGTTGTCCAGGGCCCACTCATAGATAGCTCTTACCAGATAGGGTTTTGTCGACTGCGAGTGCTCCGGTTTTTCACCCCCGCTATAGTTTGAGTTTCCCATTTATCCGAATGCTTACGACGACCTGATAGTTAAGGAACCTCTGAACAAGTCATGCCCGATCAATTTGAGTCCAGAATAATCAATATCTGCGTTAAAAAATCTCTGAATAGCCCTGCTATTGCTACGATTTTTTGCCTTGATCTTAATCATTCTGACTCTCATCTTGCTTCACCCAGACTTGTTCAGAGGCTCCTTAAGTCGAATACGGCGTTAGAAATTTGGTCCGTCGAACTCTTAACGAAGTTCGATTTCCTGTTCGCTCAGACTATTATGAAATGCGGGTCTTTTAAACAGGCTTTCACCGTATTCGATCAGCGGCAAGGCCTGCTTCGGAAGTTCAACACCCAAAATGGGTAAGCGCCAAAGCAATGGTGCGAAATACGCGTCAACCAGCGTGTAATCCGCTCCAAGGAAGTAAGGCTGGCCGGAAAAAATTGGCGATAAAGCCAGCAATCCGTCATGCAGGCTTTTTCGCAATGCAGCGGAGGGTTGCGGCGCACACGTTTCACCCAGATCACAGACTGGTTGCAACCAGTCCCTGGTTAAACGGGAAACAATCAGCCGGGTTTTCGCTCGGGTGATCGGATCCACTGGCATTAAAGGTGGGTGCGGAAATCGCTCATCAAGGTATTCGATAATCACCCACATATCGTAGAGCGCCACATCCCGATCGATCAGGGTCGGGGTTTCACCATAAGGATTGTATTCGCCAATCTTTGAGGGGTCGTCGTGTGCGGAAATATACTCCACACCGAATTCGATACCTTTTTCCAGCAATACTATCCGGCAACAATGGCTAAACACGTCCAGCGGACCGGACAGAAGAGTCATTGCGGACCGCTTGTCCGACAGGGGCAGAGTAGCATTCATAACCAGCGCCGTGAATTTAACTCCACGCTTTTAATGAACGTCACGCCAATATTCCTTCTTCAGCAAATATGCCAAAACTCCAAAGACCCCCAGGAACATCAAAGTCCAGATACCATACTTGACTCGAACCATGCGGGCGGGCTCCCCCATGTAGTACAGGAAATTGGTCAAATCACGCATCGCATGATCAAACTCTTCCGTGCTCATTATACCGGGCGTTATCATTTCAAATCGATCAAAGACTTCATGCTCATTGCCGTCATGGTCTTTTTCGGTCTTGAAAACAGCCTTCTGTATTCCCTGGAGCTCATACAGAACGTGAGGCATGGCGACATTTGGGAAAACCAGATTATTCCAGCCACTCGCCGTAGTCGGATCAATATAGAATTTTCTCATATAACTATACAGCCATTCGGGATCACGAAGTTTGCCTATCAGCGATAAGTCCGGTGGTGGCACGCCAAACCATTCTTCTCCTGCCTGAACCGACATAGTAGTGGTCATCACATCACCAATTTTGCCGCCGGTAAATATCATGTTTTCCTGCACCAGTTCTTCAGGGATTTCCAGATCCTTTGCCATCCTGTTATAACGCATGAATTTCGCGCTGTGGCACGACATACAATAATTTACAAACAGTTTGGCCCCATTTTGTAGCGATACCTTGTCCCGAAGCGAAACCTCAACATAGTCCAGCGCTCCACCGGAAGCGGAGGATGCAAAAGCGATAGCCGGGCTGGTAATCAGCGCCAGAGCGAGTATTAGCTTTTTCATTAACTAACCCTCTCTGGCACAGGTTTGGTTTTGTCCATCTTGCTGTATATCGGCATCAACAGGAAGAATGCGAAATATAGTGCAGTAAATATCTGCGCCAGCAGGGTACGGGATCCTCCCGGTGGCTGAGTACCGAGATAACCAAGAATGACGAAGGAAACCACAAATATGGCCAGCCAGGTCTTGAACATCCAGCCTTTGTAACGAATGGATTTGACCGGGCTTCGATCCAGCCAGGGCAGAAAGAAAAATACCGCTATCGAGGCAAACATGGCCAGAACACCCCACACCTGGGTTCCAAAGGCGCTGGGTACTGCGCGTAAAATTGCGTAGTACGGTGTGAAGTACCACACTGGCGCAATATGGTCCGGGGTTTTTAGCGGGTTAGCGGGCTCGTAATTCGGTTGTTCGATGAAATAGCCACCCATTTCCGGGAGAAAAAAGACAATCGCCATAAAAATAGCCATGAATACTACGGTACCCAGGATATCCTTAACCGTGTAGTAGGGATGGAAGGGAATGCCGTCAGCAGGCGCATCCTCGCTCCAGTTATTGCCCTTCGGCCCTTTTTTGATCTCTATTCCGTCCGGGTTGTTGGAGCCCACTTTGTGAAGCGCCACGATATGCAGGAAAACCAGCCCGACCAGAATAAACGGCACCAGGTAGTGAAAGGCATAAAACCGGTTCAGGGTAATATCTGAAATCACATAATCGCCGCGAATCCACTCGGATAATGCGCCGCCGATGACGGGCAGGGTTTCAAACAGGTTAACAATTACCTGGGCACCCCAATATGACATCTGTCCCCAGGGGAGCAGGTAGCCGAAAAACGCCGTAGCCATCATCGCAAGAAAAATGATCATGCCAATAATCCAGATCAGCTCTCGAGGGTTCCGGTAGGAACCATACAGCAACCCACGAAACATATGCAGGTAAATGACAATGAAAAACATCGACGAACCGGTGGAATGCATATACCGCACAAACCAGCCTCCCCATACATCGCGCATTATGTACTCCACCGAAGCAAACGCAAGTTCAGCGTCGGGTTTGTAATTCATGGCCAGCAGTACACCGGTAACGATTTGTAAAATCAGAACCGCCAGCGCGAGGCTACCGAAAAAATACCAGAAATTAAAATTCCGCGGCGCATAGTATTCGCTCAAATGCTCCTTGAAGACTTTGGTTGCCGGGAATCTGTCGTCCAGCCAGGTCATAAAACGCATCAGGCCACCCCTCCGTCTTCGCCGATCAGCAGCAAGCTGTCTGAAAGATACTGGTGCGGTGGTACCACCAGATTGGACGGTGCCGGCACACCGCTGAATACACGACCCGACAAATCAAATTTTGAACCATGACAGGCACAAAAAAATCCGCCTTTCCAGTTATCGTCAAATGAAACCGCACCGATCTCGGGCTGATACTGGGGTGAACAACCAAGGTGGGTGCAAATTCCAACCAACACCAGAATATCTTCCTTGATTGAACGATGAATATTCTGGGCATAGTCCGGTTGTTGCTGGTTCTGGGAATCCGGATCGAGCAATATATCATTCAAACTCGGCAGAGTATCGAGGGTTTCCTGGGAGCGGTTGATAACCCAGACCGGCTTACCACGCCATTTAACGATTAGTTGCTGCCCGGCCTCAAGTTTGCTGATATCAACTTCAACAGGAGCGCCCGCAGCTTTCGCTTTTTCGCTGGGAGCCATACTTCCGGCAAACGGTACCGCCATGCCTACGACACCTGCAAGACCAACGCCAGTGGTCGCTATGGTCAACAAACGACGTCGCTTGTTATCCACATGATTGTCAGTCATGTTTAACCTCTACAAATGGAAAGTTATTTGGATTTACCCTAAAAGTCGATTAGCAGAATATATAAACATAATTTATTTGATATTCGACTGGGAACAGGGCCTGGAAAACGGCGGATTATACCAGAACACTGTATTTTGGGTGGCAATTTATATTTATATCTGCGCATCCACGCCTTGCTTATATGATCTAATTACAATTTTATAAATATCTGTATATTTGCCAGCCATACGTGAAATGTGATGAACATCAGAAACAAAATAGCCGTTGTTACCGGCGCTACAGGAGGCATAGGGTTTGCCACAGCCAGCGCACTGATTGAAAGAAAAGTTGGTGGAATTGCCATCGTTGATCTTTCTAACCGGTGTGAGGACACCGCTGCGGAACTGAACAGTCAGGCAGGGGCGGATAAAGCATTACCGTTTTGCGGTGACGTGACCGATCCGGAATTTCGCAAGCGGGTTTTCGATTCCATGAACGATACGTTTGGAGCAGTACAGATTTGCATTCCAGCAGCAGGTATCATTGCCGATTCACTTGCAGTCGCCATAAACAGGGAGAACAACCAGGTTGAACTTTACGATGAAAATATTTTTAGAAATGTGCTGGATGTCAATCTGGTACATCCAACATACTGGGCCATGGAAACCATTGCGGGAATAGCGCGGCAACGAACCCAGGATGGATTGAAGAAGTGGGCTCCGGAAGAAAAGACACAGGGCGTTATAATTTTTATCGGCTCTGTCTCTTCCCGTGGAAATCGCGGCCAGGTTGGATACGCAGCAGCAAAATCCGCCCTTAGTGCGGTAAGCGCTACGCTGAACCTGGAGGGGCTGTTTCATGGCGTGCAAAGCAAAATCGTGCACCCCGGATTCGTAAATACCCAAATGGTTGACACCATCGATCAGGACTATTTTGAAAAAAACCTGAAACCGCTTATCGGACTCGGGCGAAAAATTCAGCCCGGGGAAATCGCCGAAATAATATGTGCCATGATCGAGAACCCGGTCCTCAGCGGAGAAGTATGGGCCGACGCGAGCATGCTTCCCCTGGCATGAGAATCTGACAACCAGACCATATAATGTAAACAAAGTTATGAAACAACCGGTTTTGACTTTACAAGCGCTCACCGATCAACTCGAAGAGCTCAACTCCCTTGCTGACTCTCCCTGGGAGATTATCAACCAGAAGCTACACAAAACATTTGTATTCAAGAACTTCATCCAGGCATTTGGCTTCATGACACAGTCGGCGATTGTGGCTGAGAAATTAAATCACCACCCGGAGTGGAGCAACGTATATAAAACTGTAAACGTAAACCTCGTCACCCATGACAGCGGTGGCATAACGCTGCTCGACTTTGAACTTGCCAGCAAGATGGAACAATTAAGTAGCCTCTGAATTCATACTGTTGAATCGATCCATACCACTAGTGCATGAAGTAACAGAGCAATTACAAAATGGCTCAGTACTGATTACTGCTACCAATCGTCTGACCCGGGAATTTCGCGAACGATTTAACCAGCATCTACTCGACCAGGGCAGATTGGCCTGGGAGTCTGCCCGTATTCTTCCTTTTGAATCCTGGATTTATACCCTGTGGCAGAACATTCGATCGCTACAGCCGGAGCCCGGCAACCCAGCCTCACTCCCGGGTCAGCGCACTTTTGACCACATTGTACTCACACCGCTGCAAAGCCAGCTCCTGTGGGAACAAATCATCATCGATGATATAGCAAGATTTACTCGTGATACACAGCCACTTTGGAATGTCCCGGCAACAGTCAAAATGGCAATGACCGGGTGGCAGATATCACGGCAGTGGGAAATTTCAATTCGAGACTGTGAACAGTCTTTTCTCCCGGACCATCGCAGTTTTGTTCGCTGGGCCAGGCAATATCAAAAGCAATGTGACGACAAAAACTGGATTGATAAATTTGAACTGATAAATTCGATAATCGAATACGTTGACCAGGGAAACAAGCTGGATACGCCGCCTTTGATCTGGACTGGTTTCGACCGCTTTACAACACAGCAGCAACAACTTATTGACAGCCTCCGAAAATCCGGTGCGCCGCTGTCAATTCACTGCAGGGGAGCGGCTGATAAAACTCCCGGGATTGATTGTCGTGAGTACGACAGCGAGTATTCCCAGTGGCTTGCAGCTGCTCGCTGGGCAAAGGAAAAACTGGATTGCGACCCGGACCAGAGAATCGCCATCGTAACTCCCGTGCTGGATAAATCACGAAACATCATTGATTACTCATTGAGCCAGGTGCTATCCCCAGCCCATATAGCCAACCCGGGTAGCTCCCGCGAAAAACCTTTTCACCTGTCGCTGGGCGAGAAGTTGGCACACGCCCCTGTGGTCGATGCAGCCCTGCTGTTGCTGTCACTCGCTGTGGACAAGGAGCTTCGGTATTCAACCATCAGCGAAACCATATTATGTCCATTCATAGCTGCCGCAGACAGTGAATCCCACGCGAGGAACAAGCTGGAGTACTGGTGCAGGCGGAAGCTTCCCTACAGAATGCCGCTATCTGATTTTCTGGGAACCCTGCAACACTCGAAATCCCGACCGGCTACGCCTGTTTTGCTGGAAAAATTGAATACCGGTTGTGATCTGCTGAGTTCCTTCGACAGTACCAAGCCGTTTTCTTACTGGTCAGAATTGATTTTATCCTGGTTGAATGTGTTTGGTTGGCCCGGAGAGCGTGGGTTATCGAGCAGGGAATTCCAGACTGCTGATGCATTCAGGCAAGAAGTTTCGGCATTACACTCCCTCGATTTGGTCACCGGCCCGCAAACCGCAGAATCTGTGTTCTCGATACTGAGTCAGCGCCTGAAAGAAAAGCCTTTTGAACCCGAGTCCCCCGATGTAAACATTGAAGTGCTGGGCATTCTGGAATCTGCAGGAATCAA
>CAYOGN010000123.1:0-4958 GCA_964403545.1 uncultured Gammaproteobacteria bacterium
CTACTGGAACAGTCCAATGGTAAACCCATTGATGTAATCGGATGCCATGGTCAGACAGTCCATCACAGCCCTGACAGTGATCCGCCGCTTTCTCTACAGATTGGAAACGGTACGATATTAGCAAATGAGACCGGTTGCACCACGGTAACCAATTTTCGGGCTGCCGATATCGCGTCCGGCGGTCAGGGTGCACCATTGGTGCCGGCTTTTCATGAAGCCGTATTCTCCAGCGAAAGTGAGAACCGGGCGGTGATAAATATTGGCGGTATATCGAATATTACTTTTCTGCCTGCGGGAAAAACCAACCAGATATCCGGCTTTGATACCGGCCCAGGCAATACGCTTATAGACTACTGGTGCAGAACTCACTTCAAATGTGACTATGATAAGAACGGTGACATAGCGCGAACCGGCGACCTTCAACTTGATTTGCTTGATCTGTTTTTGCGTGACCCTTATTTTGAACGTCTTCCTCCCAAAAGCACCGGTCAGGAATATTTCAACGTTAACTGGCTCAAAGACAAAATGAGCCTGTGGGAAGGCCGAAGTCATAGCACCAATGAAGACATTCTAATGACTATCACCATGCTTACCGCTCGCTGTATTGTAGATCAACTTAAAAAACTCCAGCCTCCAGTTGACTCGGTCTACCTTTCTGGTGGTGGCGCAAACAACGGCTTGTTGAAAGATATGATCAACGACCTGTCAACGAGTCAGGTTTCGACCACAGATGATCTGGGCATTCACCCACAATGGGTGGAAGCCGCAGCCTTTGCCTGGATGGCCTATCGAACGATCCATGATCTACCCTCTACAGTACCTTCGGTCACCGGCGCAGCCAGCGCAACAGTCGCAGGCACAATCATTACTCCTGACCAACGATCCGAATCGGAAACCAGATAACTAAAGGTTTTTACCCAGATTGATCAACTTCAGCGAATTTCGCGGCCTGATTGAATTAATGCAAGTTCAATAATCGGGTTAAAATACAGCAACTACCAATATCATAAAAATTGTAAATTATGACTACAAAAGAAATTATCAACACAGAAAATGCGCCTGGGGCAATTGGAACCTACTCTCAGGCAGTTAGAGCAGGGAATACCGTATACATTTCAGGACAGATCCCACTCCACCCGGCCACCATGGAAGTCGTTGATGAATCCTTTGAGGCAGCCGCGCACCAGGTTTTCAAAAATCTCTCAGCTGTTGCCGAGGCCGCGGGGGGTTCGCTGGCTGATTCGGTTAAACTGAATATTTCAATGACCGATCTGAGTAATTTTGGTGCTGTCAATGAAATCATGGCCAGCTATTTTTCAAAACCCTATCCTGCAAGAGCCGCGGTTGGCGTGGCCGCTCTTCCTAAAGGAGTTCCCATAGAAATCGAGGCCATTCTGGTACTCGAGTAAACTCCCCGCTGGTTGAAATGAAATTGGTCACAGCGATCTGTCCCCCTTAATCTAGCCTTGACAAGTCAGCCGTGACAGGCAGCCATTCAGAAAAGCACCCGTTACAAAGTCTGACCGGTGTCGGACCTCAGTTGGCAGAAAAGCTCGGTCGAATCGGCATTTTAAAACCAGAAGATCTACTGTTTCATCTTCCCCTACGCTATCAGGACCGGACTCGCATCACAGCAATAAGCGACCTTAAGCCAGGTCACAGCTCAGTTATCATGGGGCAGATCAATGGTTGCGATATTCGATTTGGCAAAAAGCGTTCTTTACTAGTTAGCGTGGGTGATGACAGTGGATCCATTTTATTGAGATTTTTCCATTTCAGTCGAAACCAGCAAAATAGTTTTCGGGAAGGTGCCTGGATTCACTGTTTTGGAGAACCACGGCGAGGAGCCCATAGCCTGGAAATGGCCCATCCGGAATATCGGATTTTTTCAGATCGTACTGAACCGATTCTCGAGGATTCTCTGACCGCGGTATACCCCACTACAGAAGGCGTCGGGCCAACGGTAATTCGTAAACTGGTCAATCAGGCCGTATCCAGTCATATCGATAGTCTGATCGACATACTCCCCCAAAAGATTCGTCAGGAATCCGGACTTATGCCCCTGGACCATGCGTTGAAAATGGCTCACCACCCTCCTGCGGATGCCGACACTGACTCTTTAGTTGCAGGCACTCATCCCTGCCAACAACGTCTTGCTCTGGAGGAAATGCTCGCACACCATCTTGCATTAAGCAGAATAAAGAAACATCGCGAAAAGGAATCTGCTCCGGCATTTTCACTTTCAGGTCCCTCTTGGGAAACGCTGAAGAACGCCTTAGGATACCAGCTCACCTCAGCGCAACACCGGGTGATTGACGAAATCTTTACAGATATTCATTCCACCATACCGGTGTTGCGTTTGGTTCAGGGGGACGTTGGTTCAGGTAAAACAGTGGTTGCCGCTGCTGCTGCCCTGCAAGCCATTGATGACGGATATCAAGTCGCACTTATGGCTCCCACTGAACTACTTGCGGAACAGCACCGCCAGACATTTAGCCAATGGTTTAACGAGCTGGGATTCGAAACGCAGTGGTTGACCGGAAAACTTCCGGCTGCACAAAGAAGATTGGCGCTGGAAAGAATAGCCAGCGGTAAAGCAAACATGATCATTGGCACCCATGCCTTGTTCCAGCAACAGGTAGAATTTCACCGACTTGGCCTGATGATCGTTGATGAACAACATCGCTTTGGTGTAGAGCAACGACTCGCGCTCCGCGGCAAAGGCAATGCAACAGACAGCAACTCAGAGGATCTGGTCCCCCATCAAATAATCATGAGCGCAACACCCATTCCCCGGTCTCTGGCGATGATTCTTTACGCCGACCTCGATGTTTCCAGCATCGATGAATTACCTCCAGGTAGAAAGCCTGTCAAAACGGTTGTCATTCCGGATACCAGAAGAGAAGAAATCACCTCCAGAATCCGGGATATCTGCCAATCCGGCCAGCAAGTCTACTGGGTTTGCCCTCTGATCGAAGAATCAGACAAGCTTCAGGCACAGGCAGCGACTCAAACAGCAACGCGTCTAGAGCAGCAGCTACCGGAATTGCGCGTGGCATTAATCCACGGTAGATTAAAATCGAGCCAGAAAGACGCCATTATGGAGCGCTTCAACAAGGGTGAAATTGATCTTCTGGTGGCAACCACAGTAATCGAAGTCGGCGTTAATGTTCCCAATGCCAGCCTTATGATTATTGAAAATGCAGAAAGACTGGGATTATCGCAACTCCACCAACTAAGAGGGCGTGTTGGACGCGGGTCCGACCAGGCTTCTTGTGTATTGGTTTATCAACCACCACTGGGGAATTTGGCAAAAGAACGGCTTTCGATAATGCGTGAAACTAATGACGGATTTAAAATTGCACAGCGGGATCTGGAACAACGTGGCCCCGGGGAATTACTGGGAACAAGACAAACCGGACTGGCGCAAATGAAAATCGCGGACCTCGCCCGCGACCGGCAACTGATTCCGAAAATCGAAAAAATTTCCCAAGCCCTTTACCAGCATCACCCCGAGCTCATCGCTCCGATTATTGCTCGATGGATGAGTCAAAGCGAGCAATATGCTAATGTTTAATTCACCTCCGTCACATGCACAATAGAATTCTCCCGTACATACACCTTATGAGGCTGGAACGTCCGATCGGGACCTTCCTGTTACTATGGCCCACTCTCTGGGCCTTATGGCTCGCGGGAAACGGCAACCCCGACCCCGATATCGTGGTGATCTTTATTCTTGGGACTATAGTAATGCGAGCTGCCGGCTGCATTATTAACGATTATGCCGACAGAGACTTCGATCGGCATGTCAGTCGAACTAACACAAGACCTCTGACAAGCGGCACAGTTTCCACGGCTTCTGCTATGGTACTTTTCGGCTTACTTATTTTCGCCGCACTGCTACTGGTATTCCAGCTTAATCTAAAATCGATTTTACTGAGCATCATTGCCCTTTTTCTTGCGATACTTTACCCGTTCACCAAGCGTTTCACCCAGCTTCCTCAATGTTTTCTCGGACTGGCATTTTCCATGGGCATTCCAATGGCCTACGCCGCTCTTACCAACGCAATTCCCGTAGAAGCCTGGATGATATTTATCGGCAACTTCTGCTGGATAGTTGCTTATGACACAATTTACGCTATGGCCGACAAGGACGATGATCTTGTTATCGGGGTTAAATCCACCGCCATTTTATTTGGCAAGGCCGACAAGGTTATAGTTGGCCTGCTACACACCACTGCATTTGCCATCATTGGGCTGACGGGGTATCTCAAGGATTCAAACGGTTATTTTTATTTCGGCATCGGTTGTGCCGCCTGCTTTGCGATTTATCAGCAATATCTAATCAAAGACCGTATTTCACAAAAATGTTTTCAGGCATTCCTGAACAACAACTGGATCGGCGCCATGATATATTCCGGCATTGTTCTGTCAACAATAGCAAACTAACAACTGCCATATTTACGAAAGGAGTATCTTCAAATGGATACCTGCTGACCGAGCCAGACAATGCTATAACAAACATGCCGTATTCGAAATGAGCAAATGAAAATAGTTAACCCGATCAATTACTGCACTTTATGCGGTAAAAAAGTAAGCATTGCCATTCCTGAGGGAGACAACCGCGAGAGATACATGTGTTTCGACTGTGGTGAAATACAATATCAGAACCCAAAAGTTATTGCAGGGTGCCTGCCCGTGTGGGAGGGCAAAATTCTGCTCTGTAAACGGGCTATCGAGCCCCGTTACGGAACCTGGACTATTCCTGCCGGATTTATGGAAAACGGAGAAACCATAGAACAGGGAGCCGTTCGGGAAACATGGGAAGAAGCGCTGGCAAAGGTAACCGATCTGGAGCTCTATCAAATCTTTAACGTACCCCGGGTGAATCAGATTTACATGCTGTTTCGTGCGAGACTAATCGACCCAGCAGGATATGGTGTCGGATCCGAGAGTTT
>CAYOGN010000124.1:0-7410 GCA_964403545.1 uncultured Gammaproteobacteria bacterium
ATCACATGGTTCGCAATAGTGTCGAGATCTATCATGGACACGCTCGTTTTCGTAACGATAAAGTCATCGAAATTGATACCCAGACGGGAGACTTGCTGGAGCTTACTGCAGCTCGCACCATTATCGCCGTTGGAACTCGAACGTTCAGGCCGGATTATGTCCCTTTCAATGGCGAAACAGTGATCGATAGCGATGAGGTGACAAGGATGAAAAATCTACCCAAATCCCTCACCGTGGTAGGTGCGGGCGTCGTTGGGGTTGAGTACGCCACAATATTTTCTACTCTGGATATAAACGTCACCCTGGTAGAACCGAGGGAAACCATGCTTGATTTTATTGATAAGGAAGTGCTTATGCATTTTCGTCATGACATCGTCGACCAGGGGCTGCGGCTGCAGTTTGGGCAAAAGATCAGCAAAATCGAATGTCGGGACAATGGAACCTGCGTGGTACGTCTTGAGAGCAACCGCGCGATGGCTTCGGACATGGTTTTGTTCGCTGCAGGCAGAATTGGTGCAACAGATAACCTCGGATTGGAAAATGTAGGGATTGAAGTGGATCATCGTGGTCGCCTTAAGGTCAATGAGCATTTTCAAACCACGGTGCCCAATATTTATGCCGCGGGTGACGTTATTGGTTTTCCCAGCCTCGCCTCCACTTCGCTGGAACAGGGTCGGGCGGCGGTGTTACATGCGTTGGGGGAAAAGGTACACCAGCTGCCGGAATTCTTTCCTTATGGCATCTATGCGGTACCGGAAATGTCGAGCGTGGGGATGAGCGAGGAAGAAGCAATCAAGCGCAAGATCGGGTATGAAGTAGGTATTGTACCTTTACCGGAAACCTCTCGCGGCAAAGTCATGGGGCTGCAGTCGGGGTTGATGAAACTGATTTTTTCAACCAAGAGTCGGCGTCTTTTGGGGGTGCATATTGTCGGCGAAGGCGCGACAGAACTTATTCATATTGGTCAGGCGGTGTTGACCCTGAACGGAACCCTGGACTATTTTCTGGAAAATGCATTTAATTATCCAACCCTGGCAGAGGCCTATAAGGTGGCATCATTGCATGCCCATAACCGGATGGCCGCACTTGAAGAATAACGAGCGGGAAATATAGCAGTGATCAAACACAATGGGATTGAGAGGGACGGGGCGTTGAGCGATGCTGGGATTTATTAAAAACCTGCTGGCTGGTAAAGCTGCCGACAAAGAGGCGGAGCCGGCGCCGGCAACAGAATATCAGGGGTTCACCATTGTTCCCGCGCCCAAAGAGGGAACGGGCGGCTGGTCTACCGAAGCCTTGATCAGCAAATCTATAGAGGGTGAAACCAAAACCCATCATTTTATCAGGGCTGATAAAACCGGCAGTCGGGACGGTGCAGTAGAACTCACACTCAACAAATGTCGCCAGACTATCGATCAATTGAACGACGGCATTTTTCGCTGATAATTACAGGCTGATCAAGGTGACCAGTGTGGGTCCTGTTCCGCTTTGCCGCAACAGGATTTGGCGGCTAAGGTTTCAGATTTGGGTACCACGAATATCCTTGCTGTTGTCGTTGTCGCGCAAATCAATTGGCTGTAATGAGTAAACAAGCTTTAAAATAATGAAAAAAAATCTGTTGGTGATCGGCAAAATTGTGTTTTCGACCGTTTTAATCGGTTGGATTTTGCAAAAAGCCGATCTGGCGACCATCTGGCTGTCTATCAAGACAGCGAATTTCGTCCTGGTTGTTGTTGCCTTCGTTCTTTTCTATCTGGGCTACCTGATTATCGCCATGCGACAGCGAACCCTGCTGGCGGCTCAGAACATTCAGGTCAGCATCCCGTTTTTACTCCAGTCTTTCGCTATCGGAATGTTTTTCACCAATTTATTGCCATCCACCATTGGTGGCGATGCCTCACGCATGTACGATGTCTGGCGCGTGGCCGGGAGTAAATCAAAAGCAGTTTCAGTGATATTGATTGACCGGTTTCTGGGAATGTTTGCGCTGGTTGTGTTCGGCCTGGTTTCGGCGTTACTATCAGAAAAAATGCGTCAGGCGATTCCTGGTATCGGGCTATACATGGGAATGATATTACTTGCCATGGTGACTGTCCTGTGGGTGGTGTTTGGTTCCGGTTCCAGATTGATTGACTGGTTTCTTGGATTAAGATTCAGGCTGTTGGGGTTTGTTCAGCATCTGGCAGGCAAAATAATCAAAGGCTTCGAATTATATCGGGGGCGGGCGGATGTATTGCTAAGAGCAGTGGGTTGGTCGTTCCTGCTCCAGTTTAACGCTATCGTACATTTCATTATTCTGACCAGGGCTCTCGATATCGAAGTGCCCCCTCTGGAGATGTTTATTATTATTCCCGTTGCAACAATTTTGATGCTGGCTCCGGTGTCGATCAATGGTATCGGGGTAAGAGAAACAATATTTGTCTTTATGTTCGGCATATATGGCGTGGCTGCCGAATCTTCGGTAGCATTTGCCTGGATATCATTGGCGATGATTCTGCTGCAGGGAGTGGTTGGTGGAATAGTGTTTTTACTGCGGCGTAATAAAGATTCAAATCCGGAAAATTCAAGTCCGATCCCTTGATTCGGATGCTGCGGTAACAGTCTTTAACGTACCGTTAAAGCACAATATCGACCATTCCCCCCATATCGAGTCCGGTTGAGGTGTGACAGATGCGCACTGCCAGCGCTTCTACGCCGATTGCCAACACTTCGCAAAGGGTATCCGCATAGCGCGGATCGATTTGTCTGGCAGGGGAGAAATTTTTACCTTCCGGTCGATTGATGGCATACAGGATTACTCCGCGATAGCCCTGCTTCACAGCGTGAGCAAGCAATAACAGGTGCTTGCGCCCGCGTTCCGTTACTGCATCAGGAAACCGGATCTGGTTGTCCACCAGTAACGTCGAATTTTTAACTTCAAGGTAGCAGTCGGGCAGGCCATCGTGCTCAAGTAAAAAATCAAATCGCGATGGCGGAAAACCGTCAGCAAGATAACGGGGCTCCCGTCTTAACCTGTCATAGCCATCCAGAGCTGGAATCTTCCTTTCCTCTATCAGCCCGCCGATAATGTGGTTGGTGCGAAAAGTATTGACCCCGATCCAGCCATGACCCATATCCACCCGCTCGAGGGTCCACTTGAGTTTGCGTTTCGGATTCACACTTTCGCTCAGTTCCACCGCAGCACCCGGTGTCCAGCAGCCAGACATTGCGCCCGTATTGGGGCAGTGTGCAGTAACTACAGTACCGGATTCAAGTTCGACATCTGCGAGAAACCGTTTGTAGCGTGACAGGATTTTACCCCGTGTCAATGGAGGCAAGTTCAATGGTCAGATCGTAACTTTTAGTGATCAACAGTGGATTGCAGATTTATCCGGCGGGCGGTGATTGATGCTAAGCCTTTTCAGGATTCCTTCATAGGGATTCGTTTTACGTGCACCGCGCACTGTTTCAAGAGCCTCGGGTAGGGACATTCCCCCATACCAGGCAAGCCAGGCTACCGCCGTGGTGGGTGAACGCTCGCGACCGGCGGTGCAGTGCAGGTAAACCCGATGATCCGCTTCCAGGGCCGAGGCCAGAACACTGGTCGCCCGGGGTAGCAATCGCTCGATATCTGATTCATCGAAATCGATCATTGGAATGCGATAGGCCATAATTCCTGACTGGTAATAGAGCTGCTCAAGCACGGGCCAGTTTATATTTCGCGCGGTAAAATCCTGATCACTTTGCAGATTGACCACAGCGCTAATGCCAGCCTGTTTTAACCGTTGCACGTCGATTTCGCTGGACGGACAAGTGCCTACAAACAGATTTCCATGGATACGGTCAAAGTTAATCATCTGGTTACGGTTTGGGCTTAAAGGTGTTTAACGAACGGCCTGAAATGGTATCATAGTGATGGCCATATCCTGCATATGGACACAGAGCTATAATTGTACCCGTCTATTTGATGTAACCAAAGTCAACGGATAATGTCTACCTCGCGATATAACTGACTAATACAGTGTTGAACACGTTTTTTACACGGAGGAAAATTCTTGCCCTGGTTGCTCTGTCCCTCAGTATGGTCATGACCAGTGGCTGTGCCACGACCGGATCCGTGGACAAGGATCCATACGAAAAAGCCAATCGTGCCGTGCTCAAGTTTAACCTTGCCCTTGACAGGAAGGTGCTTGCACCAGTAGCCCGGACTTACAGCAGGGTATTGCCGAACCCGATTCGAAACGGGATTAACAATTTTTTCTCTAATTTGTGGGAGCCGATGACGATCGTCAATGATTTGCTCCAGGGAAAATTCAAGATGGCGGCTATTAGTACCACCCGATTTTTAGTAAATTCAACCTTTGGGTTTTTTGGACTTAACGAGGTCGCATCCTATTTCAACCTGCCTCCGCACAGAGAGGATTTTGGCCAGACCCTGGCGGTCTGGGGCGTGCCATCGGGACCATATCTGGTATTACCATTACTCGGCCCTAGTGGGCTGCGGGATACCGCCGGCCTGATACCGCAGTATCTCTATGCCGATATTGTGGCTTTACAAGATTCCCCGACAAGTACTGTTGGCAGCCTGATTCGGTTAGTGGATAGCCGGGCTCAGTTTCTGGGTAGTGTAGAGCTACTCGAACTGCAACCTGACAAGTATCTGTTTATCAGAGAAAGCTTTCGTCAGGCCCGGCTGAATCAGATTAACGATGGTGCTCCTGACGGAGCGTTGTCGGAAGATGACCTGCTCGACGAACTGCTGCAGGGCGAATAATTCCCGTATCTTATGGCAGTTTATGCAATTGGTGACATTCAGGGTTGTGTGGTCGCGTTTGAAGAGCTACTTGATGACCTTCGATTCGATCCCGCCAGGGACCGGTTGTGGTTGACCGGAGATCTGGTGAATCGCGGCCCTCACTCTCTTGAGACGCTACGACTGGTTAAGGGCCTTGGCGACAGCGTAACCACGGTTCTGGGCAATCATGACCTGCATCTGTTGGCGGTTGCCGAAGGCATCAAACGGTTGCGCCCCGGAGATACCATGAAAAAAATTCTGAAAGCGCCGGATCGGGATGAATTACTGCACTGGCTTCGCCACTTGCCCATGGCCCATTTTGATCATGAAATGAAGGCATTGATGGTGCACGCTGGTGTTTACCCTGGCTGGGGCCCTGCTACCTTACAGCGCCGGGCCGCTGAAGTGGAACAGATATTACGCGGTGACAACTATCGCAGCTTCCTGCGACAGATGTATGGTCGAGTTCCTGGAAGCTGGGACAAGAAGCTGAAGGGAATGGCGCGCGCACGGTTAATTACCAATACTTTTACCCGTATGCGTTATGTCAGTGCCAGCGGCCGACTGGACTTTAACCACAAAGGGCCTCCTGGCAGCCAAACCAAAAAAAGCCTGAGCCCGTGGTATCTGCACCCGGACATGAAATGCAAAAAGTGGTGCATTGTCTTTGGTCACTGGTCGGCCCTTGGTTATATACACAAAAACAAGATTGTTGGACTCGACAGTGGTTGTGTCTGGGGCGGAGCACTTACCGCAGTACGACTGGACGGCAAGAAACGCCGACGGTGCTGGCAGGTACAGTGTGGCGGTTAAAATTGTTACCGGGCACCCATGAATATATAGGGTATTCTATATCGCACTAGCATCTCAATTTTCTTATGAATAGAGCCATCGAAAAATTACTACGGTTTCTGACCCAGTCACCGACACCCTATCACGCAGTTTCAAACCTGGTGTCCCGTCTTGAAACCGCTGGTTACAAACAGCTAAAAGAACAAGACCAGTGGGGCAATCTGAAGCGAGGAAAATACTATGTTACCCGCAACGAATCCTCGCTGATTGCTTTTGCCTGGCACGGAAGCCCGGAAACCAAAGGATTTCGCCTGGTTGGTGCCCATACTGACAGCCCTTGCCTGAAGGTCAAGCCCAATGCTTTGAATGAAAGCAATGGTTATCTCAGGCTGGCGCTGGAAGTCTATGGTGGTGCATTGCTGGCACCCTGGTTTGATCGGGACCTGGGACTGGCCGGCAGAGTAAGTTATGCTGACAAAAAAGGTGCATTGCATAATTGTCTGATCAAAATCGATCGAGCGATTGCTTTTATTCCCAGCCTTGCGATTCATCTTGACCGCGAGGTTAACGATAATCGAAGCATTAACAAACAAAAGGACTTGCCCGCCCTGCTTTGCCGAATAGATGGTGAGGTGCCAGATTTTACCGCGTTGCTGATCAGACACCTGGCGGACCAGCAGGAGATTAAAGGCATTGATAAAATCCTTGGCTTTGAGCTCAGCCTGTATGACCTTCAGCCGGCCGCATTGGTTGGTCTTGAAGAAGAGTTTATTGCTTCCGCCAGGCTGGATAATTTGTTGAGCTGTCACGCTGCAGTGGAAGCGCTGCTGAATTCCAGTGCCAATGAAAACCCGGTGGTCGTACTTAATGACCATGAAGAAGTAGGTAGTGCTTCCACCAGTGGTGCAGAAGGACCGTTTTTACTTGCGCTGCTGGGGCGAATTTGCGGTAGTGATGATAGTTTGCAGCGCGCCCTGAGTCACTCGGTACTGGTATCGGCTGATAACGCTCATGGAGTGCACCCGAATTTCGCCGACAAACATGAACCAGACCACCGGCCGCTCATGAATGCCGGCCCGGTAATAAAGATTAACCATAATCAGCGCTATGCAACCAATAGTGAAACCGAGGCACTGTTTCGACAGATTTGTCAGCACAATGCATTGCCGGTGCAATCAGTGGTCGTACGATCGGACATGGGTTGCGGGTCAACCATTGGCCCCATTACGGCTACCCGGCTAGGAGTGCGCACGGTAGATATTGGCGTACCACAGCTCGGCATGCACTCGGTGCGGGAACTGGCCGGCGTGAAAGACCAGGAGATCCTGGTTGCCGCTCTGGAAGGATTTTTTCGATTCTCGCCGTGGCCGTTTTAGTTTACAGCACCCTGACGGAGCATCAGGTCTTACCTTGATTGTGCACCAGTAGCCGGGCAAAACTTTCCGCTGTGAGCTGATCGAGTAAATCGGCAGCAGAAAGAGGGGCACTGGTTGGCGTCAGGTTCAGGGACGCCGCCAGATCTCCGATCAGGGATTGTGCCGTTACGCCCCTGTTTCGAAGTCTTTCAAGGGAGTCTGAACCATCTCGTTTGGCCAGCTTTTTCCCATGGTGATCGTTCATCAGCGGCACATGCCAAAATCGGGGGACAGAATAGTGAAGGGCACGAAACAGTGCAATCTGCCTCGCCGTCGAATCGAGCAGGTCAGCACCCCGCACCACATCGGTTATACCCAACAGCGCATCATCCACAACCGTAGCAAGCTGGTAGGCGAAGACACCATCTTTTCGTCGAACCACAAAATCTCCCGGATTCACGGCCAGATTTTCAAGCTGCTTTCCGCACA
>CAYOGN010000125.1:0-11823 GCA_964403545.1 uncultured Gammaproteobacteria bacterium
AGGTGAGGCTGATCAAGACATTTTGGCGAAGGCTTTCAAGCCCGAGTAAAGCTGCTTCGGGGATCCTGCTGGGCTTTGGCTTTGTGGGTGGCATTCTTTTCTGGGGTGCTTTTAACACCGGTATGGAAGCGACCAATACCGAAGCCTTTTGCTCCAGTTGTCATGCTCCCATTGTCGCAGAAATACGGGAAACTATTCATTTCTCCAACCGGTCAGGGGTCAGGGCTATCTGTTCCGACTGCCATGTACCCCATGCCTGGACGGACAAAATTATTCGAAAAGTCCAGGCCAGTAAGGAACTGGTCGCCTATGCCCTTGGAACGATAAATACCATAGAAAAATTTCACGCCAGGAGAGGCCACCTGGCCAATCGGGAATGGCAACGAATGAAGAAAAATGATTCACAGGAATGCAGAAACTGTCACAACTTCGACTACATGGATTTTTCAGAACAGGGTAGACGCAGCGTTGTCCAGCACTCCACTGCCCTGGCCTCGGGTGATAAAACCTGCGTTGACTGTCATAAGGGTGTCGCACACAGACTGCCAGATATGAGCGGCGTTGAAGGATGGGAATAATTGACAGGGTGGTTTTATGAGTACCCTTGAGAATGTTTTTTGGCATATATTGGGCTATTCAGCGATGCCGGTCATTTTCCTGGTTGGTTTTATTGCCGTGGCTGCCGGATCACTATGGATTCTGTCTTTGAGCCCAGACCGGAATAGTGAACAATCCAGAGACTAATCGGGAATTCCCCCGCATTCGGAAAGCTGATTCTTTGTTCTTTGCAGGACGGGCAGCGCCTGACCTCTCAACGTTGCCTGTAACCTGGCAGGTCGTTACGGGATGAGTCCAAACGGTGTCAGCGTTCAAACCCAATCTATCGATCTGCTTGCGAGGCTGCTCGCGGATAAAAAGAAAATTTGGGTATTGACGGGCGCCGGAATCAGCGCTCATTCCGGCATTCCAACCTACCGCGACCACCAGGGAAACTGGCATCACAACCGACCCATTCAACACGAAGAGTTCATCAATCAGTTCCCGTCTCGTCAACTCTATTGGGCCCGCAGCCTGGCAGGCTGGAAACATATTCACCAGGCAAAACCCAATGCAGCCCACCACGCTATAACCAGCATGCAGCAAGCTGGACGGTTATCACAATTGGTTACGCAAAATGTGGATCGCCTGCATAGTGCTGCCTATACCAAAGATGTTATCGATCTACACGGAAGACTGGACCAGATTTATTGTCTCAAATGTGATCAGATCAGTTCCCGCTCCGACTACCAGCTACTGCTTGAAGAACAGAATCCGGGGCTTAACCAAATCGTTACAGAACTGTTGCCTGATGGTGATGCGCAGGTCGAAGATATCGCAACCGAAGCCGTCAGAGTTCCGCCATGCGGGAACTGTGGAGGTATCATTATGCCCAACGTTATTTTCTACGGTGGGAATGTACCCGGACCAAGAGTCAAACAGGCGTATCAATCATTGGGCGAATCTGATTGTGTTTTGGTCGTAGGAAGTTCGCTTTCTGTTTACTCAGGCTTCCGTTTTGTAAGGCGGGCCCATGAACAGCGTCTGCCACTTTATGCGGTCAACCAGGGAATCTTTCGGGGAGCAGAACTATTCAACCATATCGCTTCTGATCCCTGCGAAATTGCGTTACCGGAACTTGTTGCAACCCTGTAGGGGTTATTGACGATAATCCGAATTTCCGATCAGGCAGGTTATCCTTTGTTACCAAACCTACGTGACAGATGCAACTTGATGATACTTCGGATCGTTCCACACCTCCTGCTTCAGACAATGTTCAAGCATTGCCACTGCATCCCAGATTTGCTGATAGCCAAGATATAGCGGAGCGAAACCAAAACGCATCAGATCAGGCGCTCTGAAGTCTCCGACAATGCCTTTTTCGATCAATGCCTGGACGATCGGATATCCGTGTTTAAAGGCGATCGAAACATGGCTGCCTCGTTTTTCACCATTTTCCGGCCCAATGATTTCGAGCCCGAATCCAGCACATTGTTGTCTGATCAGCCGTATAAATAAACTACACAACGATACTGATTTCTCCCTCAAATCGACAATGCTCACATTTTCAAACGTATCGAGGCCACAACCTACGCCACGCAGTGACAATATCGGCTGAGTGCCAGACAGCATGCGTTTAATACCCTTTGCAGGTGAATACTGAGGACTGAAATCGAAAGGGTTTGAATGACTCCACCATCCGGTCAACGGTTGGCCCATTGCTTCATGGTGAGCACTGGCAGCATAAATGTAGGCCGGAGCGCCGGGACCGCCATTAAGATATTTGTAAGTACATCCTACGGCAAAATCTACTTCACAGCGATCGAGTTCAATGGGCAATACTCCAGCACTATGACACAAATCCCAGATAACTTGCACACCCGCTTCATGGGCCGCGAGGGTGATTTCAGCCATATCCAGCAACTTGCCCGTTTTGTAGTTGACCTGGGACAACACTGCTACTGCAACATCGTGGTCAAACTGATTGACAATATCCTGCTCGTTCTCCAACAGATCAACCGAAATCTCCCGACCACAGGATTCTGCTGCACTCTGGATTATATACAGATCGGTCGGAAATTCGCCCCGATGCGCAATAATACGATTTCTTGCCTTATTGAGGCCAAGTGTGGCATGTAATGCCTTAAACAGATTGATCGAAGTATTGTCGCATACCACAATCTGACCAGGCTCAGCACCGACCATCGAACCAATACGATCGCCCAGCACCACTGGCAGATCAAACCAGCCCGCCCTGTTCCAGCTTTGTATTAAATCAATTCCCCATTCGTTATCGATCGTTTGCTGAAGCCGGGCAGGTGCGGATGCGGGCAAAGCACCCAGTGAGTTACCGTCCAGATAAATTATCCCGGGGGCGAGATTAAAGCGGTCTCGGCAATATCCGAGAGGATCCTGCTGGTCAAGAACAGCACAATCATGCTGTGTTATTTTCATTTGAATTATTGGTCGATATTTGTCAGGTTAATTCTGGCAAGGTAACCTGCAAAAATTCGAGGTCACTACTACATCTCTCAATTAAATAGGTCATGCCTCCAGGGATCGCCACTGAATCTCCAGGATGCATGGAATGATGATCGCGAGTATCCGTTAACAGGACAAGCTCTCCCTGAAGGATGAACCAGAACATCAAGTCTGCACTATGCAGCATTGATGACGACCCTTTATCGGTCAACGGTCGAATAACTCTGGCTCCAGCCAGACCAGAGGTAGCCAGTCCGATCCCGATATCTCTTGCTTCAAAATTGTCAAAACGCCAGCGCTGCCAATCAGCCAGCGGCGCCTGGTGACGTACGAATTGTTGCCCTGAAAAATCATGATGAGGATCTATTTCTGCGTTGGGCAATGCCATATTGTGGTCGACCAGGGTAAAGTGTTCTGCCGGGCAGCCAACTTCGATGACCTCAAGACCTGGTGAACTTTCTAGAACACGATGACGAATTTGTGGTGGCTGTATCACGCAATCTCCCGGTTGCAGGATAAACGGCTGTCCCTGATCCTGATACACCACTTTGACCCATCCCTTGTAACAGTAGATCATCTGAAAATATATCTTGTGGTAGTGCACGTAGTCCGGCACCGGCCCGCCACCGGGAATACGGATATGGGACGCGATAAACCTGCCGCCCAGCCTTCCGGGTATGAGATCACGGTATTGCATGCCGGCACGACCACTTATCCAGTTATCCTCTGCTTTGAGTCTGGAAAGAACAAATTCAGAATGTAACGCTGGCAAATCGGGTTCCCCGAATTCTGCTATCAGTTCAATGGCAGTTCCATTGGGTGCCGTCAACTTCAACTGGCCATTACCTGTGTTCTCCGGGTCTTTACAGGTAAGACGCAGCACGGTTGAATCTGGTTGATCATCAAGTTGCAACCGGAGATTAATTCCATAACCCCACAACTCAGCCATCCTGGGATTATCGGCAGGAAATATCGTCGTGACAAGAAATCCAAGCCGGTCGCGAAAAAAATCCACAGTTGCAGCGAGTTTCGGACCACGCAAAACCACCTGCGCATTGGAAATATTTTTCTTGCTCATATTGAAAGCCTGATCGTTTCAGGGTCAGCAAAACATCAACTCTTTAACCGTCGTGGAAGCCCATTTTTCTCATGACCGACAGTGATGGTGGTAGTTCACAACAGGCTGCCTGTATCGATCACAGACATGACCGAGAGCGAAGGCGGAATACCAGCAACGTTTACCAGGTGAAGGTTTTGAGGTAATAACTTTGCTCCATTTGGCTCCTGGAACAAAATCTGAATACCATTATTTCTTTATAAACTTCCACGCAACCGGAAATACCAGCGTCGCGAGAATAATCTTGAATAAATCGCCGTACAGAAAAGGAAATAGTCCATAGTCCAGCACTGGTTTATCCCATCCGATCAGGCTACCGAGCCAGGCAAGCCCCAACACATAGATCACCAGATTACCCATAACCATGGCACCTAACGTTGTAAGCCAGTGGCGATCCCAACCTCGCTCAGCTAACCATCCACATAACGCGGCAGCGAAGACAAAACCTGCCAGATAGCCGCCAGTAGGCCCCATCATATAGGCAACCCCTATTCCACGCTCAGGGGTGTTGGAAAATACCGGTAATCCAGCGACCCCTTCGACCAGGTAAAGTAATATTGTGGCAGCACCCAGCTTCCAGCCATAGACGAAACCGATCAAGAGCACGACGAATGTCTGCATGGTGATGGGCACGGGATAAAATGGCACGCTGATTTTGGCCGAAGCAATCAACAGAACTGAACCTGCTACCGCTAATACAATACTACGCAGCAGGGACTGGTCTTTCCATAGGGTATTGGCCAGGGTTGGAGTATTTAGGGGCGCTGAATACATATCAGTTTTGTCCTCGGAATCAGAAATTTGAATTTGGCTTGATTCTAGCGCGAGCGGTAACCAAACAACAGCCCTGGCAGTAACAGTAAAATGCTGAACAGTAGTGCCGGATAATTACCGAACCGTACATAAGGTGTGGTCCCGGCTCTCGGCTGAATCAAACCTTCGATAACCACCGGGACAAATTGCGGTGCCACCACATCCACCTCCCCTCGCCAGTCAAGCAGCGATGACAATCCATTATTTGATGATCGAATCATCGGTCGCTCCATTTCGCGGGCTCGAAACCGGGCCATTTGCAAACGCTGATGTGGGGCCAGTGAGTTACCAAACCACATGTCTTCACTGACATTCAACAACACACCGGCGTTTGGCACCTGATTACGCCATTCGTCGGGAAAAGCGTCTTCGTAGCAGATTGAGGCCGCGACCAGAGTTCCTGCAATGGGTAATGGCGGCTGCAATTTCTGCCATGGGGAAAAATCTGACATCGGTATTGTCAGGGTTTGCAAAATCGGCGCCAGTACGTCCTGCATGGGAAAGAATTCGCCAAATGGTACCAGATGCTGCTTATTGTAGATTGAAATTTGATCACCAACTGCCACCAGGCTGTTGTAGTAATGATTCCCCGGTTCCGGTTTGTGTAATGCACCAAAAGCAAAATCCGCAGGATGTCGCTGTAGATAAAGCCAAAATTCCTGTGGTAAATTTTCGATGTAATCGGGAACAGCCCCTTCGGGCCAGACCACGAGGTCTTTGTCCCGGTGAGCATCACTGATATCGATATAGTCAGCAATAATTTTGTGCCGACTACCGGCCTCCCATTTATTCAGTAGCGGCACATTATTCTGAATAATTGCAACACGAATCGCGTTGCCTGCAGGTTCAGTCCACGGCCGCTGGTCCATTTGCCAGGCCCCGACCCAGATGACCAGCACCAGTAACAGCATAACTGAGCTCTTGCCATTAAAATCTTTGGCCACTGCTATCAATGTCCCGATGGTGACAAGGGAAATCAAACTCACCAGATATACGCCCCCAATGGGTGCCAGCCCGGACAGGGGCGTGGGCAACATCGCATAACCAGTGCTCAACCATGGAAGGCCGGTAAAAATCCATCCGCGCAACCATTCAAACCCGAGATACGCTACCGGCATGATGACGCCAAGGCGGGCAATGGTCCCCCAATTGCCAAACAGTCTCTGAACCCATCCCGCGAGAGCAGGAAACAACGCCAGTATGATTACAAACACAAACACTGACAATCCTGCCAACAATGGTGGCATGCCGCCAAATGTCTGGATACTGATATAAACCCACGAGACGCCTGTGCCAAACAGCCCAATGCCAAAAGCCAGCCCAAGCCAGAATGATTTTACTGCGCTTGCGTTGTACCAGCAGACAAACAGGATGATAAATGCAGGCACCAGCAACGGCCACCATTGAAAAGGTGAAAAAGATAGTGCGTTTAACACACCTGCAACCAGCGCAAACAGATATCTCATTAGTGCCTGAACGGATAAAGCAATCTATAAATACGGATCGGGATACCCCAGGGCTGAAAGAATACTTGCTTCCAGCGCCTCCATCTCATCTGCCTCCTTTACCACTATATGGTCGTATCCACACAAATGCAGAATACCATGGATCAATATGTGAGCCCAATGCGCCTCCGATGGCTTACTCTGGGCTCTGGCTTCGCGCTCTACAATACTCGCACAAATGGCGATGTCGCCGAGGAACAATGTCTCTATGCCTGCAATGGGGTCAAAGGGAAATGAGAGCACATTGGTCGCCTTATCCTGCAGACGGTACTGTCGATTCAAGTCGGAAATTTCATTTTCGTCAACAATTCTGACTGTAAAAAAACTACCCGTTGCATTGACAACTTCCAGCGTCTGTCGAGCCCAGTTCTGGAAATTGTCGAGGGATGGTATCGTGGACACATCGCAAGCAATCTGAAGATCGAGCGCAGATTCATCGATTTCCCCGATCATGGATCAGATTGATGCGAACCTGCTCCCTGATTTGCGTTTTCCACCTTTTCATAGGCCTCAACAATTTTTTGCACAAGCGGATGACGCACCACATCCTTTGGCAAAAAGCGGGTGAAACTAATCCCGTTCAGATCCGCTAATACAGACTGGGCATGTTTAAGCCCGGAATACTGCCCTCGCGCCAAATCAATCTGGGTTACATCGCCAGTAATGATCGCTTTTGAACCAAACCCGATACGGGTTAAAAACATTTTCATCTGCTCCACAGTGGTATTTTGCGCTTCATCCAGAATCACAAAAGATTCATTCAAAGTCCGGCCGCGCATATATGCCAGCGGTGCAAGTTCGATGGTACCCCTGACAATCAACTTGCCCACACGGTCAAACCCGAGCATCTCATAGAGTGCATCAAACAGAGGCCGAAGATAGGGATCTATTTTCTGGCCAATGTCTCCGGGCAGAAACCCGAGCTTCTCCCCGGCCTCAACTGCCGGCCTTACCAACAGAATACGTTCAACCTGATTCTCGGCAAGAGCGGATACCGCGCACGCCACTGCGAGATAAGTTTTACCGGTACCAGCCGGCCCTACACTGAAATTAATATCATGGTCGGCAATTCGTCGCAAATAATCCCGTTGTCTGGAATTCTGGCCCCTGATCACCTGTTTGCGCAGGCGGATTACGATTTCTTCACCCGGCTCTTCTCCTGCTGAATCCTGGTCTACATGGGATAATTCCAGGTGTACCTGGTTTGATGCAATGGGTTGATCGCGATTTTCCGTGAGGTCAAACAATTTTCGGATCACCTGTTCAGCACGGGCGGTTTTTTGCCCGCCACCCGTTATTTTAAATGCATTGTCACGTTGTACGATGTGGACTCCGAGAAACGTTGAGATTTGCTCCAGGTGAGCATTCTGCTGTCCACAGAGTTGGGACAATCGATCTGATTCAGCAGGGTGTAGCTGAAAAGTCGTTGTTTTAGACAAATTTGAGATCTGCGGTAAAACCGCCAATGGCAGGTGGAATTTTGAACCCTTTGTCAATGATCGTACCGCGTAACGAGTTTGGCAGTGCCTCACTAATTTGTACATCGATGAAATGGCCCACCATAGACCCGTCACCATCGAAATTAACTACCCGATTGTTTTCCGTGCGCCCGGAATATTGGGTCGGGTCTTTACGTGATGGCCCTTCTACCAGAATAGTTTGTGTAGTGCCTACCATCTTTTCACTAATCTTACTGGCCGATTGCAGGATCATTTGCTGCAGGACGGTCAGTCTTCGTTTCTTTTCTTCCAGACTGACATTGTCTTGCAGTAGTTCAGCTGGCGTTCCGGGGCGCTGGCTGTATATAAAACTGAAGCTATGATCGTAGTTTATTCGTTCAATCAACTGCAATGTGAGTTCAAAATCCTGCCTGGTTTCACCCGGGAAACCGATGATGAAATCCGACGATATCGAGATATCCGGGCGAATTTTGCGCACCTTGTCTATCCACTCCACATATTGCTGCACAGTATAGCCACGTTTCATCAATTTCAAAATTCGATCCGAGCCACTTTGAACAGGAAGATGAAGATGACTGACTAATTGCGGAATTCCGGCATAGGCATCTACCAACCCATCGCTAAAGTCGATGGGATGTGAAGTGGTATAGCGTAGTCTGCCAATGCCATCAATGGCAGCCACATAATGCAGCAACTCGGCAAATTCAACTATCTCGCCCTGGTGGGAGAGGCCACGGTATCCATTTACATTCTGGCCCAGCAAATTCACTTCCCGTACACCCTGTTCGGTGAGACCAACCACCTCCTCGATGACGTCATCAAATGGTCGGCTGAATTCTGTTCCCCGGGTATAGGGTACCACGCAAAATGAACAGTACTTGCTACAGCCTTCCATAATGGAAACAAAAGCCTTAACGCCGTCAACCCGCGGCGGTGGCAAATTATCGAATTTTTCCATTTCAGGAAAACTCACATCTACCGACTGGGCATGCTCCTGTAGCACTTCGTCAAGCATACGCGGGATGCGGTGGAGAGTCTGAGGACCAAATACCATGTCC
Source organism: uncultured Gammaproteobacteria bacterium (assembly GCA_964403545.1). Taxonomy (GTDB): domain Bacteria; phylum Pseudomonadota; class Gammaproteobacteria; order Arenicellales; family Poriferihabitantaceae; genus VYFG01. The sequence continues at coordinate 8,972 of CAYOGN010000125.1, forward strand.
ACATAGGGTGCACGCTGCATGATTTGCTTACCCTCCTGACTGGCAACGCAGCCGCCAACACCGATAACCAGTTTCTTGTTGCGCTGCTTGATTTCGCGCCACCGACCAAGCAATGAAAAAACTTTCTCTTGCGCTTTCTCTCGTACCGAGCAGGTGTTGAGCAACACCATATCCGCGTCTTCCGGCGCATCAGTTCGTACGTAACCATGACTTGCGTGCAGGAGATCAGCCATCCTCGATGAATCGTAATCATTCATCTGGCAGCCAAAGGTTTTTATATAGAGTTTGCGAGTCAATGGAAGAATCAATATTCAGGGCATCTCGGAACCTGTCAGTTCATCCCGAATCCCCATTAAGTAGTCAGTATTTTTCGATTGTGGCCCGATTTTACCCGAGTCTGGTGAATTCTGTAGAGGTAATCGGCTACGACCAGATTATCAATGTTGGCGCTTTATTAATGTTGGCGTTCCAATGCCCATCCCCTGAACCGATAGTACCAGAGTCCGATGATTTCATGAATGGCCACCGTGGTCAAACCCAATGCACCGGCAGACGGAAGCCAGGCAAAAACCTGTGGTGCAGAATTTCTTGTTACCAGGATATCCGTGGTAGCGGGAAATACCCGAATTCCGACGGTACGAAATGTTTCCACCGCCCGCGGCATATGAAGCGCTGAAGTCACCAGAATTACCGGTTTATTGATCCAGCCTTTCCTGGTCAAATAGTCCCGGGTCTCCAGCGCGTTCTGGTAAGTTGTTCTCGACTGCTTGCCAATTTCTATTCTATTTTCTGGCACCCCCCATTCCATCAGCAATACTCTGGCATATTCGCTTTCACTTAGTGGAAGAAAACCGTCGAAAACATTGCCTCCGGAGAGATAAACCCTGTTTACTTTGCCACGTTTGAAGATTCTCGATGTGTGCAGCAACCTGTCGGAACTCCCTACCAGTTCAATCTCCAACCTTGGCGCCTGAGGCGCGGCCAGCACACCACCCAGCATAACCAGTACGCTCGACTGCGGGATCTGGTCCATAGTGACTGGTGGATATTGATTCTCCAGACTAGAAGCCAGCGAGCCAGCAATTTTTGGCGAAGACGCCAAAAACAGAACCAGTAATGCGAGCACCAGAAAAAATCTGGCGCGACTTACCCAACCGAGCAAGCGGGTAACGATTGCCAGCACTACCAGCAAAGATATAACCCCCATCGGATAGGTCAGAAATGCCAGTATTTTTGAAAATAAAATGTTCATCAAATATTTGCCTGAGGCCGGATCATACTCTAATCAGATGGGTTCCGGGTGACCCTCCACCTGCAACCAGGCGCGTTCGAGGCGGACTGGAGAGACACGTATACTTGTACCCAATCTCTGGGCAAACACAGAAACGCGATACTCTTCAACCATCCGTCGGTAAGCACCCGGATATAGTTGTCATCGCTGATCTGTTCACTGAATCTGACCCGGTACCGGGTGAAATTAACGACGGCCCGAATGTAATCCTTCCGGGTTTTGGTGCCAAGTTTCCGTATTGCCATATCATCGAGCATACGTTGACGCAAAGGGCTGATGGTTTTGTTAGACTTAGTCATGGGTCTGTTCTCCTGTGTGTTGTTGAGTTGAAGCTTGAGAACTACAACTTAAACACAGGACAGACCCTGTTGGCTAATGCGGGGAAGGTGAATCTACCAGTGAACTTGCTACTGCGTTACCGCGCGAGCGGTTTATTACATATACTCAAAGCCGACCTTCGCAGAATTTAGATGAACTGGCGCTCTGTGCCCGGAGCCGCCGTTGATTATTATTCAGGCAATCCGGCTAATTGCAGCCCTTGAATGTAAAGATCGAAATCTTCTGCGTGGCGGAACGCCTGACTGACGCGTCGCCGAAGGTTGGAGACAAAACAGTTCGGTTCGATACGCAGTACCTCGGCGATCGAATGTCGAGACTGCTCCATCTCACCCTTCAATGCCAGCGCAGCCGCCAGATAGCGGTGAGCATTTGGCAGGTCCGGGTTTCGTTGGATCGATCGGTGAAACCAGTCAATCGCAGCATCCAGATTCTGATTGAGAAATTCGGCAGTACCACGATGGGCAAAATAGAATTGCAACCAGGGGTCGTTGGGGCTCAGGCTGATTGCCCGGTCAAGACACTCGACCGCTTGTTGATAATAGTTCGAGCCACTATAAGCGTGAACAATACCGAGTATCCCATAGGCATAAGCAAAATTGGGATTCAGACGAAGAACCGTTTCACACTCGTTGATGGCGTCGTCGTGTTTACCGGACATCCAGTACACTGCTCCCAGCATGGTATGGGACGTTTCGTCGTCAGGGTCGATACGAATAGCCTTAGTCGCGTATTCTGCTGCATCAGAAATCATCTGCGCCCGTCGTTCTTCACCCCAGCCATATATAAATTCGATGATATTAACGTAGGCCATTAGGCTGTAGCCACCAACATGCCCGGGGTATCGATCGAGTGTTTGCTCCGCATATTCGCGTGCCTTGATACAACCTTCGGCTGTCACTTTGTTCATATACCACATTCCTTGGTGGTAGAGACCTCGGTAGTCGAGATCCTGTTCGGCACGACTGATCGCGCTACGATACTCGGCGACGCTCATTTGCTGGCTCACAGTGGCAGCAACGAGTGCGGTGATTTCATCTTGAACCTCGAATACACCTTCAAGCGAACGATCGAAACGTTCCGCCCAAACATGATTACCGGAATGTGCTTCGATCAACTGTGCAGTTATACGTACGCGGTTGGAGGCAGTACGCACGCTACCCTCGAGGACATACTGAACATTGAGTTCCCGACCAACCTGGCGCATATCGACCGAAGTGCCCCG
>CAYOGN010000126.1:0-24736 GCA_964403545.1 uncultured Gammaproteobacteria bacterium
AAGATGCAACGCACCTATGGTCTGTCGACACACCAAAACAAAAGCCGATCATTTCCTCACTAAAAAGCAGGAGGTCGAACACTACCGATTGATAAACGAAAACGCCGGGAAGAAAATTTACAATAAATGCCGGTGCGGAAAATGGTTCAAGAAACTTAAGAAATAAAAAACACCAGTACCTCAGTGCTGGTGCAGTAATGCCCTGATGGTCAGAGTGTGGGAGCAATGACCTGGCGGGTTCTGCCGGATGGCGCCGCGTTATGGGCCAATCTTTCCCACGGTGACCCTGAACTGCCTCAGCGGTGACCCCGCTCTCCCTAAGGTGACCCTGAACATTCCCTGCGGTGACCCTGCTTTCAAATTATGACCCCGAAGGTGACCCCAGAGGGTGTTTTAGAGGTTTTTAGAGGGTCTGAAAGTAGGTAAGTTGTTGATTTCGTTGGTAGGCGCGATTGGATTCGAACCAACGACCCCCACCATGTCAAGGTGGTGCTCTAACCAACTGAGCTACGCGCCTGTCGCGAGCGCGGGAGTTTACACAGAGGGAGGGATGAATTCAATCACAGATCAAGGATTGCCGACATCCAGGTAGCAAACTGACCACTACAACCATGGTTGAAAAAGCACTGAAAAGATCAGCAAATTTTCTCCCGGGAAATCGGTAACTACTACGATCAGTCCAGGCAGCAACAACATCAGAAATTATTTAATTGTATTCAACAGGATGAGTTGCTATATTCGGGAGGTCGTCTGCTAGTAAATTCGAGGCACCCAATAACAAATCGTTGTGGGGAACAAACCATATTCATGGTTCAGACGACAAGAAAAGATTGATCCAGGCATTGCAAATAAGAATAGGACATTAGTTTTTCAAAAAATCTCCAATTTCAAGTGTCCAATGCGCGGGATTCGGGCGGAGAACGCTCGGGGCTGAAAAGCCAAAGGTATGAGACAATTTAAGACAGGAATCGATGCTGAATCAGGATTTTGATCACCATCGACCCATATAATAAGGACACACTCATTGAATGTTCAGGAGACTGTCCTTAAGTCTTGGCAGAATAGTTTGATTTCGAGTTGGCGTTTGCAATAACAGATACGCCATCATGCAAGATCGTTGACGATAATAGTTTTTATTGAATCGTGTCACTTGGTATAGTGACTGTTTTCGTGTAACAGCAAGTCAGTGCACTACCAGTGCAAGTTACCAAGTTACATTGACAGGTCGATTTTTTGCGGAAATAAGCCCTTTTTGAGCTTAATAAGCGTCAACGAATAATGACAAATGTGTGCGGCTTCGGGGCTGTATCTTCCTGAATTCAGGAGGAATTACTCGCTCTCCGGCACAAGTTAATTATTAACCTGGATGGCAATATCCAAACAGGCGTTAGCCACCGTGACATTGTCAGGCAGGTTAGATATCGAAGTCAGTCACTACAGGTCCGGGACTAATACTGCGGCCCTGTCCTGAACGCTGGTCAGGCAGGTGATCGAACCTGTCGATCACCTCTCATCAGCGTACCTTTGGACTCCTCCTCCGTTGTTCTCTGAAATTTATCTGCCAGCAAATTTGGACAGATAATATACTTTAAATGTGTAATATATATTATTGAAATATATGCACTTTATATATCAGGAATTAGAATAATGAAGAGAATGCTATTCAACGCAACCCATCCGGAAGAACTACGGGTTGCCATCGTTGATGGCCAGAAACTACTGGATCTGGATATTGAATCAGCGGTTAGAGGCGAAAAAAAGGGAAACGTATACAAGGCTGTGGTAACCAAGGTAGAGCCAAGCCTGGAGGCGGCTTTCGTCGACTATGGTGCAGAGAAACATGGTTTTCTACCACTCAAGGAAATCTATCGCGCTTACTTCCGGAATTACGATTCCAAGACGCCCATCAGCAAAGTAAAAATTGATGCCGTCATCAAGGAAGGACAGGAAATGATTGTCCAGGTAGACAAAGACGAAAGAGGCACAAAAGGCGCAGCGCTGACCACATTTATCAGTCTGGCTGGTCGATTTCTGGTATTGATGCCTAATAATCCCAAGGGAGGTGGAATATCCAGACGCATTTCAGGCGACGATCGTGCCGAATTGCGTGAAGTAATTGACAACCTTGAGGTGCATTCAGAGCACGCCCTCATCGCCCGCACAGCGGGCATCGGAAGAAGCGCCGAAGAATTGCAATGGGATCTGGATTTTCTCAACAAACTATGGACGTCCATAGAAGAGGCGGGTGAGGCCCGAAAGGCACCATTCCTGATTTATCAGGAAAGTAATCTGATTGTTCGTACTATCCGTGATCATCTGAGTGCAGATATCAGCGAAATCATCATTGATGAGAATGAAATCTTTGAGCGTGCTCAGAGATTTATGACTCAGGTGATGCCACACAATCTGACCCGACTAAAACTATACAAAGATACGATTCCATTATTTTCCCGTTACCAGATTGAAAATCAAATTGCATCTGCATTTACTCGGGATGTAAGTCTGCCTTCCGGAGGATCCATTGTAATCGATCATACTGAGGCGCTCATTTCCATCGACGTAAACTCCGCCAGAGCTACCAAGGGTGGAGACATCGAAGAAACTGCGTTGCAGACTAACCTGGAAGCGGTCGATGAAGCCGCGAGGCAGCTTCGAATTCGAGATATCGGTGGCCTGATCGTCATTGATCTTATCGATATGACGGTGGCTAAAAATCAGCGCCTGGTTGAAGGCAGACTCAAGGAAGCGCTGGGACCAGACCGGGCCCGGGTTCAGGTAGGTAAAATATCCAGATTTGGTTTGCTCGAAATGTCTCGTCAACGTTTGCGAGCATCCATAACCGACTCCAACTATCGAGTTTGCCCTCGTTGTGAAGGTACTGGCACTATACGTAGCGTTGTATCTTCATCGCTAAATCTCTTGCGATTGATTGAAGATGAAGCGTTGAAAGAAAATACCGAAGCAATTCAGGTTGCATTGCCGCTGGATATGGCGACCTATTTACTCAATGAGAAACGACATGAGCTCAATCAACTTGAGGCCAGACTTGCTTCCCGTGTGATCATTATTCCGGATCACAATCTGTCCAGCCCCCATTTTGAATTGCGCCGATTACGCACTGAGGAACTCGATCAGCTTGGTGATACGCCCAGTTATATGCAGAAACTTGACATCGACAATCGTGAAGACGATCTGATTTCCAGTCTGCATACAGAAAAGCCTGCCAAAGCAAGCATTGAGATCGACCAGATTTCCCATTCAGCGCCGCCGGCACCGGTATCACCGAAAGAATCTGTTGCCATAGCACAAACTGGCGGCCAGGTTGCAGCCGGATCAGGATCCCAGTCTGATGAATCCATAGGGTTGCTCAGAAAGATTTCGCGCGCGCTGTTTGGAACATCAACCGACCAACCGTCGGCCGATCCTGAAGAGAAGCAAAACCTGACACCCAAAGAGCCAACCAGCCCTCAACAAGGAAACCAGGGTGGTAACCGCCGGGGAAATCAACGCGGCCGCGGAGGCCGGGGTGGAACCGGTCGTAGTCGCAATGCGGCATCAGATTCGCAGCAGGGGCGGCCCCGCAATGCCGGAGATAATAAATCTCCCCGTAGACAAGGGCAAGGGCAAGGACAAGGACAAGGACAGGGAAATAGTGAAGAAACGTTGCGCGACAGTAATCAGCGAAGAAACCAGAACCAGCAGCAATCTCAGGGACAGAATCAGAATAGACGCAAAAATACCGGTTCAGATACCAGAAATACCAATAGAGGTGGCAATCAGACCAGGAGCCAAAATCCCAACCAGAACCGAAATCAAAGAAACCAGGGGAGCCAGGGAAATCAGGAAAATCAGGAAAATCGGAGCAATGAACAGATTTCCAAAGAAGAAGGACAAAAACAATCAGGCAGATCAGGAAATAGCGGACGACAGGGTCAGGGCAGGCAAAGAAAATCCGGCAACCAGGCAGCAAACCGCAGTGGTCAGAACGACACTTCCAGGCCGTTAGAAAGCAACGACCATCAACAGGTAAAATCCGGTCAACCGGCAACAGATACTGTGAAACCCGACCAGGTTCGGGCTGAACAGGCTCGGGCCGGCCAGGCGAAGCCTGATCAAGCAAGACCCGATCAGGATCGAACTGCTCATTCTCAAGACAGCATCCCTTCAATTCCGGCAAATCAACAAACCCGGGAATCCGGTGAGAAAACCCGAAATCCAGGGCAAGAGAAAATCAGCGATAAACCGCGGCAGGAAGACGGCTCGAAAAATCATAGTACGCAGAGTTCACCATCGCAGGACACAGCGGCAAAATCCAACAGGGTTGTCGCTGATACACCACAGGCCAATAGCGAAAAAACCAGTCAAAAAAAGGCTGACCCTGCTAACCAGGTGCAGAATATAATTGCCGGACAAAATCCCCCGGTCGCCACCAGGAATGAAGATATACCGGATGACATAGGCAATCGTTAATCAGACCTCTCAGAATTCAGTTCAGGGTCTGACAAATACGCCCATCGATTCAATATGTGAGGTATGGGGAAACATATCTATGGCACCAGCATGGATCATTCGATACCCATGCTGGTGTACAAGCACTTCTGCGTCCCGGGCCAGAGTAGAAGGATTGCACGAAATATAAATTATTTTTTCTGGTCGAATTAGTGGCACCAAATATGTGACCACTTCGAGCGCACCTGACCTGGGTGGATCCAGCAATATTTTATTGAAACCTTCGACAGCCAGGTCTTTGACAGTTTCCTTGTGTAAATTCATCACCTCAAATTGTACGTTTTTCAATCCATTCAGTTCCGCATTGGCTCTTGCTCTTGAAACCAGAGAATACTCCCCCTCAACACCCATAATCCTGGCCCCGGACTGCGCCATTGGCAAAGTAAAGTTTCCCAAGCCACAGAATAAATCCAGGACGTTGTCTTCGGGCACCAGTTCAAGCAACACCAGCGCCTGTGCAATCATCTGTTGATTTACCCTGGCATTCACCTGGATAAAGTCGGTAACCGAAAATTCCAGTTTGAGATCATAGTCTGTCAACAAATAATATAGCGAATCTGGTTGTTCAGGCCACAGGGGAGTCACCGTATTCAGGCCACCAGGTTGCAGAAAAAACTGCACACTATGTTTTTGTGCGAACTCAACAAGGGCTCTGCAATCATCTTCTGATAACGGCGACAAGTGCCTGAGTACCAGTGCGACCGCATTGTCAGCCGAAGCTATTTCCAATTGGGGAATCTGGTTAAAACAACTCAGCTTCGCGATCAAAACATGTAGTGGATCGAGCAGGTTCGAAAGTCGCTTATCAAGGGTGCTACAATGTTTTAGTGAAGTCAGGTAACTACTGCCCTGCTCTCTGAAACCAATTAAAATACCTCCCTTTTTTGGTACAAATTTACATCCCGGTCGTGCTTTACGGCGATAGTTCCATTGTTCTGCAGCAATCGCAGGCAATTGCTGTTCAGGCAACACTCTGCCAATTTTGTTGAGATTATCAAGCAACATCTTTTGCTTGTATTCCAGTTGTTTTGCAGGCGCCAGGTGCTGCAAAGTACAGCCACCACAAATACCGAAGTATTCGCATTCCGGCTCAACACGATCAGGTGAACGAGATTCTACCGAGACAATTTTACCGCTAAATTTTCCTCGTCGTTTCTTGAATGGCACAAACTCCACCACTTCTCCGGGCAGTGCCCCTGGAACAAAGTAAACTCGCCCATCCAGCTTGACGACTCCCTTCCCATCATGAGACAAATCAGTTACCAGTGCACTGGCAGTTTCTATTTCTGGTGAGTAAATTCCATGCTTGACCATTATTCGGAACCTGTAAGAAAATCTGAAAAGCCGCGAGTATATATTGATCAATCACAATATCCGATGTTTTGCTTCAAACAATTCTGGGACATTGCTGACCACGGACTATATAATTGACTCTCGGTAATTTTCCCCGGACAAAGTTGTGAAAAAGATAATACTTCTGTTACTGTCAGTTGTACTATTTCTGCCCGAGGCAGGATACCCGAACACACATGAAGTTGTTGCTGATCTGATCGCCAGCGAAGATTATGACAAAGCGCTCATCGAGGCAGAAGCAGGACTGAAAATTGATCCTGAAAATGTTCGGATTTTGTTGCAGAAGGGATTTATTCTGATTCAGACCAGGCGCCTGAATGAAGCCGTACAACACTATATCAATCTTGTCATCCTGCTGCCTGATAGCCCTGAACCAATGAATAACCTGGGTGTGGTGTTTATGTTGCAAAAGGATTACACCAAAGCCGTCAGGCAATTAAATGCGACCATAAACCGCTTTCCGAGTTTCACCCGGGCCTATGAAAATCTGGGTGATACCTACATTCAATTGGCAACAAAAAACTACACCGCTGGCCGCGAACGTAGTCCCGATAACGAGATACTGGTGTCCAAAGCCGACCTTGGTCAACGGTTCTACCAATTGGCTCATGGCAATATAGAGGCTTCGAAAGAACGATTTTCTGCCATCAAACGACCTGAAATCGAATCCTTCAGCGACAACGTACCCAGCGAACCGGCCCAGGTTGCCAAAGAAGTAGCAACCAGTGACCCACTATCACCAGCTCGCAAAATCGAACAGGAAATTGCTGCTTTTCTGAAATCCTGGGTCGATGGATGGTCAAGTCGTGAAACCAAATCCTATTTTTCTCACTACGGAAAAGATTTCAAACCATCGGGTAATAGAGATCTTGAATCGTGGATCAACCAAAAAACCCAGATTATTGGCAATGCTCGTTATATTAATATTCAGATCCAGGATATCAAGGTGATCTCCCAGACCGGGGATATGATTACTCTGGAATTCTCACAACGCTATGAGTCCAACAGATACCAGAATCTGTCGAAAAAAAGATTAACGCTGAAACGCTACGACACATCCTGGCTGATTGTTGATGAGACCTAGTGCTCCAACACACTATGATTGATGGGTTCAGTGCTTCATTCAGGAATTCTCAAAGGCCTGTCATTTTTACTGCAACAATTAATAGAGACATATGAAAAATCCTGTTACTGACAAACTGCTCAAGGCAATCTTGAAATCTATCAAACCTGTACCCGGTAAAGCCAGGATAGAGTTCCTGAAAGATTATTATCATCGAATATCCGGCCAGGATTGTGCAGATAAAGATGTAACTTTTTTCTACCAGGCAGCGATGTTTCATTACAAACTCGCACAGAAAAGACGCAAAGATCAGGTGTTAATCAGCATCAACAACCTGACCCTCGATGATGGCAGCAGGCGTACTCTTGTCTCTATCGTTGCCGATGACAAACCATTTCTGATCAATTCCCTGACCATCACGTTGAGTCGCCTGGGTATGGGCCTGGAACGGACGATTCACCCTATGTTCCAGGTATCACGCAACAGCAAGCATGCCATTAACTCGATCCAGCGCTATAGAAGTAGCGATGTTTCAAGAAGTAGATCTGATTCCATGATACTGGAGTCATTTATCCAGTTTGAACTGGACCCAATTGCAGAATCAGAATATGACAAGCTAACCAGTGCGCTTCGTGACGTAATGGAAAATGTCAATGTTGTGTCCAATGACTGGTTGCATATGAAAAATGCAGTTCTGTCCCTCGCCGAGATGGTAGAACGTAGTTTACAGGGTCCGACCTTTGCCGAGTACGGTGCCCTGTTTCGATGGATGACAGAAAACAACTTTGCTTTTATTGGCTATGGTGAAGTGGAGGTTGATACCAGAAATGGCAAAACGACCATTGATACCGATTCCATTTGCGGAATTTTACGTTCGGCACATCAAAACGGTGAAAATATACTGCACATATTACCCCCTCTTGTGCGTAGTGAAACTTCACCGGTAATATTTACCAAGTCACGAGAACGAATTTATATTCACCGCGCAAACTACCTCGACTGTATCTTGATCGATCATAATTTTGATCAGGGTAAATCGAAACAAAAATACAAGCGGCGAGTCAGTTGTATCCTTGGATTTCTCGCCGGCTCCACCAGGAGCATGTCCATTGCCTCAATTCCTCATATACGCAGCAAAGCCGCTTTCATACTTTCAGAAAGCACTTTGCGCAAAGGTGGTTACGCATACAAGGAATTAAGAACCATTCTCGAGACTCTACCAAGGGAAATGATTCTTGAGCTTGCCAGTCCTACCCTGTATGGCCTGTGTATGACTCTATTAAACCAACAGGAGCGACGTAAGACACGACTACACTTGCAAAGAAATCTTTGCCGTCATTTTTTCTCCTGCCTGGTATATGTTCCCAGGGATCTTTTTAACAGCCGTTTGAGACAGCGGATACTTGTTTATCTGGCAGAATCCCTGGAGGCAAAAGAGGTAACTTTCAATGTCCTTTTCTCCGACTCGGTTTTAACCAGAATACACTATACCGTATTTACCGACCCTGATAGCACGCCCGCAATCGACCAAAAAACACTCGAAACAGTGGTCCAGTCCATGGCCAGAGACTGGAATGAAAACTTGTTGGTTGAGGCCCAGGGACGGTTTAACCTTGAGCAGTCAAGGCAATTGCTGAAGTCCTGGCGTGACGGATTTCCCGCCAGTTACCAGGATCGCTTCTCGCTGAAGAATGCGCTGGATGACATTACTCGATTTGAAATGCTTGGTGACGGTGAGGTTGTTACCACCCTGGATATCGATCGTGAAAAAAGTAAAAGTGAGTTGTCCCCGATCAAGGCTCATTTGAAGCTCTATTCACAAACAGATCCGTTGCCCCTGTCCGATGTACTTCCCATTCTTGAGAATATGGGAATTCGGGTACTTGGTGAGCATCCTTTTCGACTAAAGAGAAACGATGGGGAGATCTTCTGGATCAATGATTTTGAAATTGTTCGCAAGGATGAGCGTGGCTTCGACGCTAATCACAGCACAACACTGGAAAATGTATTTAAAAGTGTGTGGAATGGTCAGTCGGAGAATGACGGATTTAATCAGCTTACTCTGCTTACTGGTTTCAGTTGGCGGCAGATCAGCTTATTTCGTGCTTACATTCGCTACCTCAAGCAAATTCGACTGCGATACAGTGAAAATTATGTCATCGATACACTGGCACGGAATCCCGAACTGGTTTCCGGTATTGGTGAACTGTTTGACGTTCAGTTCAACCCGCAACGAAAAGTACGTCCGATCAATAAGATTCAGAAGCGAATACATTCACTGCTGGAAAACGTGCAGACGCTGGATGAAGAAAGAATAATTCTGGCCTTGCTGGATGTCCTGAATGCAACTCTCAGAACCAACTATTACCAACAAAGAGAAACAGAATCTGAACCCTATATATCCTTCAAACTAAACTCTCAGGCCATTCCGAGAATTCCGGAACCGGCTCCTAAATATGAGATTTTTGTATATTCTCCCCGGGTAGAAGGGGTACATCTACGGGGCGGTGATGTTGCCCGCGGTGGGCTGAGATGGTCAGAACGGCCGGAAGATTTTCGTACCGAAGTGCTGGGCCTGGTAAAGGCACAAAGAGTAAAAAACGCCGTCATCGTACCGGTAGGGTCCAAAGGTGGATTTGTTGCCAAACAATTACCGGGCGGTAACCGCGACTTGATTCTGCAGGAAGTCATTGCCTGCTATAAGATGTTTATCTCCGGCATGCTGGATCTTACAGATAACATCGTCGGCAACCGAATTATTCCGCCAAAAGATGTCGTCAGAATCGATGGCGACGATCCTTATCTGGTGGTTGCCGCAGACAAGGGAACTGCAACATTTTCCGATATCGCCAACGATATTTCCCTGCAAAGGAAATTCTGGCTTGGTGACGCTTTTGCCTCGGGAGGATCGGCTGGATATGATCACAAAAAAATGGGCATTACCGCACGCGGAGCCTGGGAATCAGTCAAACGACACTTTCGTGAACTTGGCAAGGATATCCAGAAAAGTGAATTCACGGTTATTGGCATTGGTGATATGGGAGGCGATGTATTCGGCAATGGCATGCTTTTATCGAAACATATTCGCCTGATAGCTGCATTCAACCACATGCATATATTTATCGATCCAAACCCTGACGCCGTGGCCAGCTTCAGGTAAAGGCAGCGACTGTTCAATCTGCCACGCTCTTCCTGGAGTGATTACAACAAGAAATTGATTTCGCCAGGAGGCGGCGTATTTGATCGCAGTGCAAAGTCCATCAAATTGTCGGCCCAGGCAAAAAAGGCCCTGTCCGTCAGTCGTGATACCTGTTCTCCAGATGAACTATTGAACATTATTCTCAAAGCGCAGGTTGAACTGCTCTGGAATGGTGGCATTGGTACTTATATCAAGGCTTCTTTCGAAACCCAGCAGGATGCGCAAGATCGAAATAACGATGGTCTCAGAGTCGATGCCACTGAATTGCGGGTTAAGGTCATTGGAGAAGGCGGTAACCTGGGCATGACTCAACATGGGCGTATCGAATTCAATCAGAGTGGAGGCCTGTGCTATACCGATGCCATCGATAATTCGGCAGGTGTTGATACTTCAGATCACGAGGTAAATATCAAAATACTGTTGAATGATGCCATTCAAAGCAAGGCATTAAAAGCTGGATCACGGAATGCATTACTGGCAAAAATGGAAAATGAAATTGGCGACCTGGTTCTGGAAAACAACTATGTACAAACCCAGATATTAAGTCTGGAAACCAGCTTCAGCAACAAGTTGATGTCGCAACAGGCAAAATCGATTACGTTGTTGGAAAATAAAGGATTGCTCAATCGTGAGCTGGAATATTTGCCGGACAACGCCACGCTAAAACATCGCCAGGAAGTTGGACAATGGTTTACCCGCGCCGAGCTTGCGGTCCTTCTTTCCTATAGCAAGATGGATTTGTATCAAAATCTGCTGGATTCAACAGTACCCGACGATCCTTATTTGAGACAGGAAATTGAAGACTACTTCCCGCCAAATCTGGTTAAAATATTTTCCCGCCAAATTCAGCGCCACCGCCTCAAGCGAGAAATTATCTCAACCCAGATTACCAATGATCTTATTGGAAAATTAGGTTCCAGCTTTCACTTGAGAATTTCAGAGCTTACCGGCGCCAGTACTGCCGATATTACTCGGGCGTATATCGCGACACGGGACATTCTGGAACTTGACCTTATCCATAACACTATCCGATCCCTTGACAATCGAATAACAGCAGACAAACAGAAGTTGTTATTGAACAAAGCAGCACATTCTGCTGAATCAACCATCGTCTGGCTACTACGCAATCGACCTCAACCATTGGATATTCCAGTAACCGTCAGGACTTTTCAATCAGCAGTGAGTGATTTGGGCGCGGTGCTGGCGAAACTCCCACCCGACATGGTACCAGGAATAAATCGCGTCCATGACATTTTGCCTGTTTCTTCCGGATTGTCTCCTGCGCTGACCCGGAAGTTATTACTGGTCAAAGCCATTGCCAATTGCTGCGAAATCGTTGATATCGCAATAGCCCGGAAACAACCGTTGTCAATGGTGGCTGATGTTTATTTCACTGCAGGACAGGAACTGGGGCTGGACTGGATTCGACAATCTATCGATGCATTGCCCGCGAGTAATGACTGGAATCAACGGGCACGGTTTAGCCTCGGCGAGAACTTGCGAACGGTTCATGAACAGATTGTGAACAGCATTATTGGCTCATCCAGCGGCAAGAGCGCAGAATCAAAAATCAAATCCTGGTGCCTGGAAAACAAACACAATATTACGATAGTGAAGCAAATGGTAGATCGACTCGGTGAGGAAACACGAATTGAGTTTGCAATGTTGTCAGTGCTTATCAGTGAATTGTCAAGATTAGTAAATTAGACCCTTGGGTTTGGTATAAACACACAAAGCTGATTCGATAAATGAATAAAAAAAGATCTCAATTTGATACCCGTGCAATCCACAATGGCAGAAACCCTGGCAAACAGGGAGGCATGGTTAACCCACCGGTCTATCATGGTTCGACGGTGGTATACCCTACCCTTTCTGACCTTGAGCAATCACGACTGGACCATGACATCAAGGACAAAGTGGTATATGGACGATTTGGTTCACTGTCCACATTTGCCTTTGAGAACGCCTTTGCCGACCTCGAAAACGGATTTGGAGCACTGTCCGTGTCTTCAGGGATGGCGGCTGTCACCACTGCGGTACTGGCGTTTGCACACAGCGGTGACCATGTACTGATCGCAGACTCAGTATATGGCCCTACCCGCTTATTCTGTGATAACTTTCTCCGCGGAATTGGCGTCGAGGTGGTTTATTATGACCCCACAATCGGTGCCGCTATTGAAGAGATGGTTGAGGCCAATACAAGCCTGATTTTTATGGAATCACCTGGCTCCATGACTTTCGAAATACAGGATGTGCCAGCAATCGTCTCCATTGCGAGGAATCACAATATTACAACCGTAATCGACAACAGCTGGGCATCTCCACTATTTTACCGACCGTTGGATCTGGGTGTTAACATATCAGTCACATCAGGCACCAAATACCTTGCCGGTCATGCAGACGCTTTGCTCGGATTAATTGCAACAGACAAGGAAAATTTTTATCGGATCAAACAATGTCGGGATTTGCTTGGCCATTCGCTGGCCCCCGACGATGTTTTTCTCGGCATGCGCGGCATGCGGACCCTGGGGCTCAGAGTCAGGCAGCATGAGCGGCAGGCACTAAAAATGGCCCAATGGCTAAACGATCAGGATGAAGTACTGGAGGTGTTGCATCCGGCGCTGGATAATTGCCCGGGCCATAAGTTTTGGAAACGGGATTTCTCCGGCTCCACGGGACTATTTGCCTTTATTCTGAAACCTCGATCCAGAGAGGCCCTGGCTAATATGCTTGACAATATGTCACTATTTTCCATGGGATACAGCTGGGGTGGTTTTGAGAGCCTGATCGTTCCCGGTTCTCCAGAAAAATCCCGTACTGCAACTCAGTGGACAAAGGAAGGCCAGCTTATTCGGATTCATGTCGGGCTCGAAGACATTAATGACCTGATCGAGGATCTTGATCAAGCTATAAAGCGATACGCTTCCACTTCGAAGTAAATCTGATTGTACTCATCGGGTAGCGATCGTTAACAGGATGAGGGTTGGGTACCGGGTTGCTACTGGCAATAGCATGGTGGTTGCATGGAGTCGTATAGCGCTCAACAACCAGTTACGTTGGGGTGACACAACCCCGTAGCATTGGTGAAGTTCGCGATCAGCTCAGGCTATTGGTGCAGATTCTGAATCAGTTCGCTATCATCAGAAAAATACCGACCCAATCAGGTTTTGTAATCGGGTTCTTCACGATCGAGAATTTTGCAAACTTCCTGTAAATGCCTGTCAGCGGATCCGCTATAGTTTTCCCACTGCCGGGCAGTTTTTTCCGCGATTTCATCGCTGACTATTCGCAGTTTTTTACCGGTCATCAAGGCATTGATATAGTTGCTGCAGGCACGTTCAAAGTAGTAAACAGCATCAAACGCTTCTGCGACGCTATGGCCCACAGCCAAAACTCCATGATTACCCATGATCAGAATCTTGTTGTTACCCAGGGTAGTGGACAAGCGCTCTGCCTCGTTACCAAGTCCCATGCCGTCAAAGCCGGAGTCCACCGACACCCTGTTGTAAAAACGCATGGTATTTTGATCGATGGGTGGTAAACCGTTCACCTCCAGAGAAGCCAGAACGGTTGCATATTTGGGGTGCAGGTGGATAAGGCATCGCGCCTGTGGAACATTTCGATGTAATGCACCATGAATCGCCCAGGCGGTGGGGTCAGGTGCATCGGGGCCGTTCATCGTGGAATCATCGTTTGCATCCAGCAATAACAGTTCGCTTGCCCGAATGTTGGAAAAATGACGACCATTGGGATTAATGAGGAATTTACTGCCATCGCTGGATACAGCGAAGCTAAAATGATTGGCAATGCTTTCGTGCATTCCAAGTCGCGCGGTCATACGAAATACCGCGGCGAGATTAACCCGGTCTGTATAATAAGGATCTTGTTCTGGTGAAAATGCTATAGTGTTAGCTACCGAAATACTCATGCCTGATTCCTCAATTCAATGTACTTTACACTCTTTTGAATAACTATCTGTTTACCGGTTTAAAGCTATAAGAGCCTTTGTTTAACCTACAACAGAACGATCCTGACCAAATAAAATTTTTGCTGCCTCATCATTGATACCGGATTTCAGTGCTAACTTATCCGGGATCTCGTAGGCTCTTATGACTGCTGGTCGTTGTTTCATCGACAGGTGCCAGCGTTTAACCTCGGGGAAGTCGTCTAAATCCTGTTGTTGTCGCTCATGAGAGGTTGTCCATGGGTAACAGGCCATATCGGCGATGGAGTATTCACCGCAGATAAATTCCCTGCCCTCGAGTTGTTTATTCAGTACCCCGTATAACCGTGATGCTTCATTGACATATCGATCAATGGCGTAGGGAATTTTTTCTTTGGCGTAGGTTCCAAAATGGTGGTTTTGGCCCAGCATTGGCCCCAGGTTTCCCATTTGCCAAAATAGCCATTCAAGAACCCGGGTACGACTCACGAGATCATAAGGTAAAAATTGGCCGGTTTTTTCTGCAAGATATAGTAGTATTGCGCCGGATTCAAAAACCGAAACAGGATGATCAACACCATCCGGTGCGTAATCGACAATGGCCGGGATTCGATTGTTGGGTGATAACTCGAGAAAATCCGGTTTGAACTGATCGCCGGCTCCAATGTTGACAGGAACAATATTGTACCCAAGTCCCACTTCTTCCAGAAAAATGGTTACCTTGTGCCCGTTTGGTGTTGTCCAGTAATATACGTCGATCATCTAAATTCAATTTTTAATGCAACCCCCTCATTTTAACTTATCCATGCTGAAACCGGGAACGGTGGAATCAATTCCGTTACCGTCGGGCGAGTTCTGGGTATTTGCTTACGGTTCCCTTATGTGGAATCCGGGATTTGAATATCTGGAGGCTCGTCCCGCTGTATTGTATGGCTATCATCGCCGGTTGTGCCTGTGGTCGGTTCGCTATCGAGGCACCGCGCGAAATCCGGGGCTCGTTCTGGGACTCGATCGAGGTGGTTCCTGTCGCGGTTATGCCTACCATATCAGTAAGAAGCAAACATCCGGGGTACTTGCCTACCTTTGTGAACGTGAATTAATCATCGGCTCCTATGATCCACGCCTGTGTCCGATATTACTGGATGATCGCAGGAGGGTGTCCGCGCTGGCATTTATTTCGATACAGGAGCACCCTCATTTTGCACCTCGTTTGGCCCTTGACGATCTGGTCTCGGTTATTGAGACCGCCAGCGGCGCACGCGGATGCAATCGTGAATATGTACTGAATACAGTCAGCAGAATGAATCAAATGGGAATCCATAACACCGAGTTGCACAAAGTCGCAGATAAACTAGACAAAACCCGAGAAGCCTAAATATAAAAATGACCGAAGATACTCTATTCAGCAAAATCGTTAGCAAGGAAATCCCCGCCGATATCGTCTACCAGGATCACAGAGTCACTGCATTTCGCGATATTAATCCCCAGGCACCCTCCCACATTCTGATTATTCCCAATAAAATCATCCCTACGGTGAACGATATCACCGTGGAAGATGAAGCGGTTCTGGGGCATTTGTTTCTGGTCGCAAAAGATTTGGCACAGAAGGAAGGAATTGCAGACAATGGGTACCGTCTGATCATTAACTGTGGTCGTGATGGCAATCAGGAGGTATATCATCTTCATATGCACCTGATTGGCGGCAAGCCACTGGGCAGGATGATAAAGTAAGCCAAAAGTTTCAAATTCAAAAATGGACAGCCTTTATCAGCTATCTGCCTGTGAAGTGGTGGCCGGCCTCCAATCCGGAGAATTTACCGTTGAAGACACCCTGGACAGTCTGGAAAAACGCATTGCCAGGGTAAACCCGGAGATAAATGCCATGGTGACTCTGTGCTTCGATCGGGCTCGGCATCATGCTGGCAGAATAAAAAACTCCGCTGAGAAAAGTCCCGGTTTTCTTTATGGTTTACCCGTCGCAATAAAGGATTTGACCTGCGTCAAAGGCGTCCGCACTACATTTGGGTCCCGGGTCTATGAGAACCATGTGCCGGAGTATTCCGACCAACTGGTCAGGAAAATTGAAAGTGAGGGTGGAGTAATTTACGCAAAGACCAACACCCCTGAGTTCGGTACCGGCGGAATTACATTTAATGACGTCATTGGAATCACCCGTAGCCCACATGGTACCAGTTGCTCTTCCGGTGGTTCCTCGGGCGGCGCTGCAGCGTCCCTCGCATCCGGTTGCTCCTGGTTATCCCATGGCTCAGACATGGCGGGATCTCTTCGTACGCCGGCAAGTTTTTGCGGTGTCACGAGTTTAAGACCCTCTCCCGGAAGAATTCGGTCAGATTCTGACTTCCTGCCCTTCGATGTGCTCAGCGCAGAAGGGCCCATGGCAAGAGGTATCGAAGATCTTGCATTGTTTGCTGATGCTATGATGAGCAACGGTAATAAAATATCGAGACGTGCTACTCAGCAGCCCGAACGACCGGGACGAGTGGCGATCAGTCGTGACCTCGGGATCACCACCGTCAGTGATGAAACAGGCACGATATTTGAAAATTTCGTTGATAATTTGATTCACTCAGGTTGGGATATTGTCGAGGATCAACCTGACCTGAGCGGCGTGCATGAAACCTTTGATACATTGAGGGCGAACAATTACGCCATTTCCATGGAGCAAACGTTACTGCAAAATCCTGGAGTGATGAAGCCTGAAGTCGTATGGAATATTGAAAGCGGACTTGCGCTAACCGCCGGACAGATTCGCCAGGCGCTACGCAACCAGGGGCAAATCGTCAATGAAGCGGCGAGATTTATCCGTGACGTCGATCTGTTGATTTGCCCAGCCACCAGTGTCGTCTCGGTACCCGCAGAATTAAGATATCCGGGTTCTGATGGGGATGTCCCTGTAGAGGAATATTACCGATGGCTCGCAGTCGCATACGCGATAACAATGACTGCATTACCCGTTATCACGATGCCCTGTGGTTACAACAGTAACGCCATGCCGGTGGGAATCCAGTTAATTGGCAAACCATGGGGCGAGGAGAATTTATTCAAACATGCCCGACATCTGGAACTTGAGTTGAACTGGTCTTCTCTGCCAATGGATCCAGTGAACAAGGACCGGTCATTTCAATCCATCCATTCCTGAAATCGTAGCAGCGTTCACCGCCAGCTTTATAGGCAGCACTCCTATCGTACTCCATGTGATTGCCTTTCCTTTTAACTTACCTGATCAATGTTATGAAACAAACCACCAGAGGAATTCCATTATCTCAAAATCACAGAATCCCCAGAAACTATTGGGATCGGGCCCCCTGGAATCGCTGGACATTTCAGAATATCAGGCAACTGCTTCCGACCACCGAAGTCTGGCGTGGCAATGGGGATAAATGGGTATTACCAGAGGCTAAAATTAACCTGGAGAATCTTGGGTTTGTTTCAGGAAATTCTCCACCCACTACGATTGATGCCTGGCTGGATAGCAGTTTTACTGACGGTTTTCTGGTCCTGCACAAAGGCGAAATTGTGTTTGAAAGGTATATGAATGGAATGACCGAACGCACCTTGCATTTGTCACAGTCAATGGCAAAATCCATCGTCGGTTCAGTTGCAGGAATTTTGATGGGCAAAGGATTGCTTGACGCCAATGCAAGAGTGACCCGCTATTTGCCTGAGCTCAAAAAAACAGCCTGGAAAGGCGCCACTTTGCAGCAGGTTATGGACATGACTACCGGTGTAAAGTACGTTGAAGATTATGAAGCACCAGACTCTGATATCTCGGTAACAGATGTCGCCAGTGGCTGGAGAACACCGCCACCGGAAACGGAGTTTCCGGAATGCATCTGGGAGCAGATTCTGGGCCTGGTAGAAACGACGAGAGAACACGGCACTTTATTTCAGTATCGGTCGATAGAAACAGACGTTCTGGCTCATTGCATGGAACGTGCTACCGCCACCCACCTGGCTGAACTGATCAGTGATGAACTATGGCAACCTCTAGGCTGTGAAGAAAGTGCCTGTTTTACCGTAGATCGCGCCGGTTACCCCCTCGCAGATGGCGGATTTAACGCGACCCTGCGGGACTACGCTCGCTTTGGTCAAATGTTGTTACAACAGGGAATGGCCAATGGCAGACAAATTGTTCCCGCTGAATGGATCAAGGATATTCACAATACCAATGGAGACCTTTTTCACGCGCCCTATAATCTGGCAACCCCAAATGGTAGTTACCGGAATCAGTTCTGGATTGAGGATGTCAACCGAAAGGCATTTATGGCAAGAGGTGTTTTTGGCCAGAAAATCTATGTGGATCCTGAACATCATCTTACGATCGTCAAGCTATCCAGCTGGCCTGAGTTCACCTCAGATGAAAGATTACGAACGGCACTGGACGCGATTCATGCGATAGCCAGGACGCTCAATCCAGTAGCTTATACAGCCATATAGCAAACCAGACTATCATGACCACCGTTAGTAACACTGAGCCAGGCAACCCGGAATGGAAAAAACCTGAATATGCCGATATCTCTAACTGGAGGCTAGGGCCCTACAATCGCTGGACATTTCATAATGTTCGCGAATTGATACCCAGCGCGAATATTGAGATAGAGCAAAAACTGGCGCAGCCATTGCACACTGAATCATCACCATCAGATTCATCAGTTTTTTCTGCATTGATGGATGATCATCTCGAGTATCTTTTTACACGATGCGATACAGATTGCCTGGTAATCCTGCACCAGGGAAAGAAAATACTGGATTGGAGTGCCAGTCACTGTAACAAAAACAACCCACATATTGTTTTCTCGATCAGTAAATCCATTACTGCCATGTTAAGCGGAATATTGGCCAGCCAGGGCGTTATCGATGTCAATCAAATTGTAGCTCACTACCTGCCTGGAACCCGGGGCAGTGCGTACGAGGATTGCTCTATACAACACCTACTGGATATGACAGTTTCACTGGCATTTGAAGAAAATTATCTGGATGTTACAGGTGATTATCGTTGCTATCGCGATGCCACCGGCTGGAACCCTGTAGATCAGATGCATCCCGGCCCATCGCTGGAGCCATTTTTGTATAGTCTTGCAAAAGCGCCCGCCGGACATGGAGAGCAGTTTAACTATAAATCACCAAATTCGGATCTGCTTGGCCTCTTGCTTGAACGCGCAAGCGGAATTCGCTATGCCGACCTTATGGGTTCCCTGATCTGGCAACCATTGGGTGCGGAAACAGCGGGCTATGTTACGGTAGACCGTGCCCTGCTTGGACGGGGAGCTGGTGGTGTCTGTGTCACCATTGATGACCTTGCGCAGATTGGGCAATTGATGCTGGACAGAGGTTATCGGAATCATCAGCAGATCATTCCGGAAAGCTGGATAGCCGATACGCTTGATAACGGCGACCATCGTATTCAGGCAAACGAAAGTTTTGCCCGGTTGCTACCCACAGGGCGATACAGAAATAACTGGTACCAGGTTGGAAATAACGACAATTGCTACTTTGCCCTCGGTATACATGGCCAGTGGCTGTATATCAACCCTGCTTCCTCTGTCGTTATTGCCAAAGGTTCATCACAACCGGAACCACTGAATGACATACTGGATTTTCAAACTTTGCGGATATTTAATGAAATAAGCCGGGAGTTAGGAAGTTAATCTACCACTAAATCAGTGGCAACTGTGTTAGATTAATGGTACACGCGAGTCGCTATTATGATAGCGCTTCTTACTACTGCTATTTGGATGGAGAATAACCATGAGAAAAATAATCACGAGCGGTGTCGCTGCAACAGTCCTGTTTGGACTTGCTGCAGTACCCGCGTTTAGTTTTGAAGGAAACAGTGTTGTCGCACCTGATTGCGACTACGGTGGCAAGATCAAATCCATTATTGCCACAGGCGAGCATGAGGTGACTTTCACCATGTGTAAGCCTGACCCCGCTTTTCCGGCGAAAGCCGCTTTTACCCCTTTTGGCATTCAGCCCGAAGAACATATTGCGGCTACTAAAGGTACTGGTGCGATTCTTGAGAATCCTGTGGGTACCGGTCCTTTTAAAATGAATAAGTGGAATCGTGGCGACAGTATCATTATGGATCGCAATGACGATTATTGGGGTGATAATGCTCCTTTTTCCAAGCTTATCATTCGCTGGTCCGATAGTGGTGCAGGTCGGTTGCTTGAACTTCGTTCCGGCCAGGTTGACCAGATTACCAATCTGAGTCCGGATGATTTTGAAGGGGTTGCCGCTGACGAAGCACTAAAGTTTATTCCGGTTGCCAACCCGAATACGCTATATCTTGCAATGACCAATACCTTTGCGCCTTTTGATAATCTAAAAGTACGTCAGGCTATTGCCATCGGTATTGACCGTCAACGTATCGTAGATTTTTATTATCCAAAAGGTTCTGAGGTGGCGTCACACTTTACCCCTTGTTCCATCTCTAACGGTTGTGAAGGTGATGCCTGGCCTGATTTTGATCCGGCAGCCGCGAAGGCACTGCTGGCTGAAGCGGGTTTTCCCGATGGCTTTGAGACCAAAATCTATTTTCGTGACGTTTTTCGGGGCTACCTACCCGAGCCAAAAATCGTAGCGGTTGAATTCCAGACGCAACTTAAAGAAAACCTCGGAATTACTGCCGAAGTGGAAGTCATGGAAAGTGGTAAATTTATCGATGAGTCTACAACCGGAAAACTGAATGGATTTTATCTGTTAGGCTGGGGTGCCGATTACCCACACGTAACAAATTTCCTGGATTACCATTTTGGTGCTGAAAACCCACAATATGGGTCGACTCATCCGGAAATTTACAAGGTTCTGGAGCAGGCATCTACCATTGGTGACATCGCTACTGCAGCACCACTTTATGCGGAAGCCAATAACATGATTCGTAAACTTGTTCCCATGGTTCCCGTTGCCCATGGTGCTTCTGCATCCGCTTCTACCAAAGGCGTCGAAAACGCACATTTCCGTCCTTTTGGTGCACCACTATTTGCCCACGCGAATCCTGGCAAAGACACTTTTGTATTTATGCAAAATGCGGAGCCTATCAGTCTTTACTGTGCTGACGAAAGTGACGGTGAATCACTCGCAATCTGTCAGCAGGTTGTAGAGCCGCTGCTTGGATACGCGATAGATTCCGGCAAGGTTGAACCTCGCCTGGCGACCGCCTGCAATGCAAATGATGATGGCACCGTATGGACCTGTGCGCTCCGTGAAGGGGTTAAATTTCACGATGGGTCTACATTTGATGCCAATGACGTCATTGCTTCCTGGGAGGCCGGCATCAATGCCGCCAGTTCCAACCATGGTGGTAATACAGGTACGTTCTCATACTACACCTATCTTTGGGACAAACTGATGAACGCCGAATAATCGGCTTCGTCTAAAAAGGGTGAGTGGGGGATTCCACTCGCCTTTTTTTATGCTTTGTTTGACGACATCGCAAGTATTTGTAATCTGACACGATCAATAAGACCGTAAAATGCTTGGATTTATTGCACGGCGTTTGGCGATTTCTATCCCTGTATTAGCCGGGATACTGATTGTTACATTTGCATTGGCACGGTTGGTTCCGGGAGAGCCCTGTAAATCCATATTGGGCGATAAAGCAACCGCCGCAATGTGTGAGACCTTTAATAAGAAGTTTGGTTTTGATCGCTCCATTCCAGAACAGTTCTACATCTATGTAAAACAGCTTGCCAGTGGCGAATTTGGCAATTCTATTCGTTACAGTCGCCCTGTTTCACAAATTCTGGTTGAGCGATTTCCACTGACAATCGAGATGGCCATTCTTGCCCTGATTCTGGCGACGGTTGTTGGTATTGGTTTAGGCGTTGTTTCAGCAATGCGGCACAATTCTCTAACCGATGTCAGTACGATGGTGGTGGCCAATATAGGCATTTCCATGCCGGTATTCTGGCTCGGACTGATGTTGGCCTACCTGTTTGGATTTTTACTCAAGGATACCGTATTCTGGTTACCTCCCTCAGGACGTCTAACCGCCGGGTTAACTTCCACCCCGTTTTATGTTGCCTGGGGCTGGGATGTAGTCATTTCATCCCCTTCGGGCAGATTTTATCAATTTATCGCCAATCACTATATATTTAATGCCTTGATTACCGGTGACTGGGAGGTGTTTGGCGATGCCATTAAACACATGATATTGCCGGTTGTTACCCTGGCGACCATACCGATGGCTATTATCGCCCGGATGACCCGATCAAGTCTTTTGGAAGTGTTGGGACGTGACTACATTCGCACTGCACGGGCAAAAGGACTACTGGAATCACGGGTAGTTCGAATTCATGCCCTGGGTAACGCCATGTTACCAGTGGTTACCATCCTGGGCCTGCAAATGGGTGCCCTACTCGGCGGAGCTGTGCTCACCGAAACTGTATTTGGATTTGCCGGAGTGGGTCGAATGCTGGTGGAAGCCATCAATGCCCGGGACTACCCCATTGTTCAGGCCTTTACCGTGATAATTGCAGTTTCCTACATGACCATCAACATCATTGTGGACATTTCCTACAGTTTTCTCGATCCGCGTGTTCGGTTGCAATAATCGTTTTTCGGAAGATCACAATGGGTAAATTTGCCAATACATCAACCATACTCTCGGAACAGCTGGATAGTGAGAATCTGCTCGGTGATCCCATTCCTATGTGGAAACGAACCTGGAAGCGATTGATCGCCAGACGATCGGGTCAAGTAGGGCTGGCCCTCATCGGATTTATGTTTTTTCTGGCTATTTTCGCCGGGGTTCTGGCGCCCTTCGATCCGCACAAAGTATTAATCGGAGAGGATTTTCTGACTAAACGAGGAGCTCCCTGTATTCATTTGCTGGGTTGTCCGGCTGAAAGACCACAACACCTTCTCGGAATTGATGGCAATTATCGGGATCAGCTCTCCCGTTTGCTATATGGCGCACGCGTGAGTTTGGCCATCGGATTTACTACGGTATCTTTCGCTCTGATCTTTGGTGTGATACTGGGTTCTGTCGCCGCCTACTTTGGCGGTTGGCTGGATAACCTGATCATGCGAATTATGGATGTTATATTAGGATTTCCGTCATTTCTGCTGGCCATCGCCATTGTGGCGGTGCTCGGCCCGGGTATACAGAATGCCTTACTCGCTATATCCATCGTTACCTTACCGGCTTACGCGCGCGTAACACGGGCCAGTGTGCTCACGGTCGTGAAGCTGGATTTCGTTGCAGCCACCAAAGTATTGGGGGGCAGCCACAAACGCATCCTGTTTTTACGCATTCTACCCAATGCTATAACCCCCATCGTGGTACTGGCAACGCTCGGTATCGCGGGGGCAATTCTTGACGCAGCGGGGCTTTCCTTTCTGGGACTGGGGGCACAACCTCCGATGGCTGAATGGGGTACTATGTTAGGTTCTGAACGCAACCAGATTTTCAGTGCTCCGCATCTTGTATTCTTTCCCGGACTGGCGATAATGATTACTGTTCTCGGATTCAATCTTCTTGGAGATGGTTTACGGGATGCCCTTGATCCGCGGTTAAATAGCTAAGAAAATCCTGTTCATCATGGATAGTGCACCATTGACATCGCCAGCTGAAAACATACTTGAGCTCAACAATCTTGCAACCTGGTTTTATACCAGTGGCGGCATCGCAAAAGCTGTAGATGGCGTTACCCTGTCACTGAAAAAGGGTCAAACGCTATGTGTGGTTGGTGAGAGTGGTTGTGGCAAATCGGTAACCGCGCTTTCCATTATGGGATTATTGCCCCATCCCGGCAAGGTAGTCCAGGGAGAGGTATTGTTTCGTGGGATCAATGTACTGGAATTCGATAACAAGCAACTGGCTAACCTGCGTGGAAACCAGATTTCAATGATCTTCCAGGACCCCTCTTCAGCACTCAATCCGGTACAAAATGTCGAAAAACAGTTGATCGAAGTCATTCAGGCGCATCAGGTTCTTGATAAAAATACGGCGCAAAATGCAGCCATTGAGTTATTGGAAAGTGTTGGTATTCCCGATCCGGCTATTCGGCTAAAAGCCTATCCACACGAGCTTTCCGGTGGTATGGCACAACGAGTAATGATCGCGATGGCTTTGGCTTGTGAACCGGAAGTACTTATTGCTGATGAGCCAACCACGGCGCTGGATGTCACTATTCAGGCGCAAATTTTAGCGTTAATGAGAGATCTTCAAGTCAAAAAAAATACCGGCACATTATTGATTACCCACGATTTAGGTGTGGTCGCAGAAATGGCGGATTACGTAGCGGTAATGTACGCGGGGCAAGTAGTGGAGTACACCGATGTTCATACATTGTTTTCCACACCGAGCCATCCATATACCCGTGCGCTGTTGCGCTCAATTCCAGTGTTGGGACATCGACAGGAAATGTTGGAAGTAATCAAAGGCCGGGTACCTGCGCTGGTTGACTTACCCGATTACTGCCGTTTTGCGGCCCGCTGTAATGAACGCGAGTCCACCAATGACCCCCGTTGCCTTTCAGAAATCCCGGAACTGATCACCACCCGTGACATTTCTTCCAGCCGATGCTGGTTAGCCGGAAATTAGCCTGTGTCTGCATTGGTTGAAATCGATGATTTAAAACAATATTTTCCGGTTCATCAAGGCATATTGCAAAGAGTGACGACCCATGTCCGGGCGGTAGAC
>CAYOGN010000127.1:0-16205 GCA_964403545.1 uncultured Gammaproteobacteria bacterium
GTTCTCTGGCCTTTGGTATCAATGACCGTCCTGAATGATTGAGCGTGGGTGTTCTTCGACTTCGTTCGAATAGATGGGGGACAGAATTAATTCTGTCCCCGTCCGCCTCTGGAATTAATTCTGTCCCCGCCCACCCGGGTCGACAGATTTTACAGCAGGGATTGGCGTATTCTCGTTGTTTTTACCATCCCTGGCACGGCGCAGACTACCGCGAGCCTGATTGAGATTCTCGGCTAAACTGTTTCCCCGGGCCAGCGGCTTGAGGCGAAGCCCTCGAACATCTGGCACCACATGGGCTGCATTGCGCATGCCCACAAAACGCGCCCATACTGAACGTTTTTTGGTTACCTGATGGGGTTGAAATCGATCCATATCCATTGGTGTCAGGGAGTCCCCCAGGCAGACATATCCACTGGATACAGCCCGATGCAACAGGTCTTCACCGGCGCGACTACGTACAATAACTGCATTGGTTCCAGGATCTTCCAATTGTCCTTCCCGAGTGGGAGATCCACCGTCCCAGGTGTCGGAAGCTGCAATATCTGCCGCATCACCGATACCATCGGGACAGACTTTGCAGCGAAAGGGCAGCTTCCAGGCTGATTCATCCTGGCCCCAGAAATCGAGATAGTTTTTCTCGATTACCTGTCCGTCATCCATTTCAATTCGTGTCGAACCCGGGCATCCATATCCACGATATCGAAAATTCTTAATATTTTCCATCTCGATTCCGAGACCTGCCAGGTATTCTCCCATCCCGGCAGGACTCATAAACCCGCCGCATACCATTACCATCTGAAATCTGCAAAGTTGGTTGACCCGGGCGTCCATTGCGGCGTAGTTCCGTAGTGCGCTGACATCACAGGGGGTGCCGATAAAGGCAAAGGTTTCTCTCGCCTGTTCACACTGATCGAGGATTTCGACAATATCGATCAGGGTGGCCGTTGGACCATAGCGCGACCCCGCTGCCTCCAATACGTCCTGTTTATTGCGGCTGATAAATCGTTCACCAAAGGTTGGACTGACATTTGAACTGGTAGCATGAACAACAAAATCCACCTCACCGCTTTCCAGCAAATACAGCGCCAGCGCAGTCAACAGACCCCCGGTAGAACCGAGGTGCCGTATATCCGGTGTAGCGGCATAGGCAAGAACGATTTGCCGCCAGATTCCCCATACCTCGTGATATTGACTATCTTCATCCACCAGATTTTCCGGCAAGCCCTCCACCCTGGTTCCGGGACAAACCCGGGTAATCCTGTCTACGGTCTGGTGATCCAGATCTCCGACCACTAACGGGCGCTCGGTGCCATTTTCAACCAATGTCATTTGGACAGTTTCTGGTCCTGCAATACTTTGACAAATTCCACAGCCAATACACATTCCATGCTCCACAATCTGGTACAGCCTGTCCCGGGGGTTCAGTCCCCGCTGGATCCGCGATAAATAATCTGCTTTGTTTTTTCTTCGCATATAAGGGTAGGGGATAGAATTAATTCTGAAAATCATGTAGCCAGCCTCCCATGGCCCCAGCGCTAGCGGAGTAAACTGGTGTCTGCGAAAACCACAGCACCATAGGAGGCTGACATGGCACTGTACTGCGCTATCGAATTACATTCAACCAAAGGGGGGGGACAGAATTAATTCTGTTCCCTTCGATTTACTGGTTTGGCATTACAATCACAACCCTCAATTATCTTTTAATCTGATCATGAACGAAACACCAGAATTCGAGGATCCAATCACCCGCCCGCGGTACACCGGTCTGCCCACATTCTTGCGCGCGCCCTATTCAGAAAATCTGGATAACGTAGATATCGGTCTTATCGGAGTTCCTTTCGATGGCGGTGTTACCAACCGAACGGGTGCCCGTCATGGACCTCGTAGAATCCGCAATCAGTCGCGCCACCCTTTGATCCATCAGGAAATACGGCACCGGTTGGGGCGACCATGATGTTTGAAATATTATGTGTGATTGCCGAGGCGATGGATAAAAGAACCTCCGAAAAAGCAGTCTGAATGCCAGGGGGCGTTCTGATTTCCCGCGTTGTCTCAGTTGATGTTGCAGACCCGGGTCAGATTAATCAAATTTGACTGCCCAATATTTTGTTGCTGGTGAAATAAAGCATACATTCAGTTTTCAGGATGGCTGCTACGGTAAAAGTCCCTGACTTTCACCAGGTCGACTGGAGTATCAAGATCTAACCCGGCGTTATCGATTTCAATTGCAATTACCTCGTTGTAATAACTGGTGAGCAATGTTCGGGCACCAGTTTTTTTAAGCATTTTCAATTCCGCAAAATACCTGCCCGGAAATATAGCTGGCACTCCACGTACCCGCCGGATCGGGTTCCCGTCAAAATACGTACTGGCAATAATCTTGTCCGGACTGGCCTGCCATTGCTGACAAAGACGGGTTAAGTCCCGGTGGTTTAGCGCCCACTGATCACACAGCAAAATCAAAACTGCTTCTATGTCTTCGCCCAGTTGTGACACACCCCATGCAATGGATGAACCCATTCCAAGTTGCCAATCTTTATTGGTCAGGCAAGTCACAGAATGTTGTTTCAGACTGGAAGATATTTTCCCGGCCCTGTCGCCGAGAATACAATAAACGTTATTACTGAACTTGCTGGCCAGCCGGGCAACCCTTGCAACCAGAGGTTGACCGTCAATCATCACGAGTTGTTTTGGTTGCCCAAGTCGCAACGAGTTGCCAGCCGCTAAAATGACAATAGCCAGGTTATTCATAACGGTCAGATGTCATCCAGGTATTGAGAAATTATTGTGCCTGTAATAGTGTCGAAGCAGTTACATTATCAAAGCGAGTGCGAGGGAGAGTTCTTAAAGTGAGAATCACTGATTCTACTATGTTGAAAGTGGAAAATTTAAAGACAATGACCAAAGCTGCCCCGTTACAGAATATTTTTGTTGAACATGGCAGCAGCATTGTTCAACAGGCGATCGCGTGGCTGAACCAGGGATACGGTGTCGCGCTGGTGGTTGTAGTTAACACCTGGGGATCCTCCCCCTTCCCTGTGGGTAGTCAGATGGTGATCAACCACAAGGGACAGTTCGCGGGATCCGTGTCCGGGGGTTGCATTGAGCCTTTTGTAATCTCCGAAGCCATTGAAATAATCGAAAGCGGGGAATCGCAGTGCCTGGAATATGGCGTCACAGATGAACAGGCTCATGGAGTTCGCCTCACCTGCGGAGGCAGTATTCGCGTTTTTATCGAACGGGCACCGCCTCGATCCGACCTCGAGAAAATGGTGGGGAATGTACCGGTCACCCGTGTCCTGGATCTGACCAGCGGTGCCGCCCTGTTCATCGATGACAATGGCGTCACCGGGGAACTGAAGCTCAGTGAGAGCAGATCAAAGGAAGTGTATCGTCTACATAAACAAGGCACCAATGGATCCATCCTGAAACGAGGAGATTCGGAGTTATTTGTCGTGACCCGGACAAAACCACGAGATCTGGTCATCGTCGGTGCCGGCCACATCAGCCAGATTCTTGCTCCGATGGCGACCGCGATCGGATTCGTCGTCACCGTTATCGATTCAAGACCAGTGTTCGCTACACCAGAACGCTTCCCTGAAATTACCCTGGTACACAAACACAGTGAACAGGCCATCAAGGCACTATCTCTCACCTCCCGTACGGCAATCGTATTACTGGCACACGATCCGGTTATAGACGACCCCGTTCTCCATGCCGCCCTCGCTTCCCCCGCAACCTATATTGGCTGCCTGGGCAGCCGCCGAACCCATGCCAAACGACTGGATCGATTACGTGAAAAAGGCTACATCGAGGAAGACTTCAAACGCCTGCACGCGCCAATTGGTCTCAATATCGGTGGGCGCTCAGCGGGAGAAATCGCGGTATCCATCCTCGCTGAAATTATAGCCATTGAAAACAAAAAATCGGTGCCATAGACAAGCATAAAATCTGCTTACCATGGCTTAGTGATGAAACGAGGGGCTCTGTTTAAGGCATTGCACTAAATAATTTCACCCTTGAACTCCTCTTCAAGCTGTTCAATCCCCTTTCGAATGTTGTCCATAAACGGATTTACCGCAATCGCTTTTTTAAACCACTCGAGGGCGGCCTGGCGTCGGTTGACCTGCAAATAAATCAGGCCCTGCCCGGACAATGCGCCAAAATGTCTGGGTTCCAGGATCAGGGTCTCGACCACATCGGCGGTGGATTTGTCGAATTCACCCATCATGTAATAAACCGTGGCGCGTTTATTCCAGGCCTCTGCAAAATCCGGTTTCAGATTTATCAACTCTGAAAATACTGCTACCGCTTCTTTTAGTGCAAGTTGATTCATCCGCTGAATACCCTTGTCCATCAATTGCTGTGCATTTTTATTGTCCGCGCGAATCCATTGCTTCCAGATTTCGGAAGTTACGATACGCGCCTGATTTGGTGTGGTATCGCTATGTTGCAAGGTATCAAACAGGGCATCAAGCCTGGGCGACGACTGGTCAGCATGGCTTGTTGAAAAAGCGAGAACCCAAAAAAAGGCCAGGTTACACAGAAATTTCATACTTTTCTCCTTATCATGCAGTTTATGACGCCTTTCGTAACCAAAGGTTCGTTTTCAGTTCAGCAGATTATTCTCCAGATACCAATTGGCCGTTTCCTCGATTCCGCTATCGTTATCATAATTAAATTGATAGTTCAGTGTTTGCTTGACTTTGCTGTTATCAAAGATTCTATCCTTGGTATAAAAATCAACTCTGCGTCGATAGATCGGTGGAGAAATACCCAATGGACGACAAATCGCACAACATATATCCGATGCGATATAAAAAGGCCAAACTGGCATTCGAATGATACGTACCTTGTTACCGATTTTATTGCTGATCAATTTGGCCATATCGACCATGCCCATAGATTCATCGGCGGCCGCTATCAATGCCTCAGACCGCGCCGCAGGCATAACAGCTGCCAGCATTATGATGTTGGTCAGGTCGTCCACATGAATCATGTTATACAATCCTTTTCCCTTGCCCAGCATCAGGAAGAATCCTTTGTTTACCATCCGGAATATTTTTAGAAGCCGCATATCACCAGGGCCAAAAATTGGTGCTGGACGAACAATGCTATAGGGTATGCCGGTTTCTTTAGCAAAATCTGCCAGCCAGAGTTCTGCTTCCAGTTTGGTACGCTGATAAGAATCGCCAGGCGCAAAGCGATACGTTTCATCTGCAGGACCTTCTTCAATGTGACCATGCACCCCGACCGTTGATACGTGCAGGAAACATTTGAATTCGGGACGTCCTGCCACCTCTTTTGCCAGTAACTGGGTGCTATACAGGTGGACTTTACGATAGCCCTCCTCGTTTGGTTTGGTCTCACGAAAGGCGGCGGCCACATGAAATATGTAGTTCACTCCGTGGGCTGCCTTTTTACAAACCTCCGGGTCGTACACATCACCACGAATCCACTCAATATCGAGTTCTGACAGATCACCCGGGTCGGAGCTTTCCCGCGCGATTATTTTTACCACGGCACCCGCCGCAGTCAGTTTATGGGTTAAGACACGGCCAGTAAATCCAGTGGCACCTGTCACCAGTACTGTCTGGCCGGCAAATTTTTCAAACTCCTGATGCGCCTTGATTTTTGCCTGCCAATCTTCTGTTTGTTGATCTTTCAAACCCCGTGGTGGCTTTGGTGCCCGATGATTGTAATACAGCCTTTGTAACACACTAACAAGTGAACTTCTGGATCCTGCTGGCCGAATGGACAACTCTGCAGTCAATACACTTTGGATAAAAGCAGCGGGGTCAATGTTTTCGGTTTCACTGGTTTCCGGCTGGCTGGTCATTCGGGTGTAATAGGAGCCTGGTCTGGTTTCTTCGCCTTTAAATGGCAACGGATCTGAGCCATACAGGACTCTGAACCCCCGTTGTTGTGCTTTCTTGACTA
This sequence comes from uncultured Gammaproteobacteria bacterium, assembly GCA_964403545.1. Lineage (GTDB taxonomy): Bacteria > Pseudomonadota > Gammaproteobacteria > Arenicellales > Poriferihabitantaceae > VYFG01. The sequence goes on from CAYOGN010000127.1 coordinate 5,941, forward strand.
TACCGGGGGTTCCCCAGCCAACAGGCCTCAGTGTGGTATCACCCAGGGCTAACTGATCTGGCGAGAATTTATCGAGCAAGGCGGTCACAACCTCCCCGCGCTGCCGAAACCACTTACCCGGCGCCCAGGCAACCACGGGGATACCACCGAGAGACAGGATACTGTGTACCGTATCCTCGGCAGATAGCCCTTCAGTAACCCGCCGATCGCAGTTAAGCGAAAGAATCTCAATGTTTTCACTGGTAATAATCTGCTGCCCCGGCAACAAATAAAATTCGCCCGCCCCATTTCTGTCCTTGATTTTCAAACAGTGTGCACCAGATTCAATATCAAATCTGGCACTTACTTCCTGCGGCGGTGCTTCGACGAGAGTCGCATACAGGTTGCAGTCGTAACGCTCGGTGAGACAGGCCACCCTGACTGCACCTTGTGCCGCACCAGCCAGGTTGCGGAGTATCGAACCGAGCGCCTGCTCAATATTATAAAAAGGATATATATGCACATGGGTATCAGCAACAACCTGCATTATGTCACCCCTCGCATAGTTTCATAGGCCTCTCCCAGTAGCCGGGTAAACACCCTGAAATTAAACTTGTCTTCATATAAAGTTCTTCCCCTGCGGGCTATGATACTTCTTTCTTCTTCATTTTCTGCCAGTGAAACAATTGCATCGGCAAAGTCCTGCTGGCTGAAATCACACAGGCGCGCGCAGGAAGAATCCAGAATAAACCGGTTAGCGGCTGTATCTGTGGCTACGATAGCACCTCCCGCCTTGAAGTAATCCAGCACTTTCAGCGGCGTATTGACCCCGGCTTTTCTTGGTGCCATCAGTATATCCGACGCCGCCAGATATGCCGGCAGTTCATCCGGAGGAATCAGACCGAGAAAAACAACGGCATCATCTGCAACACCCTGGCTGGCAAGAACCCTCTGGCACTCGTCAATTTCGTCTTCACTACCACCAATAATCACAAATCGGACCAAATTCGACTGCGATAGCACCCTCGGGATAGCACCGAATATTATATCAATACCCTGGTACACTGCGAACGACCCTACATAACATGCCAGCACGATATCTTTGGAATCCGCCAACTGCTTTCTGGCGTGATCAATTGCCGCCTGCTCGGGTTCCACAAGTGACGAGGGAATATCAGAAATATCCCATATGAGCGCGTCCGGGGCAACAGATCTGGCCTGTTTAAACAGACCAGGCCCGGTGCAGATGATCAAATCTGCGTGGCGACAGGTAAAGTGCTCCAGGGCAAGATATGCGGTCAGCACCATATTTTGCAACCGTCCTTTTTTATAGGAAGCCGCATCTGAGTGTTTTTCATACACTGACTTGCTGCTCCTGACCTTTGCCAGTATCCAGGCGAGAAATCCAGCCTCTTCGGTACCGTGAATCACATCATATCGATTGCCAAGAACAAGGCCAATGCCGCGAATAAACAGCAATAAGTCGAACCACATCTTGAGCACAGAAGGCCCAATAGAGATTTTTTTTGAGCCGAAGATATTCCAGATCCTTATCACCCTGGCCGGGGTGGAGGGCTCCTCATCACCAATTGGAATTGTCAGCAAATCCACCTGATAACCGAGATCAGCCAACCCCTGAACATCAAACTTGACCCGAATTGAGCTGCCCCGCCAGGCAAAGTACGGCTGTGGGCTTATCAGCAAAACCCTGGCGGGTTTGGTCATTTGAATCACTTGGGAAAATAGATTTGGAGCGAATGATGACCTGGAGTAGCCCGGCATGAACACCCGCAGGGCTATTATAATGCAATGATGACACCGGCGATAGCTGGCAACAGTAGTGTATTGACGGGTACATCCGAACCCGAAACTCGTTACGGCTCAATCTCTGCCAATATGCGCGGATCGGGTTTCAGCAGCGGATGAAAGCGTCGTCCGGCTCGAAAATCGATAAATACATCCGGCTTGAATGACTGAATAAAGGACTTCATGCCAAACAGGTCATAGGACTGCATATAGACAACCTCAGCAAAGCTTTCACTCAGAAAACGGGTCAAAAATACACCAAAGGAATCGTGAACAACAATGGCCTTTAGGGTCCTGGCAGCACATCCATTTACCACCGGTAGTTTCTTGGGATGTGCCTGGTATGCGGCGGTAGCGACAAACTCCTCAACCTGGCGATACAAATCCCTCGCGCAGGGATCCACCAGCTTTAACGACACGCTCGGCTCACCCGATTTCACGGGTCGGTGAGCCGCCCTGGCAATGTCACCAATTTTGTCAAAAGGCTGGCGATCATATCTGTCCAACGAATCCGGTACTAATTGTGGAAACCATTCAGAAAGCCTGTTGATGGTAGCTGCGTACGCCAGGTAGGCGCCGTCATCATTCCAGTGTGTATCCGTTTTGAAAAACAATTGTCGCCCGGACCTGGCGTTCAACAGGTTCGGTTCGATATCAAGAAAATAATCTGGCATCCCCGATTCTGACAAGTGCCGGATAAAACTCTGGAGACGGGTTGCACCCGCCACCCCACGTATTCTGGAAGGCAAAAAATCAGAATAAACAGTCATTTTACCGGGGATGGGAACCAGTAAATACCGGCTACCCAGATTTGCCAGCCACTGATGCCTGGCATCCAGGGCATCCGACCATCGTTCCAGCTCTTCGGTTGATGGCGAAAAAACGCCGACAAAATCAAGCAGGGATCCGTCAATATTAAAATAGCGCCAACCCTGACGGCCAATCACAACTTTTCTGGTGACAGATTTGGCAAAAATTGTTTCTTTATACCAGGTCGCAAGGGTCAGAATCTGGTTTCGCAGCCCAAAGTGATCGTTAAAATAATCGGTGTACTTCTGTGGATACTCGTTGAACAATAACTTGTTCAACTGGAACGCAGGTTTAACCGCCAGATGCCGTTGTTCCACTTCAGAAATTTCTGCGGAGCGACCGGTCAGCATAATCAACAATGGCGTTGAAATTGCCACCACAAACAAAATTGTTTGCAAGAAATCAAACCGCATTTGTATATTGGAACGAGTCACTAAAACCTGAAATAGATAAATGGATTGTAGGACCCTGAGGTAATTTCAAAAATGGCCAGCAACAGGATTGCGATCAATAAAACCTGCTTGCCGAGTAAAGCAAGGGTTGCCGCGCACCCGGAACCATGGCTGGCAACGCGCTCTATCAGAGAAAGTTTGAAGTTTCGATAGATGGGTGCACTCAGGATCAACCCAAATAGCGCTGCGGTGTAAAAATAGAGATCCAATCGAATGCTTAAAATGACCGGCAATTCAATCCCCCTCATGGGATTTAACATCGGGTTCAGATACCCAATACTATGACCCAGGTCATCGGCACGGAAAAACACCCAGGCCACAAGGACGACCACAATGACATAAAGGTGACGCAATGGTCGTGGTGCAGCGTTCAACAGACGACCAAAGCGACCACGCTCGATCACCAGAAAAAAACCATGCAACAAACCCCAAATCACAAAATTCCAGCTGGCACCATGCCACAAACCACAAAGCAGAAACACCAGCAACAGGTTTCTTGCAACGATGTGGGGTTGAGCCTGGTTACCTCCCAGTGGAATATACACATAGTCCCGAAACCAGTTTGACAATGAAATATGCCAGCGTCGCCAGAATTCTCGCATATTCTGTGAGATATAGGGGTAATTGAAATTTTCCAGAAATCGAAAGCCGAACAGTCTGCCGAGCCCGATTGCCATATCTGAATAACCGGAAAAGTCGAAGTAAATCTGGAGCGCGTAACAAATCACTCCAAGCCATGCTGCTGTCAGACTGAGTTCATCCGGGGGTAGATAAAAAATAATGTCAGCCGCCTCCCCCAGCGGGTTTGCAATCAGGACCTTTTTACCCAGACCGTAGATAAATCTCTCACTACCATGGGCGAAATTTGAAAGACCAACACTCCGATCGCGCAGTTGCCGACTGATATCGCGATAGCGCACGATCGGTCCGGCGATCAACTGTGGAAACAGTGAAATATACAAACCGAGATCGAGCACAGATTTTTGCGGAGCGGTTTGATTTCGATAGACGTCAATAATGTAGGACAGTGCCTGAAACGTAAAAAATGAAATTCCAATTGGCAGTATTATGTCTTCCGGAGGAGGGATTCTGAAGCCGGTAAAAGCGATCAGGGCGTTTAGGTTCAGCACTAAAAAAGTTGCGTATTTAAAATACAGCAGAGGCAGTAAATTTAGGCCCACTGCAATCCAGAGCAATCGTTTTTTATCTTTGTCACTGTTGTAGCTGGACTTGTGACAGATGTCTATCCTGCGACCAAACCACCACGAAGTGGCAATGCAGTAAAGCATTACCAATACATAGCCACCTTCTCCCCAGGCATAAAAACCGAGACTGAATAGCAATAGTACTAAATTACGCAGCCTGCGCCCGGCCAGGGCATGGGCCAGTAATACCAGTGGCAGAAACAAAAACAAAAATATTGCAGAGGAAAAAATCATCTGTCTGTCAATCTAATTTCTGCAACTATCCCGGGAGTCGCTCTCAATTACCACGTCGCCTATTGAAAACTTGATGAGTCATTCCGGATTTTGTAATTCCATTTGTTGGTAGGCTCCATTATTAATCCAGGTGGCACCCTGGATTGTGCAGCTTGTCGGTGCCCGGCTACGACGATCCTGGTGCTTCGGTTGGCTTTCCTTCGGCACCAGGGAAATTCTAATCATCCTTGATTAACCGTTTGCCGAGACCAACCGTATTATCTTCAGAAAAACCCTGTGCCTTGTAAAACTCGATCACCTCAGAATTGCCGGCTCGAATCTGCAGGTTAATTTTGGGGCAGCGTTGTTCGAGTAAGAGACTTTCAGCTCGCTGCATCAATTTTTCTCCAAAGCCCCGGCGACGTTGATCCGGTGCAATGGCGAGATAATTAATCCAGCCTCGATGGCCATCGTAACCCACCATTACCGAAGCAATAATATGCCTCCCGGCCTCCCCTACCAGAAACCAGTCTGGATTCACTGATATTTTTCGTGCGATATCCATAACCGGATCATTCCAGGGTACGATAAGCCCACAGTCCTGCCATAGACTAATCACAGCTGTCTGATCACTGTCAGCATAAGGACGAATATTCATGAATTGGCCCAACGAGCGCTATTGACAAAGGTCCTGTTCCCGCAACAGGCCATCCTGCCTGGCCTGACGCAAGGAAGCGGCGCTCTTATCCCACAATGTTATCGTTTTAAACATCAAAGAGACCAGCACCTCTGGCCTCGCCTCCTCTTTTTCAAGACCAGCAATCAGGTCACTTAACCTGACCCATTGATAATCGTAGCGTTCAATTCTGGCCTCACAGGGATGTTCGGTAATAGCGAGGGGGCCGAGAAAAGGAACCTCTGCGACATAGGAATAGTAGCCATGGCTCAGGCTCGGCGTCAGTTTCTGCAATTGTTCCGCCGAAGGTGTGTCAAATGCACAACGGGTCTCTTCACGAAATTCACGGGCCGCTGTTTGGGCAATGGTTTCATTGCCTTTGTGACCACCACCGAAGGCCGCATAACCAACTCGCGTACTGATCGGATCAAACGCCAGCAATACATACGGGTCTCCGGAAATACAGGCATAAGGAATTACCCCGGCAGGACTGGCAGCGCTATAACTCACATACAACAGCGAAAAAATAATCAGGGCAAATTTCATAACGCGATAATCATATAACAAACAAAGTAAATAGCCTAAATGCGTCGGATGAATCTGTGCTGAATCCGTAACGCGCATATAATACGCACCATGTTTGAATTGTGGATTCCTCTTACCATCGGCGCCGCATTTTTTCAGAATTTGCGATCCGCTCTGCAGAAACATTTGCAGGGGCAATTGTCTACGGTTGGCGCTGGCTACTCAAGGTTTTTGTATGCCTTGCCAGTGGCCGCAATATACCTCTGGGTGTTAACCAACCCGGTTGGATTGTCGTTACCAGAAGCCAATTCCCGGTTTGTCATTTACTGCATTCTTGGCGGTATATGCCAAATAATGTTTACCGTGTTTCTGTTGTGGATGTTTTCATTTCAGAGTTTTGCCGTGGGTACCACGTTTTCCAAGCTCGAGGTGATTATGGTCGCAATACTCGGCTTGCTGATCCTGGGGGATGGATTATCCGGCATGGCCACGGTGGCTATTGCCGTCTCGGCGGCCGGTGTGTTTGCCCTTTCTCTGGGACAAAACCAGCTATCAGTTGCTGCCATTGTCGGTGGAATGGCAAGCAAGGCCACCTTCATTGGCCTCCTTTGTGCTGCCTGGCTAGGTGGTTCAGTGGTATTTTTTCGCGGCGCATCGCTGGCACTGGAACATGATCAGTTTGTTGCGGCGGCAGGGTATACACTGTTTGTCAGCCTCGTGATTCAGACCGTCCTCATGGGGGGGTATCTACTGATTCGGGAACCAGGAGAATTTTCCCGGGTACTGAAAAACTGGCGCTGGGGCGGCGCTGCCGGGGTTGCCGGCGCCCTTGGATCCATTGGCTGGTTTACTGCGTTTACGATTCAGAATGCGAGTTATGTCCGCGCATTGGGGCAAATAGAACTGGTATTCACCTTTATCGCCACCACACTATTTTTTCGCGAGAAAGTAGGTGGTGCGGACTTATTGGGTATCGTGCTGGTAAGTTCTGGAATCGTTATCCTGTTGCTGCTCGGCTAACCACCGAGGAATAATTCACCTATTTTGGGATTGGCCAGAAGCTCGTCCCCGGTTCCGGCAATCGCAATTTCACCGGAAACCATGACATAACCAATATCTGCAAATTCGAGGCCTTTCTTGGCATTCTGCTCAACCATGATGATGGTCTTACCCTCATTGTATTGCAGGTCGTTAAGGATTTCGAACACCATATCGATAAAGCGTGGCTCCAGCCCGATAGACGGTTCGTCCACCAGCAATACCTCCGGATTCATCACCAGCGCCCGGGAGATTTCCAGCAACCGACGCTCTCCACCGGACAGCACTTTTGCCTGATGCTTGCGCCGGGCTGCCAAGCGCGCATACTTGTCAAACACCATTTCAGCAGCTCGCTTGGCCTCGGCGGGCTGATCCTTGAGGAACCCGCCCATCCACAGATTTTCCTCGACCGTCATACCCGGGAAGATGGACTTATCCTGCAAGATATACGCCACTCCGGCTTTAGCCAGTTTTTCGTTGGGCGAAAGACTGGTTACATCCAGCTTGTCTTTGTCATCGCCTATGGTAATACGGCCGGAGAAAATATTGTTGAAGCCGAATATCGCATGCAACACTGTAGATTTACCGGCACCATTTGGCCCGATCAGACATAACGACTGCTTTCGCCCTACCCGGAGGTTGATGCCATGGAGAATTTCCATTTTGCCATAACCCGCGTGCAGATTTTCAATGGTGACAAAGGGTTTGTTTCCGGCCAATTTGTCAATGCTCTCAATGCTGACTTCTTCTGCAATGGCTGCTGCCTGACGTTCCACTTCTTCAACAGAAATAATCGCCTCGACACCGCCACTACCATAACCCTTTGCTCCAGGCTTATCACTCACCATTGGATTCCTCAATTTGATCGTTGCAGAGCACTAGTGAGCGCCAAGGTAGGCATCCACAACGCGCTGGTCACCCTGAATCTCTGTGGGCGTACCCTGGGCCAGCAGCTTGCCGTGGGCCAGGCAATAAATAGTATTTGCCATATTCATGATCACACGCATGTTATGTTCAATAATAAACAGGGTAATTCCAAACTCGGTATTAGCGCGCTTGAGTCGGTCAATCAAACCATTGATCAGGGTTGGATTGATGCCGGCAGTAGGCTCGTCTAACAACAATACGGTAGGTTCGTTCATCAGCGCCATGGCAAATTCAAGTAGTTTCTGCTGACCAAACGAGAGCGAACCCGATTGAAGATAACGCTTCTCATACAGACCGACAAACTCCAGTAGCATATCGGCACGCTCATAGTCCTGCTTACTGTTGCGGCCAAACGAATCAAGAAAACTCATTTTCCGGTGAGGTAACGAGATCAGCATATTTTCAACCCCGTTCATCCCCCCGTAAATACGGGTTTGCTGAAAAGTACGCAGCAATCCCAGGCGGGCAATTTTCTGTACCGGATAGGTAGAGATTTCTATGCCTTCAAAATGAATCGAACCGGAATCGATAGGGTGATAGCCTACAATAGAATTAAACAGGGTGGTTTTACCCGAACCATTGGGACCAATCAGGCCCGTTATGCCACCCTTTTCGACGCGAATTGAAACATCTGAATTGGCCACTACGCCGCCATAGGACTTGGAGACCGATTGCACGTCAATGATCGCGCTCATCGAGCAACCTCCGTAGCCTGTTTCTTTTCAACCCTGATGCCAAACCATTCAGGTTTCTTCTGCATCATCCAGCCCATCAGACCTTCCTGAAAATACACCACCGTCACCACAATCAAGGCACCCAACGCCACCCATTGCCAGCCGAGCAAGTAGTTCCAGGTAACTTCCTTGACGACATGAAACAATATTGCCCCGATGATTGGCCCCCAAAGCGTTCCCTTACCCCCCAGCAATGCACAAACCACCATAAATATTCCCAGATTAATGGTCTGGTACGCGGTTTCAAGAGGTTCAAAATGAATCAGCTGAAATCCCGAGATTCCACCCGCAATTCCGACAAAAAATGCCGCCATGGCCCAGGTTGTCAGCTTATAGCGCAGGGTATGGATACCCATGGCTTCTGCCTTTTCTTCATCATCTCGAATCGCGTTGATCGCAGCACCAAATCGGGTGCTATAGAGCCATTTAAGAAAAATAAACAGGGTCACTCCGCAGCCAGCAAAAAGAAAATAGAAAAACAGTTTTCCTACATCAAAATCGCCCGGGTAGACCGGCAACGAAATCCCCTGGCCACCACCGACCCAATTCCAGTTGGCCACCAACTCTCCAGCCGCAATAGCCACACCGAGGGTGCCGATAGCAAAGTAGGGGCCGCGTAATCCAAAAGTAACAAAACCAATGATTACCGCGGACACAGCGCAAAACAGACCAGCACCAAGAATTCCGATAATGGCACCGGTAAAATATTGAGAATCGGTAAACGTCATTAATTCATATCGCGCCGCATCATTATAAAGGCCGATATCATGTACCATTCCAATGGAGATCAGGGCGGCAACATACATTCCGGTGCCGTAAAAGAAAATATTTCCGAGCGAGTTATACCCCATCTGACCACCGGTCATATCCCAGGTCATCGAAACGATAATCATCAACCAGAGGGTAGCCAGCTGGGTACGAAATTCCGGAAACAAAAATGGTGCTGCGACGGTAAACAACAACAAAAATGCGTAAAAAGCAGTTTTTTTCATATCGTACTTCTCCTGTCCTACTGCAAACTCTGCCGTAGTCGCCGCTGTTGAATCAGTCGATAAATCAACACCAACAACAGCAACAGTACCGCAACAGCCTGCTGGTAGCCAATGCCAAATATATGAGCCCCATATTGCTCTGCCACGCCGATTCCGAGACCGGCGGCAATAACCCCCGGAAGATTCCCCAGTCCGGCGGCTGTAACAATAACAAAGGCCCGGATTGAGTAAGAAATACCGTAAAACGGCTGGATCACCCACACCATGACGATAATCGCCCCTGCCGCTCCGCAGATCGCGGCGTTCAAAGAGAAGGTGAATGCGTAGACTTTCTCGGTATCAATGCCGAGTACCCGCGCAGCACGGGCATCCTGGGCGGTAGCGCGAATGGCCTGACCCATGCGACTGGATTTCATAAATATGATCACGGCAGCAGCCAGAAAGCTGGCCATCAGAACACCTATTATCTTGGCGATAGGCAGATCCACCAGGCCGTCAAAAAAACGCAGGGTTTTATAGTCAAGTTGAATGCTTTGGGTATCCGATCCAAACAACAGATTCATAATCTGGGCCATCATGATGGCAAGACCGAAAGTGGCCAGCAATGAGGTAAATAAATCTCTTTCAATAACCCGGGAAATCACAATTTTATAAATCACCCAACCCAGAATCCACATGACAATGAATGCAGCCGGCACGCCGAGCAAAGGCGGCAGACCGTGTTGGCTCATAAACCAGGCAACATATCCACCGGCAATGACGAAATCACCCTGGGCCAGGTTTTTAACATTCATCACACCCCATACCAACGCCAGGCCATAGGCGGCGAGGGCAAACAGGGCGCCCACGGAGGCGCCCTGGCAGATTAGCCAATGAGATTAAGGCTTGCGCGGCCAGTTAAGGGCGTG
>CAYOGN010000128.1:0-22268 GCA_964403545.1 uncultured Gammaproteobacteria bacterium
TGCTCGCCAAAAACGTTACAATGGTTCCGGTTCTTTGCGTCTCTCCTACTACCGCCAGTGGTTTCGCGGGTTCACCGAAATTATATTCCTGGGTGTAAATTTTGTTCTCCCGATGAATTTCCAGAGTAAGCCGCTCCGACAGGGCATTCACTACGGATACCCCTACACCGTGTAATCCGCCTGATACCTTATAGGAGTCCTGATCGAATTTTCCACCCGCATGCAGTACCGTCATAATTATTTCCGCCGCGCTCTTACCACCCTCTTCCAGCAGAATTCCGGTTGGGATACCGCGGCCATTGTCATCCACAGTAATGGATTCATCCGCGTGAATAGTGACAACAATCGCGCTGCAATGCCCGGCTAATGCTTCATCAATGGCATTGTCAACTACTTCAAAAACCATGTGATGTAACCCGGTCCCGTCGTCGGTGTCTCCGATGTACATGCCCGGTCGTTTACGAACCGCGTCTAGTCCTTTTAGTACCTTTATACTGCTGGCATTATAGTCTTCTGACATACTCCTTAAATTTACGTGGGAAAGCACCGAATTTTACCACAAAACGTGTTCGTTACGGGTTTGTTACCGAACCTAAATTATTATATATTTTCGTTCTAAATCAATTGATTACAATTTTATCTCCGCTTAACCTCATAGCTCTTGCTTCGCCCTTTGGCGGCTATAATCGCTGGCTTCGTATCCCATTGGTGAAATCCATAGAACAACTTTATATTTATAGTTTAAAATCAATCATTTACGTGATCTATGAGCGATTTTTTCCTGATTTTCCGTATTATTGACGAATTCTCGATTCTGGTGGGTATTTTCATGTTCTACTGCAGTGTATTCGATCAAAATATGAATGATCATTTGTGCCTGATCCGGATCAATCTCCAGGCTTTCCTTGCACTGATAAGCATCACAATGGCTACCCCCTGCTACGACATTCTATTGCGCAGCTCGGCTCTATCGATTTTTACAGTTTTACCTTAATTCGTCCGTTTTAAGGGTTCAAGCCCCCGCCTTTCAAGCGGATAGCAGTTGGTTTAATGTGTTTGGACGATGGAGTATAGAGCAGGCCAGCATAGGAAGTACAAAATGGAGTACCATTTTGTATGGATCACGAAGGTTCGGTATCAAGTACTGAAAGGAGGTAGAAGAGTATTTGGAGCATCATTTTGAATCAAAAGAGAACCCGATTTTTAAGATTGAGGAATAACCGGCTTCAAGTCGGTATATGGTAGGACTTTCAGTCCCTTAATCTAACCCACTGTCTTTAGTCGGTGGTTGCTGGGTATTGCTGTCAGGTTATGAATAAAAGGCGAGAACGGGAGTCGTAGATTGTGTAACCATATTTGATTCCTCCCTTTTAATCAGACAAACCTTAAAACCAGATATTTTGAAAGCAATTGTTTCACGTGAAACAATCTAAATGCGCATCGGCATGACTAACCACGTAGAGCGCTCCTCTCCTGGCTGCTTCAAGATACAGATGCCATCATTGCCCTGAAAATGTAGTTCGACTTTTTCTTCCGTTATTGCTCTCGCCGCATCGATAAGATAGGTAACGTTGTAACCTGTTTCTATTGCATCATCGGTAAATTCAACCGCCATTTCCTCTAAAGATTCTTCTTGTTCCGGATTGTTGGCGGTTACCGACATAGTTCCATCATTCAATACCAATTTAACTCCCTTAAATCTATCTGTAGTCAGAACCGCCGCCCGGCTCAGGGTTTCTATTAGTTCCATGCGGTTTACCACGATAAGAATATTCAGTTCTGTCTCTAGAATACCTTTAAATTCCGGGAACTTACCGTCAATTAGTTTTGTAATTAGAGTAGTATTTTTCCTCGACAGACGAAGGTGGTTTTTGCTGACTTCGATTACTATTTCAGTTTCTTCACTACTATCGAGAAAGCGTGTAATCTCTGTAATGGCTTTTCTGGGAACGATTATTTGTCGAATCTCTTCTGTTTTCAACTCAATATCTACGTCACTCCGGGCGAGTCGATGTCCATCTGTGGCTATAGCGCGTAATAAATTCTGGCCAATTTCAAAAAGTACACCATTCAGGTAAAACCGCACGTCCTGTAAAGCCATAGCGAAAGCTGTTTTATCGAGTAATGATTTAAGTTCTAAATCATTGATTTTAAACCTTTCTTCCCAATTACTGGTTTCTATTCTCGGATATTCATCGGCGGACAGGGTTTTCAGTGTGTATCGACTCCTGCCACTGGAAACGACAACTTTTTCACCGTCACTTTTAAGAGAGATAACGGCATTTTCCTGCAACATACGGGTTATATCAAGGATTTTACGCGTAGATACAGTAAAACTACCATCATCTCCATCGATATCTTCCAGGGTCACTGATATTTCTACTTCTAAATCCGTACCTACTAAATTAAGTTTTCTATCTTTCAAACTAAAATAGAGGTTTGCCAGAATTGGCAATGTTTGCCGCTTCTCTACTACACTACTGACAAGGGTCAATGCTGGTAATAACTTGGATCTATCTATTTTTATGTTCATATATTTAGTGTCTAATAGTTATTATAATAGTAACTGTGGATTTGTTGATAACTCTTATTTATCTTTAAAATTCAATAGTTTATATTATTCATCACTGTGTATGAAACCGGTATGTATCAGGTAAAACCGAATAACAGGTTGTGGGTTAATATTATCCACTAATCCAGCACCGGAAAACCCCTGTTTATCCACATATTATGCACCTTAATCGACTGGTTATCCCCAACAAATTATTTGGGAGCTAACTCAATGGCGCGAATTACTGGCATAAAAATGTTGAAGTCAGCGTTGGGGTTTTTCCTGATAAAGCGATTTAAACCGATTACCAGAATTCGAAATGCTCTGATATCCTTTCAAAACAATAGTGTCACAGAACACTACTATTGAAAAGGCTGGTTTATGGGTAAATCAGCCGCCGATCAACCTTTGTAGATTGCGATGGTCTTCCAGCACTTTACTGTCACTCAGTAACAACTCATCAATTTTTCTGCAAGCGTGCAGAACGGTAGTGTGATCGCGACCACCGAATCGATCACCAATCTGTGGCAGGCTCATATTGGTGTATTCCTTGGCAAAAGACATCGCTAATTGTCTCGGTCGCGCGATATTCCGGGACCGCTTCTTCGACAGTAAGTCAGCTACGCGTATTTTAAAATACTGGGCTACGGTTTGTTGAATATTGTCTATATTGATCCTGGACTCTCGGTATACCAGTAGATCTCTGAGCGCTTCCCGGGCCAGGTCAATATTGATCGGGCGGCCGGTAAATCCAGCACTGGCAATTATTCTGTGTAGCGCACCTTCCAGTTCACGAACGTTAGAACGCACCGCATTCGCGACAAAAAAAGCAACATCTTCAGGTAACATAATATCCTTATCAGTCGCTTTTTTAGCAAGAATAGCTACTCTGGTCTCGAGTTCGGGTGGTTCGACAGATACTGTTAACCCACTGCCAAAACGTGACACCAGCCGTTCTTCAACGTCTGTCATTGCCTTGGGTATCCGATCGCTGGTAATAATAATTTGGCGTTGTCCCTCAAGCAATGAATTGAAGGTATGGAAAAACTCTTCCTGGGACTGGGTTTTGCGGGCGAAAAACTGAATATCATCGATCAACAACGCTTCCAGGGAACGGTAATAGCGCTTGAAATCATTCATGGTGTTAGTCTTCAGCGCTTTAACCATGTCATTGACAAATAATTCGGAACGAATGTAAACGACCTTAGCCCCGGGATTGTTGTCCAGAATAAGATTACCTGCAGCCTGCATAAGGTGGGTTTTACCAAGACCAACGCCGCCGTATATGAAAAGCGGGTTATACGACTTTCCAGGATGCATACCAACCTGCTGTGCTGCGGCTCTTGCCAGCTGGTTGGAATCGCCTTCCACATGATTCCCAAAACTATATTCCCGGTTCAGTCGGCCACCCGTATGGGGTTGGGACTGACTACTCTGTTCGTCCTGAAAATCAATGGCAAAAGAGTGATTACCTGGACCCGTGGTGGATGGGGCAGTGTTGACCGGAGTGGAACTGACGGAAACCGGTATACTGCTGCCATGACTACCGATTTCGCACTGAACGTGATCTATCCCAATGTCCATTGCCAGGATGGCTGACTCTATTCGCGGAAACAGATTTTGTTTTACGTGATTCAGGACATAGCGATTAGGAGCTAATAGTTTGAGCGTCTGGTCGGCGAAAATTGTGTGTAGTGGCAATAACCAGATATTAATTTCTTCAGCAGGAATATCCAGTTTCATTCTGTCGAGGCAGTTGAGCCAGGTTCGAGAACTGTTCAATTTTTAATCACTAGTATATTCAAAAAAGAAGATCATTTATTACCGCCAACTTTCAACTATTTGCCGTAAGCCCGCCAATACGATAGAGCAACAACTCCCCTATCCATATGATTACATGGCATAAATTTAAAATTCACAGTGTTTAACGAGAGTAGCGCGAAACAACTATACTCTCCAGGGGAGGACAAGTTTAATCCTTTGATAAAATTTTATCCACAGCAAAAGTGGTGAAGAGGTTAAAATATAATTCTTTTTTTCAGGCCAGAATCAAACAAATTATTTGCCCGCAGGCCAGGCTATATAGCCAATCCTGTAGACAACCAAAATAAACCATCGGTGTATTAGTGGCTTGCGGGTTAAATTCAAACTGAATTGTAAACGCGAACCAATCCAGAAACTATGAGCAGTATGATCCCGATTGGAAAATGTATACTGATTGCGGATAAAAGTAATCAGGTGAATAACCGTTAAAATATTTTGGCAGCGGTATTGTGAGCGCGAGGTACCCGGGAAAATAGACCCCGAGAAGGTAGTACCGTTAGTGGATTACTTAACCTGCTCGGCTACCAATTACCCGGACGCTACAGCGAACAGCAATTTCGGCAGCAAGATCAGTTACGCTGAACTGGATCATTTATCCAGCACATTCGGCGCTGGTTTGAGAGACCAGTTCAGGTTACAGCCGGGAGACCGGATCGCAATCATGTTGCCAAATGTGATCCAGTTTCCAGTGTCGATGTTTGGAATCCTGCGTGCGGGGATGGTGGTTGTCAATGTCAATCCACTTTATACCGCGCGAGAACTGGAACATCAGCTCAAAGACTCGGGTACCAGTGCAAATTACCCTCTCAGGTCTCGTGTGTTGGCGAAATTAGCGAGTGTCCCCGGGCGGTTGATCAATAACATCTGCAGTGTCAGCAACCGATTCACTCCCTTCGATGGCCAGCTCGGCAGCAATTTCTACCGCCACTGCAGTAGAGGCTACGGTTACCGGAACATAAGAGTTGGTATCTTCCACGGCAATGGCTTCACTGCGGGTCATACGGTAGATGCTGTAGAGGCAAACAACGGCAGTCAAAGACGCAATATACAGAAAGAAACCATCGGGTCCGATTTGATTCATCAGATAGCCCACTAAAATCGGTCCGCCCATAGCGCCAAAGCCATTGATAAACATCAGCCCGCCAGATGCAGAAGCCATTTGATCCGATTCCAGGTGATCGTTGGTATAGGCAATCAGCAATGGATAAAGTGGATTGACGGCTGCACCGAGACAAAAAGCGATGCCAATAAGGAACCAGGTCGAGCCGTCAATGAGTGCACCAAACAAAGCAAAAACCGACCCCAGGGCAGTTAGGATAACGATCAGGGATCGCCGATCCATGCGATCAGATATCCAGCCAACAGGATACTGCAGTATCAGTCCGCCAACAAAAATTGCGGTAACAAACCAGGAAATTTCCTTAACCGAAAACCCTTTTTCTGCGCCGAAGACCGAAGACATTCCAAGCAAGGCAGAAAAAACGCCCCCCATAATAAACATACCGATACAACCCAAAGGTGAAGTATGCAGCAGTTGTCTGAGAGACATGGGCCGAGAGGAAGTGAACACGGGCGTTGGGCTGACGGATAACAGTATTGGCGCAAAAGAAACAGAGACCAACACCGAGATCAGCACAAACAACCCATAACCCGAAGGATCGGCCAGATTCAGTAACAGCTGACCACTGACTACACCCGCCATCTGGACCAGGACATAAAGGGACATCGCCTGACCGCGATTATCATTGCTCGACATTTCGTTTATCCAGCTTTCCGCAACCACGTATAATCCAGAAAAACAGAATCCCACCAATATTCTCATACAAATCCAGAAGACCGGATCAACAAAGGTGGCGTACAGAATAAAGGCAGCGGATACCAGGGACCCGAGTGCGGCAAATACGCGCACATGGCCGACCCGACGGAGTAGTACCGGGGTTATGATGGAGCCTCCCAGGAAGCCGACAAAGTATGCGGCCATCACAAAACCCATCCAGGAGGGGTCGATCTGTTCAATGGATCCACGGACCCCCAGCAGGGTGCCCTGCAGGCCATTGCCAACCATCAGCAAAAGTACTCCGAGCATCAATGCCCAGGTACGAAACAGAACGGATAACATATTCGAAATTAGTAGGAAGTTAGTCCTGAAATAAACTCGGCCCCGGAGCTTGCGGCCCGGAGTTTAACAGGAGCAATTGGCTACGGTATATAATGGAGTTCAGGCAAATTGAAAACCAACCTGGTTGTCAGGCCAGACAACAAACCAGATAACAAACAGAAAATTTTTGAAAACACTCTATCCAACACTATTCAATCCACTGCAACTGGCATCTACCCGGCTGGAAAATCGGGCAGTAATGGGCTCGATGCATACCGGCCTCGAAGACCGGTTCTGGAATTACGGAAAGTTGGCCACCTATTTTTCCGAACGGGCGCGAGGTGGAGGACCTGGCTTGATAATAACCGGCGGCATAAGCCCGAATAGAGCTGGCTGGCTGGGACCATTTGGCGGTACCATGAACTGGCCAACGGACATCATTAACCATCGCCGCATCACCCGGGCGGTTCACCAGGAAGGGGGTAAAATTTGTATGCAAATACTCCACGCCGGGCGTTATGGTTATCATTCATTTAGTGTCTCAGCCTCAAGTTTAAAAGCGCCTATCAACAAGTTCACCCCCAGGGCTCTCGACGAACGGGGTATTGAAAAGCAGATTCAAGCCTATGTTCGCTGTGCCAGACTGGCCCAACGGTCAGGCTATGATGGCGTTGAAATAATGGGATCGGAGGGGTATTTTATTAATCAGTTTCTATGTCCAAGAACCAATCAGCGTAGTGATCGATGGGGCGGCAGTTTTGAAAACCGGTCGCGCCTGGCCATTGAAATTGTAAGCCGGGTACGGAAAGCGGTTGGAATGGAATTCATTATTGTCTATCGCCTGTCGATGATGGATCTGGTCGAAGACGGCTGTCACTGGCAAGAAATTGTCGCCCTGGGCCAGGAAATTGAACGTGCCGGTGCCAGCGCAATCAATTCCGGCATCGGCTGGCATGAAGCGCGTATCCCGACCATCGTTTCCTCGGTTCCACATGGGGCATTCTCCCTTGTCAGTAAAAAGTTTCGGCAACATGTTTCGATCCCGGTCATCGCTACCAACCGAATTAACTCACCGGTTGATGCAGAGCGGCTACTGCTGGAAGGACATTGCGATCTGGTTTCCATGGCCAGACCGTTCCTCGCCGATCCGGCGTTAATACAAAAAGCGGCAGCGGGTCGTGAAGATGAAATCAATACTTGCATTGCCTGCAACCAGGCTTGCCTGGACTTTATTTTTAATGGCAAAAAGGCCACCTGTCTGGTGAATCCTCGTGCTTGCCGTGAAACCAGTCTACTGATTCGACCTGCAAGGACCGCCAGGCGGGTTGCGGTGGTGGGAGCAGGTCCAGCAGGGCTTGCTACTGCGGTAGTCGCAGCGGAACGTGGTCACAGGGTTACCCTGTATGAAGCAGGTAAGGAAATCGGTGGCCAGTTTAATATTGCGCGAGCGATTCCAGGGAAAGAAGATTTTAATGAAACCCTGCGATATTACCGGGCAATGTTAGATAAGCACGGAGTCGTTGTTCGGTTAAACCAGCGGGTGGGCGCCGATTCCCTGCGGGAGAAAAAATATGACCAAATTGTGGTCGCCACCGGGGTACAGCCGCGACCGATAACCATCCCGGGACATAATCACCCCATGGTCTATCGGTATGACGAAGTCGTTCTTGAAAAAAAACCGGTTGGTAAGCGGGTAGCCATTATAGGCGCGGGCGGTATTGGGTTTGATCTCGCCGAATACCTGTTGCACCAGCAAGGCGACGCCGGTTCTGCCGATGAATTGCTTTCGTGGTATGCAGAATGGGGTATCGACCCGACCTATGAAGCTCAGGGCTCTCTGGTGCCCCAACGGGCGGAACCCGCTCACAGACAGATATTTTTACTGCAAAGAAAAACCACCCCCCATGGCAGGAGCCTCGGCAAAAGCACAGGTTGGGTACATCGTTTGCAAATGAAGAAAAAGGGCGTACAGATGTTGGGCGGAGTCAAATACCTGTCCATTGATGACCGTGGACTACACATACAGGCAGGTGATCAGAAACAGCTATTGGAGGTAGACAATGTCGTTGTTTGTGCCGGACAACTGTCGGTCAATCAGCTCTACCAGCAGCTCGATCCTTACGGCAGGGATAAAAAGGTGCACCTCATTGGTGGCGCCTATCTGGCGGCAGAAGTAGACGCCAGAAGGGCAATCCAGCAGGGCACCGAGTTGGCGGCACAGCTATAATTTCGTTATCGCCCGGATAATTCCAGGCTATGCTGTTTTCAGGGTGCCCCGGTTCTTCTGTTTGCAAACCAGTTAAATACATAACCCCTGGGCAAGTCAAAACCATTGATCAAATAGTGAAGGGTATAATAATTACCAAGGTTGGCCGATAATTCCTGATCACTGACGAACGATCCGCAAAACAGAATCTCATCCTCTGGCGACAGGGTAGTGGTCAAAACCGGCAAAACGGTAATCTGTTCACCACGCTTCAAAACCAGCGGCAAGCACCCAAGTGACTGCGCAGGTTCAGCAGAATTTTTTACAATGTCGCCCAGTCGAACGGTCGAACCTTGCTGCAGCAATGTAAGCAACAAAGGGGACTGGCGCTGGCTAACTTCAAGGCTCCAGATATAGGGTTTGTTTTCGCCAAGGCGGGACTTTAACTGTTCAATTGCCTTATCGGTCAGCACAGGATCTGATTCCAGCCGGGCGAGAAATAGATCGGTAAGCCGGGAAATCAACAATAACAGTATACGACGCGCGCTGATCATGCTGGACTGCATGATCAAAGAAGCCCTGGTCGCGTCAAAAGCGAGCTGGTTTTCATGGTGATTTTGCCTGACAATGGTAAATATATCGGGCTTCAATGTATTGGCGTTCAGTAAAATACTCAGGTTACTGGCGTCATTGTTGGTCCCGGCAACAATCCCCGCAGCATGATCAATTCCCGCCTGCTTAAGGGTTTCATGATCTGCATGGGAAGCGATGGAATGACTGTCTTTTGTAACCTCATCAAGATCGGGATCAATGACGATGGTATCGATATCGTTTTTTAACAGCGACTGGTTCATCCATTTTCCCATACGACCGTAACCACAGATAATCCAGCTCCCAAGCGGAATACGACGGCTTTGACCGAGAGGCACATTTTTCGCTCGCGCCATCCATTCATTGAGATTGTGCAGGTCGGGGTGCGTAATAGCGGTGCTGAGTTGGCGGGCAAATAATTCAAATGGATTGATTACAGTAACGCCACCCAGCGCCGACAGATTACTCTGGTGACGCTGCGAACTGGAGCGGCAGATTACCCGGGCCGCCGGATTCAAAAAGCGCGTCATCACGGCAATTTTCAGATTAATATCTTCATCATCACATAACGCCACCACCGCACTACAATATTTGCTCTTGACGCCTGCATCCACCAGATGGCGTGGAACACTGGCATCAGCACATAATCCCGGCATAAACAATTTATAGTCTCTAAGTCCCAGCGCCTTGATCCGCTCAGGATCGCGGTCAATGACGACTGCGCGCAACAAATTATCGCTTAGTCCCCGCGCGAGCAGGCTGCCAGTATCACCAAATCCACAAATCACATAATAGGGTTGTTTGATTCGCCTGACGGCGCGGACAAAACGTTGCTCGGATAACGCCTGTAAAAAATGAGGATTCTGCATCACCCGGATGATGGAGCCAATAGCGTACAACCAGGCAATCACCCCGCCATAGAGACATAAAATCGCCCATAATCGTTGCTGGTCGGTAAATACCGTCGGTATTTCTCCAAAGCCGGTGGTGGTTGCGGTGTAGGTAAAAAAATAAAAGGCATGAAACAGGCTCATACTTACCTTATTGCCCTGGTCATCCTGGCCCGGAATCAGGGCCATACCAATAATTCCAACCGCGTAAACAAGTACCAGCACAATGATAGGCTGGCGCATAAAACGCATCACAATCAAAGTGACACGATCGAGCTCGGAAGTAGATGCCATCGAAAGGACTGCCCGGAATCAGCGTCTCGACAGTAAAGTATCGCCTACCAGCATAACAACGGACAAAAGATTTGCCAGCAGGGCACCGTTTGCCAGCGAGACGATGGTAACCATGGCCACTGGCGACAGAGAAACACTATCGCCGCTTACTGCGACCACCCAATAAACCCTGGCGCAAATCAGCAGTACATCGGCAACCAGGCTCGCTGCCAGCAGTAGTGCGCCAACATGTGAGCGGTCTCCCAGCTTAAGACCGGTCGCAATCAGATTAATCAGAATGGCAAAAGTTAATATCCATACACTGTGGTGCGCCGGGTTGTCAAAATCACCGGAGATAAAAACGAAATTCAGCGCCAGCGCCAGAAAAATAAAAAATCCGAATATGACTCTTTCTAGGTTCATGTTAGCCCTCTTTCAAACCGATTGGGAAAGACAGGAGCAAGAATACTCCTGGCACCAAACCAAGTCACCTTCTTTCAGCGAGCCTTTTTGCAACCTAGGGCGACTGATCCCGGTACTGTTGCGGGGTAAAAGAATGGTCAAATAGCAACGCTGTGTGAATCAACAAACGTTCTGCTGAATTCAGTTCAGCCCGATCTACCAACACCTTTCGCGCCATTGCGGGTTCATCGGTGATCACACCATCTACCCCCATGGACATCATGCGGGACATGGAAACCGGATCATTCACGGTCCAGACAAATACCAGCTTACCAACGTCATGGGCACGTCTGACAAACCCACCCGAAGCCATACCCATTGCTACTGCCAGGAAATCGGCGTCCAGACGGGTGAGATCGCCAATTGCGGTCGCTGACAATAAGCCGATTCTCCAACCGGGACGTAGTGCTCGAACTTTTTTCACTGCATCGTATTTTAGCGACATGATGGCAGTCGCATTCACCATGTCAGTTTGTTCTACGATCTCCACCACACGCTGCTCCAGTTTTTCATCATGACCGTAGTATTTCAACTCGATGACAACCCTCGCTTTACCCCTGGCCGTTTCGAGGACCTGTTTCAGAGTCGGGACGCGCTGCTGCGAGAAGCCGGGAGCAAACCAGCTACCGATATCGATGTCACCCATTTGTGCCAGGGTGGCATCCCAGACTTTAACCGGGTTTCCAGCCAGCTTCATAAAATCACTGTCGTGGATCACAACGATCTCCCCGTCGGCAGTTTCCTGGACGTCAATTTCGATCCAGTCGGCCTGGTCTTCGATAGCCTGGTGAATGGCGGCAAGAGTATTTTCCGGTGCTTTACCTGCCGCACCACGATGAGCAGCAATAATGACACTATTGTTTGCCTGGATGTCGTTCATCAGCCATGCTCCAGTGACGACTGCAATGACTACGCCGATAATCAATGCAGATACAATAATCTGCGGACTGAGGCGGAAATTATTTTGCGCTACTTCGACTTGCTTGTCTTTTATTAATGCTATGCCCAGGTCGGGATCAATCTGTTTATGGAAACCCACAATGAGGCAGGCAAAGCTACCGGATGTGAAAGCGGTTATTAAAAAACTGCCTGCTATCCACAATGCGGAAAGCCCACCCAGCACCATCACCAGCTGGCTAATGGACTCACTGAAATGCGGCACGATCCAGGATCCGATAAGATCTACGGCGCCAAACAAGATCAACTCAAGCAGTATTGCCAAACCGGCCCAAATTGCCAGCACGGCAAAGATTAGCTTGCGGTTGTTTTCTGTCAAGCCGAGGCTGCTGGTAAAAGACTCTGCCGGGGATACGTTGCCAAACAGGAGTAGAGGCAGAGCCAATGACCATCCCGATAGTTTTCGCAAGAGCATGATCACCATGGTGATCAACACCACTACTATCAGGATAGCTGCAGTCCAGAATTCAGGCGGCTTCTCAGACAGGTAAAAGTTGATGTCATATTTGCTGATCAGTAGCCAGGCGGTACCAGCAGCAACCGCCAGAAAGGGTAAGGTCAACACCAGTACGCGAACAACCAGTCGGGCAGAAAACAAAAATACCTTTTGTGCCCGGGACGCGGTATATATCAAGGCATCAACGGTAGAGATACGCTGCTGACACATTGCGCCCATAGCAATCCGCATCAGACTGGCTTGTTCAAAGGCCATAATTCCCACCAGCAATGCGGCGAACAGAATTAGCGCGAACCAACCAGCTGGGGTCAATAAAAAGTAAGCAATGTCCTGGTCGGCCAGCGCCGGTTTCCCTGACAGTTGCAGTAGAAGCCGACCGGTTAAACCAATCAACGGCGTAAACAGGACGACACCCATAGCGACAAAGGCAAGATGACAAAAGAATAATTGCCGCCAAGCTTGGCGAATGTATCGCAGGGTTTGTCGCCACAACTGGTTCAGGTTATACATGCTCTTTTCATACGCCATTATCTTCGACGTCGCAACAACGGCGAGCCTGTTTCTGCTGACAGGATTTTCTCCCGAATCTGGAGCAAAGCTATGTCGAAAAATCTGATACCACCGGAACGCTTCCCTTTTTGCCGGACCTGTATTGGAAACAAGGTTAAGTACAATGTCGTGATTACCGGATAGCTGCAAATGGGCTCATTGGCAACCAGACCGATGGTATGGAACAGACATTCGCTTCAGATTGTACCGCCTGTTCTGTGAAGAATGTTATTTCCCACGAGGCTGGTGAGTGCGGGTAACAATAGTGGGCCCGCTACTGTTCATTGAGAAAAGTCAAAATAGCCTTATTGAGCCACCGGCCAGGCCTGGCCCCGCCATCGAGAAAGCCCACATGTCCGCCGTGTGCGAGCAATTCGAGTTGCACACAGTCTGGCAGCTCGGTTGCGTCGGGAATTTCTGAACAAGGGAGGAAAGGATCGTCAGCGGCATGGATGATCAGGCAGGGTTTTTCGATTGCCGAAAGATATTGTCTGCAACTGGAGCGGGTATAGTAGTCAATTGCGCCGTCAAACCCATTGACTGCTGCCGTTACATACTCATCAAATTCGAGGAATGTCCGCAGTGACGAAACGTCTGCATAGACGGGGGACGAGCGGTTTTTAAATTTGTCATAGTAGCGTCGAATCAGCTTTGTAATCAGATGGCGCTGATAGAGGCGTGAAAAACCTTTATCCAGATTGACGCAGGCGGCGTATAAATCAAACGGCGTCGATACCGCTATCGCCGTGTGGACCCTGGCGGCGGTGCCTTGCTCACCCAGATATTTGAGCAATGCATTGGCACCCAGAGAATAACCAACCGCAGCGAAAGCAGCTTTGCCAGTGCGGGTATTTACGTGTTTCATTACTGCAGCCATATCACCCGTTTCACCTGAATGATAACTTCGGGCCAGACGATTGTGTTGGTGGGAGCATCCGCGATGAAACATAAATACCACCCGAAATCCGGCCTCAACCAGCGTCCATACTATGCTGCGCACGTAGTGAGAATTGTCACCGCCCTCCAACCCATGGAGAATCATGACAACGGGTTGATTTTTCTGATCCTCCCCATACCAGACAAGATCGATAAAATCACCGTCCTTTAGCTCAACCCGCTCGGTCTCGCCGGGTAATTTCCCGGGTTTGAACCAGGTGGCGACAATAGTTTGTGCATGGGGGTTTCGTAACCACCAGCAGGGTTTAAAAGGGGGCAGGATTACGTTGGTTCTCATTATGCAATCTCGATCACGGCGGCATCCAGCGCCACGGCATCCTGCAGCTGATGGGTGGCTAACACCAGAGAAAGGTTTTGTTGTTGTTGCAGTTTCTTTATCAACGCAATCATTTCTTCACGGAGTGATTGGTCCAGCGCGCTAAAAGGCTCGTCCAGTAACAATATGGGCCGCTTTCTGAGCAGGCATCTGGCGAGCGCAACCCGCTGCTGTTGGCCGCCGGACAGGTCGGTGGGAAGACGGCTCTCGAACCCCGGGAGGGAAACCCATTCAAGGGCCCGAAACAGGTCTGACTTTTGCTCTGCCGATAGTTTCAATGTGGGATTAATGCCGATGGCCAGGTTTTGCCATACGGTGAGGTGGGGGAAAAGATTATGGGCCTGGAACAGGAAAGTGAGTGGTCTTTGGGCGGGTTTCAGGGCAAGCAACGATTGTCCGTCGAAGCAAATATCGCCTTTGTCCGGCTTGAGAAACCCGGCGATCAGATTGAGCACGGTTGTTTTACCCGAACCACTCGGACCCATCAGTGCCGCACTCTTTCCCGGTGCCACGCTAAAGCTGGTTGCTATGTGAGCCTGTGGATAATGGAACACCAGTTGCTTGATTTCAAGCATGGGATCCGGCGCTGAAAGGCAGTTTGGCAAGTTTCTCGATTAGCCAGAACAAACCCAGACACAGTGTGCATAAACAGATCGCAACAACGGCGGCCTGTTGTAGATGATAGTTGCCAAGCAAGCGGTAAATAAGCAATGGCAGGGTGCTAAGACGATCGGTACCAAACAGGGCGATGACGCCCATGTCGCCTGCGGACAATGTAGTGGCTACGGCCATAGCGTAACAAATCGGACCCTTCAGCGATGGCCAGAGTATGTGGCGCCACTGATTCAATCCAGTGACACCGAGGCTTAGACTGAGCTCGTTAAAGCGGAATTTTTGCTGATATACCGGCGCTGCCAAAACTCGCACGGTAAAGGCGAGGGTAAAAATCGCGTTAATTGCGATGACCAGGAAATACCCCATGGAGATAACATCGGTATAGGTCCTGAGTAGCAGGAACAAGCCGGTGCCCAGTGTGATGGGTGGCATTAGCAGGGTCAGCATTGCGATGATCTCTGGTCCCACGGCAAGCCATTTTGCACCTTTCCGCATCCTGAGGGTTGCCACCAGATGAGCGATACCGAGGCCAACGGTGGTAGAAATCAGGCCGGCGGTGAGGCTGATGATCAGGCTCGTTGTCAGCGATCTCCAGAAGCTGCTATGACGGACAATAGACCAGCCAGCACTATCCAGGCTACTGATCAATACCGCGGCAAACGGGCTGAGTAAAAAAACAGCGGTCAGCAGGATTACTATGCCATCAAACAGGCCGTTGTAAAATCCATCGAGGTCGGTACTGTGGCCACCGGCAGCGTGTTCAGGCTGAAGCTGAAGTATCCCCTGGCGAGAAAAGAACACGATCGCGAGCCCCAGGCAAATGACGATCTGGATCAGCGAAAGGGCTACCGCCCGGGACAAATCAAAATCAAAACGAATTGCCTGATAAATTGCGACTTCCAGAGTAGTAAATCGAGGACCGCCGCCGAGCGATAGTACAATGGCAAAACTGGTAAAACATAATAAAAAGACAATACCTGCTGCACCGGGAACCAGACCGCGGATAGCTGGCCATTCGATCAGTTTGAAACCGTTTATCCCCCGGATGCCGTACATCGTCGCCAGCTTCCATTGGGTTTGCGGGATATCGGATAGCCCGTTTAGCAACAACCGTGTTACCAGAGGCAGGTTAAAAAAAACATGGGCAATGAGAATACCGTTTAGCCCATATAAATAATCCCGGCGGCCAAGTCCTATGGAGAACAACAGCGTATTGATCCATCCATTGTGACCATGAACCGCGATGATGCCGAGAATGGCCACCATGGTGGGAACGATCAGAGAAATGCTGGTTAACCGGAGCAGCAGTTGACGACCCAAAAAATGCGGGCGGCGATAGAGTGCACGCGCCAGGGGGATCGCCAAACCCACACTTATTGCAGTGGACAGGGTTGCCTGCCAGAGGGTAAAGCCTACAATTGACCAGGTATAAGGACGGCTGATTTCTGCCACCAGGGCGATGTGACCGGCATGCCGGGCAAGACCAACCAATGAGCCTCCCACCAACAGTGCAATCAATACCACCGCGATCAGGCCGGGCACGATTCTGACTCTGCCGGAGGGCGCGGGGTTGGTTTGCGGGCGTTACTGACTCAGGGCCTGGTTAAACTCATCGATCCAGTCGGACTTGTTATCTGCAATCCCCTGGGAATCTATTAACAGGCTTTTTACCGGCTGCACCAGGCCGCTGAATTCTGCGGGTAACCCCTCTTTGGGAAACAGTGCCGGGTACATCCAGTTGCCAGTAGGAATGAGCGACTGGAAAGGTTCGCTGGCAACAAATCGCATAAAGCGCTGAGCCAATTCCGGATTGGGGGCATTTTTCAGCACCGCCGCCATTTCGATCTGCATACCGTGCCCTTCTGAAAAATTTGCCGCCTGGTATTTTTCTTCACTCTCGACGATCATATGGTAGGCGGGGGAGGTGGTGTAGCTTAATACCATATCAGCTTCACCCTGGAGAAACATGCCGTAAGCCTCAGACCAGCCTTTGGTGACGGTAAGCACCCGCGGAGCCAGTTTGTGCCAGACGACTTCGGCGGCGTCCCCATATAGTGCTTTGACCCACAGCAAAAAGCCAAGGCCGGTGGTGCTGGAACGTGGATTCTGAATCACGATCTTCAATGAATCATCTGCCTCAAGCAGCTCTTCAAAGCTGGTGGGCGGTTGCAGCGTCCGGGTAGTGTCGTAAACAAAGGCAAAAAACCCGAAATCAAAGGGCAGGAAGTTCTGGTTTTCCCAGTCGATGGGCAAATCAAGGGTAGTCATATCCACCAGGTGCTCGGTAATCAGGCCGGTATTCTGAGCCTCGATCACCAAACTGTTATCGAGCCCGAGGACGACGTCGGCCGGAGAGCCTTCGCCTTCCAGCTGGATGCGGCTCAAAATACCGGTGGAGCTGTCTACTGCAACGAAATTGAGATCACATTCACATTCGAGCTCAAAAGCCAGTTCAACTTTGGGTCCCGGCCCCCATTCAGAGGCAAAGGAATCGTAGGTGTAGACAGTTAGTACCTGTTTTTCCGGTACCGGTGTTTCCTGGGCAAGCGCAGAAACGCTGCCAGCAAGGAGGGATAAATATAAGGCAATTAGAATATTTCGCACTGACAGCAGTCCTCAAGTTAAGTCAACCAGGTGCGAAGGAATGAGCGGTAAATCTCTGGGGTCGTTCCGGTTAACAAACAGCCCCTGATTCTCAATCCCTCCGCCAGCATAATCTGGATCAGGTTCGACGGGTCGGCCTCTGGCCAATACAGAATATTGATGACCAGAGCCTCTCAGCATTTGCGCCCCGTTGAGACAAGTGGATAGTATTAGTTTGCAGCCTTCAATACAAATCCTTTACCATGATTTTCGAATTCCCATAGTGCTTCAGATTCATATTCCGGGTGCCGGTCGAGAAACTCCTGATAGGCCTTCTGCTGACCAAGTTCGTTGCTTTCTCCATAGGAAAACCAGTCATCAAAGAGCAGGATGGTACCAGCCCTGATATAGGGATCCATCCATTTCAGGGCGGTGACTGTGGAGGAATAGTAATCACAGTCCAGCAGGACCACTGCTGCGATTTTAAAAGGATGCTGTTCGCGTAATGCATCGGTCAGGGAATCTTCGTAATAACCCTGGATCAACTTTACCTTGGTCAAATCGACCCCTTCTCCCGCCAGATTTTTTTCCACTTCCTCTCTGGAACAGGCGAACTGACCCTCAAAAAAACGCCCGTCCACCTGATCAATCCCTTCAGCGGGTGGCAATCCCTCAAAGGAGTCAAAGCCATAGAAGTTCACTTCTCCAAGATCGAGGGCCTTGCAATGATTCCAGGCCTGGAGGAAGGTATAACCCCGAAACAGGCCAAATTCGTAGTAATCGCCCTTGACGGCTCCGTCGCGCTGGACAAGATATTCGAAGGATTGAAGGATCGCCCCGGGTGCCCCTGGGCTCAAGGTATCGAATGAATTGTTTACTTTGTGATAAATCTTTGAGGCCAACCGAAATAACGGCGGGTAGGGGCGAAGCAGGTCTTCGAGTGAAGATTTAAAGCTCATCTGGTGGACTTTGTCGTGGGGGTTGAGTCAAAAATCGGAGTATAACATTTGCCAGCCGGTACATTACCGACCGGGTTTAAAAGCCAAACCGAAATGGCGGGAAACTTGCAGAGTGTTGTCAGGATTTAACCTGTCGCTGGCGCACCGGTTTTGCCGGAGAACCGACGCTAATGGACATCGTCGGCAGGTTTTTGGTTACCGTAGAGCCTGAAGCGACCACACAACCTTCTTCAATGGTCACGCCGTCAAGAACAGCCACGTGAGAGCCAAGCCAGACATCATCCTGCAATACGACACCACCCTTGCCTGCGGCGTCATAAGCGTGGCACATCGGGCCATCGATGTTGTCGGTCTGGTAGTTACCACCGCCGATGATGTAGCTATAGGCCGCAATGATGTTGTCACGGCCGATACGAATGGAACTGGTGGCAGCGATGGTGCAATTCCAGCCAACATTGGTATTTTCGCCAAGGCTGATATCTCCATTCTTGCAACTGACAATGGAATTGCGGCCAATAAAACTCCCCGCCCCGATGTCAATGCCTGCGTTGGAATCACCCTTGGCATCCAGTAAAACGTCTTCATCAATAACCACACCATCCCCCAACCGGATCTTGTGAGGGTGGCGGATCACGACATTGCTGCCGAAGGTGACATTGTGGCCAACGCTACCCAACACCCAGGGATACATTTTCTTCCGCAGCAACAGTCCCAGTGCACCGGCACGCTTTTGCGCAATCATAATCACCAGCTCATAGCGTAAAAGATTCAGCCAGCCACGCTGACCCACCACCAAATCCATATATCGGCTGATCGCAGATTGGCTTCCGCTGGCCATAGACTGCTGAATTTTTAACGGCTCTTTCAATGCTCCTGGGCCTTACCTGGTGAATTGTTTGAATAGCATATTTTAACCTGTAACGTTTTCATTACATGATCTCTGGCAAGCCAGCGCATGCATTGAAAAAAGAAATCGACGCAATTGAGCGTATTACCCTGTAATTTCAATTTGTCAGGGTTCAGACGTTGCCAGTTTATTTACGATCCGGGGTTCTCACTGAGCAGGTTGATCAGGATATCGCAAACTCGCAACCATTTTTCCTGTTCAATGACCAGCGGTGGTAACAGCCGAATTACGGTTGCCCCGGCGGGCAATGCGAGCACCCCTGCATCAATTAATTTTTCCAGGTAAGGGCGTGATTTTGCACGAAGCTCAATACCAATCATCAGGCCAATTTGCCGGACTTCCCGTACTATAGCGGGTTTGCTGGCGTTAAATCGATCGGCAAATTGTGCTCCCAGTTCTGCCGCGCGCGCCGGGAGGTCATTTTCTACCAGGTAATCGATGGTGGCAATAGCGGCCGCGCAGGCCAGGGGGTTACCGCCAAATGTGCTCCCATACTTGCCCGCCGCCGAAATAATCCGGTCACTACACAGAGTCGCACCCATGGGCAGGCCACCAGCAATACTTTTCGCCAGGGTCATGATATCCGGCTGGATGCCAAACAACTGGCTGGCAAACATCTGGCCGGTACGGCCAAACCCGGTCTGGATCTCGTCGGCAATCAATAATATCCCGTGTTGGTCGCATAATGCCCGCACAGCTTGCAGATATTCCCTGGTTGCGGGGCGTACCCCGCCTTCTCCCTGCACCAGTTCCAGAATGATTCCTGCGGTGTCAGGTTCGATGGCGGCATTCAGTTTTTCCAGATTGTTGTAGGGAACAAATTTATGCCCCGGAAGCAGCGGTTCAAACTCATCGCGATATTTGAAGGTCGCGCTCAGCGCACCCATAGAGCGCCCGTGAAACCCACGCATGGCGCTGATAAAGCCATTTTTTCCGGTACTCAGGCGGGCAAACTTGATCGCGGCTTCGATGGCTTCAGTGCCCGAATTGCAGAGAAATACGCGGGTCAGGTTGTCAGGTGCCACGGTGACCAGCTTCTGCATCAGGGCGGCCCGGGTATCGTTATAAAAAATCCCCGGGCAGGTGATCAGATTTTTTGCCTGGTCAACCATCGCCTGTACCACCCGGGGATTGGCATGGCCCACGTTGGCGACACCAATGCCTGCCGTACAGTCGATATACTCTCTGCCCCGGCAATCCCAGAGAGTAGCGCCGGAACCCCGGGTAATCACCAGATCACGCTTGGGGTAAACTTCAAACGCGTACTTTTGCTCTATCTCAATCCAGTTTGTCATCGGGGTGCCTCTTTACTATCCAGCCTATACGATCCAGGTGCCGCCGCCAGCCAGGGCATCGGCGACAGGACGTTCAATGCGACCGTCGGCGATGATGATTTCCCTGACCGAACCCCCCGCAAGTTTGTTGAGCGCATGCATCTTGCGCTTCATGCGCCCCTCAACCTGCTGCTCGCGCTTTTCGAGCTCGGCCCGGCTCAGCCTGGTTTCAAGGGAATCAGGGTCTTTGATATCATTCATAAACCCGGGGGCTTCAATTAATTGAAGCACGGTTTCCGCATCCAGTGCTTTTTGCAACTGGCAAACGATATCGTCATTTTCAGAATTAATGGCAACGCCATCCTGGTCACAAATCGGGATGGTCAAAATCGGTGTATAACCATTCTCGATCAGCAGGTTTAACAGATGAGTGTTGATCATCCGGGGCTTGCCGGAGAAATCCCGCTTCAACAATTTTTTGCCATTTTCCACTACCCGGATACCGCGATTGCGCTGGCCCTGGATCAGCCGACCGTCAATGCCCGACAGGCCAACCGCGTTGATACCCCGCTGCTGGCACATCTCCACCAGCCGTTTGTTGCGTAAACCGCTATAAGCCATCAGGATCGCATCCAGTGCCTGCCGGTCGGAGAATACACTTTGATAGCCCGACACCGAGGTGAGCACCTTTTTTTCAAAACCCATTTTTTGCGAAATCCGGTCACGCAAAGCGTTAGCGCCGTGAACCACTATAAACGGCTGCTCAAGGGTTGCGAGATCAGCGACAATACCATCAAGGTTAAGTGTTTCGCCGCCGCCAATTTTTATAATAATCACTGGATTGGAATGGTTTCAAAGGATTTATTCTCAATTGTATCCCAGCTGGGTGCAAAGTCCGGCAGTGGCGCAGAGCAGATTATTCGAGTATCGCCATCAGTTGCTTTGCGTAGCTGGAAATAGTCGGGATCCTCATTGAACCAGCTGCAGATCTGGACTGCATCAGGGCGGGCAATAAAAAAATTCATCGCCCGGATATAGCGTGATCGTTTGTTGATAATGTCGACCGCCTTGACCGTTGCCTCGGCGAGGTCACCATGATCAAACCGCCGGATGTAGTTATATATTTTTTCTGCGCCAATGCGTCCCGGGGCTTTAACCCTGACCCCGCGCAACTCACCGTTAAACAAAAATACCGTAGTACCATCGCTAAACGGCATATTGTTTTCAATTACGATGCCTTCATCGCGAAAAGCACTGCGGGCATGAACCAAAAACAGGCGGGTTTCAGGGAAAGATTGCCGTGGGCGTTGCCAGACCGGGTCGAGGTGGTGATATATCTTCCATTCCCGGTTTTGGTCCAGCCAGCTGCAGCCCCAGCCATGGCCCTGAAATTCGCGACTGTTCTGGCACATCTCGGCAAATTTTTTCAGTAGCGGGTTGGGGTCAATACCCTTTGGTCTTTCAACCAGCAGCAGTCGGCACACGGTGGAATTGGAGGTTGCCGGGCGCTTAAATTGGATGCAGGCCGGTAAAACCGAGGCCCAGATCTTCTTCAAATCCATGCATTAAATTAAAAGACTGCAGCGCCTGTCCGGCAGCGCCTTTCATCAAATTATCGATGGCGCTAATCACGACGAGCCGGTTTGAACCCGGATCCTTGGCAAATCCGACATCACAGAATTTGGTGCCGGCCACTATTTTCGGCTCAGGATAACGATAGATGCCGCGACGGTCCTTCACCAGGCGAATGAATGGTTCTTGCTGATAGGCGCTGCGGTAAATTTGCCAGACTGCGCGCT
>CAYOGN010000129.1:0-7413 GCA_964403545.1 uncultured Gammaproteobacteria bacterium
TGCGTAATCCGCTGGCAGTGTGCTGTCGCTTCGAAAGAATTTGGCGTAATTGGTGTCCACTTCCAGCCAGGGGAGCGCGAAAATCGGTAATGTCATCAAGCAAAGTCCCATCAACAGCTTTCGTGGATGCAGTTGATGCAGGCCGACCAACCAGTCGACCATTCGTTGATATGCGTCTTGTGTTGAGGTTTTTATTGATGCCCGAGCTGTCGTTTCGCCAGACGAACTCCACAGCAGACTGAGCAGGGTTGGAGCGACGATGACCGTTTGTATCCAGGCCCAGAGTATCCCCACTGGACCGGCCACACCAATCTGGAAAACCGGTATGACATCACTGCCGGACAGGGCGAACAGTCCTATGGCGGTTGTCAGGGAAGTCCATAGTCCCGGCTTCCACAACTGCTCCATGGCGTCCACAATCGCCGTGGAATTGATCAAGGAATGTGTATCTGCCGGGCCTCTGCTCTTCCATACCAGTACTCTTTCCTTGTGGAAGTAATCGATGATATGGACTATATCTGCAACGGAAAACGCAGCCAGCATGGTGGGCAGCATGATGGTTAACATGTTGTAGGATTTCCCGAACAAGGACAATCCCGCCATTACGGGAAGAACGGTCCCTGCAACAATAGCGAGTAGCACCAGCGTATCCCGGTAATATTTCAGTGTCAGCAGTGAAAGCAGTATCAATAATCCGGAGATCAGGAAATAGAACACGATTGCGTTACCTTCCGCCGCACGGTTCAGTTCTGCGTTTACAACCAGGGTCCCCGCCAACGCATGGTCCTGTATCCATGGTTTTGCAGAGACCAGTTCCTTGATTCGGTCTAATACCTGAATCCGATATTTGGTTCGGGCATCAATTAGGTTGTCTATCTTGACGAGGATCGCTGAATGTTCAGCATCATGCTCTTTGTAGAAGATTCCATTGAGGCGCGGATTTCGAGCAACCAGAAGATCCGGCTGGACATAGTTCTCGTTTCCGGCAGGAATGGGGAAACCTCCCGGGTTACGCTGAAAGTCAGCCAGGGAAATGGCTTTCTGTACATGGGGGATAGACTCGATGTCCTCTGTCAATCTAGCCAGATGATCGACGATGGAATGATCGTCATCGATTGCAGTTTTCAGCAGGAGAATTGTCCATTCTGCCTCTCCGAAATCTTCATTAAATTGTTGATATCGCAAAAGCTCCGGGTCGTTTTGCTGGAACCAGATGCTGACAGAATTGTCGATGGGTGCTTCGCTAGCCGACAGAAACCGAATCAGGTGAAGACCCGCCAATACGATTAAGGTAGCCCACAGAAAAAGCACTAACACGCGTCTTTTCAATATCCAGGAAACAAAAACCCTGACTAACATGTCAGATCTGCCGCGACAGATGCAGACGCTCCAGTTCGAAAATGAATTTGATTTTGTGTGTTGGGGTTCGCTCCAGTGGGCCGGGCAGAATGTATATGTGGTCAGTATTCATGACCGCCGACATCGACGAAATAGTCTGCGCATGGACGATGGCATCCAGCATGCGAGTTTTCAGTGCCGAGTCCTTTTCGATGCCTGTTTCAAGGTCGCTGATCCAGCCCGGGTCCTTTTCGAGTTTTTTATAATCGGGGAACAGATAGGCGGACAATTGTTCATCTTCCAGATTGAGTCGTGTAACCAGTCCATCCTTGACAAATATATTTCTTACCAGAAGGTTGGAGATGTGCTGGGGATCAATCAGGGAACCATCATCCCACTTTATCAGCTCATTTTCTCTTCCGAGCAAATGGAGCCAGCCATCTTCATCAAACCAGCAGAGATCACCGGTGTTGAAATAACCATCCGGGTCCGCCAGAAGTTCCTTGGCATCATCGGCGCCTGTAACATAGGAACTGGCAACAGTGGGCCCCTTTACACGCAAAATCCCTGCCTCCTGCGCCAGCCCGGGGATTGCCCGCTTATCCCGCAACTCCCAGTCCAGTTGCCTGATAATTTTCCCGCAAGTACCGGGCTTCAGGTCATCCAGGCGATTAAGGGAAATTATCCCTGTGCATTCGGTCGCACCGTAGACATCAATTATCGTAATGCCGAGTTTTCCGAATATCTTGACCAGGGATCCGTCCAGCTTCATTGAAGACGAGATACCGTAACTGAAGTATCCCCCCAGCTTGTTTCGCAACAGGGTCTTGACCGCCATCAATTTGGCCTTGTCGAGTGTCCCGATATCAACCAAGGTGTCGTTTCGTTCTATCTGCGTCAAGTGGTCATATATACTGCGGAAGTGAGTCTTGTTCTTTAATTCCTCGAGTAAATCCTTGAGGAGAAATATCCAGAATTTCGGCACTGCCA
This sequence comes from uncultured Gammaproteobacteria bacterium, assembly GCA_964403545.1. GTDB lineage: Bacteria > Pseudomonadota > Gammaproteobacteria > Arenicellales > Poriferihabitantaceae > VYFG01. The sequence goes on from CAYOGN010000129.1 coordinate 2,329, forward strand.
TCAATGCCCTCAGGCGTACTTTCTGCCTGCGCAATTTGATTATTTCACCCTCCAGTACACCATCCTCATCCGGCTCCCGCGTGAAATAGGTGATACTGAATCCCTTCGCCTTGGAGACAAGAAACTCCACAAGCGCCGCGATATGCGTATAGGGACCAATGTTGAGGCCATCTTCGTTGTTCCTGAAATTAAGAATATCCAGCCCCACCCTCAACTCGGCCAGAATATTGCCATTGGAAATGGAAACCACTTTTGGCAGATTTGTAGTACCGGATGTCGCGTAATAGGCCAGGATGGTTTCCGGTCTGTTGAGCAGGGTGCTTGGCATCGCGTGTGGAAGCCCCTTTTGTTCGGCAATGATAGCTGACACCAGGTATTCGTTTTCCTCCAGTGATAGCGGTTCATTGGCTTGATCCTCAAACACTGCTTCCACGTCGGCAATCAGAATGCGGGTGTCGAGATCAAGCTGTATCTTGATCTTGCGAAAACGCTGGAGGTTTGCCCAGGAGACCAGGATATAGTCGGGGCGTGCTATCGATACCAGATGGGAGAACTCTACCGGGTTAGTTTTTGCATCGATCGGAAACAGGATGTTTGCCGTGTAGAATGATGCGAGTGCCACCATGTCCCACTCAAGGCGGTTCCTGCATAAAGTGGCGATAACCTTCCCCTCCGCACCCTCGCCCACGAAATAGCCAATGCAAGCATGAATGCAAGTCAGATAATCACCGTAAGTCGTTGCCTTGTAAAAATCACCCTTGTCATAGCGTATCGCAACTCTGTTCCTGTATTGCGGCAACAGCTTGTTGATGATATCGGCCAGGTTGTCTATTTCCGAGGGTGATGTTGTCCGCCTCTCGCCGGATATTCGTTTGACACTGAAATCGAACATGATGACGCTCCTGTCTGAATCATGCAGGCACAGTTCTACCTAGCTTGTGATGGTGTAAGGTGAGCTCTCCCAGATCAAAACCATACTCACGCGCCAGCTCCAATACTCTATATATCTGATCGGTGGCTAGTCGGCCTTTGCTGAAGGAGTGATTCAATCCTTCGAACCCCAGTAAAAGAGTCTCTGACAGGCATCCATACGCCAAGTGATTTTTCGGCATGCCGATGAAATTGATTTCCGAATCGCCAGGCAGTCGAGCCAGACCACTATCGAAAGTGTAATAGTCGGTTTGCAGGTCATCAAATTGCGGGCTGATGTTTGATGGAATCGATGCACAGCAAATGATTGCTCCTTTCTTCACCATATCCGGGCGGATCAGATTCGGATCTGGGGAATTGGTCGCGACGACGACAACGTCATGATCCTTTATCAGGCCGATGTCCGTTGAAATGGAGATCGGCTGCCCGGTGTCTCCATTCGACTCTATCGTGGTTTCTATTGCCTGCTGCAACTGCGCGCGTCGGTTTTGACTATTGTCAAGCAATGGATCAGGATGGCCCGCGTCCCAAGTAATCGACTCCAGCTGTTCGAGCCGCTGCATAATCCCGGCGCACAGGCCCTTCAGGTTTTTCGGCGCTGTTGAGGCTGCCGTCTTCGCGATTTCCACATAACAAGCATGGCGCGTGCTGCGCAATCGATCCAGGCTGGATTCTGTCGCACTGCCGATCAGCAGTAGTTCACCTGCGTAAAGCGATAGAATCCGCGACAGTACCGAACCAATATTTCCGCTTGCACCTACAATTGCGATTTTGGCTTTCGCTATATCCAATCCTTGCTCCTCGCATGCCCTGAAGATTCCTTGAATGGTTAGAGCTGTTGTGTAGGCGTTTCCCGAGGTTACCGGCACCTCGAAATCATTTATGGTCATCCCGTTTTTGGTAATGATCGACGTGTAGGCACCCAGCCCGACCATTGTCACAGGAATATTCTCGTCGCCAAGTTCCTTTGCGATGGTTACCGCATCCTGAATCTTATCCCTCATTTCCTGAACCAGGTAATGTGGCTTGTGCCTTGGATTGAAGTATTCCGGCAGGAATGGAACCATTACTATATTCATCTCGATTACGAAGCCACCGGATTCAATATATTCGCTTCGGCAATGCACCGGCTCAAGGAATCTTGAAATGCTGTTCCACCAGCTCGCCACTGCATCTGGATCATATGGATACTCTTTGAAGGATGGGAAATAGTACTCGACAAGATTGTCGATACTTGCGGGGTGCGCTACAAAAGCTGTGCGTGAATCGATTCGGCACGTCCTGGAGAACACCGGCCACTTCACTTCGATACTTCGGCAGTTGATACGGTCGGTCTCCGGCACCGGTTCTCCAATCAGATGATAAACCAGGGCGAATTCATTGTTGCAACGAATGATAGTCAATACTTCACGAAACGCCGCAATGAGCTGATCGATCTCCGCTTTGCGAATGTATGCCGATGGCTGAATGCGAATTATGGATAGTCGCTTCTTCCCCGGGTTTCCTTTCAACATGGTCGTTAGTGGAACCAGGACTCTCATCTGGTGATAATTCAGCAGATAACTACTGATCAGCAGGGAAAGCACCCCTTGTTTGGCGGACGAGCGAAAGAAGGGTGAACATCCGCTCAATTCCGAGAATTCAATACCAAACAGCAGCCCTTCACCCCTGATGTCGAGAATCAGGTCAGGGTAATCTTCTTTCAGTCCGGCAAGCCGTTGGCGTAGATAATCACCCGTCGCCAATACGCGATTACACAGTGCACCGGAATCCTCTGTGAGCAGTTCCAGGCAGCGACGGGCTATCTTCGCGCTCAATGCATCTTCAGCAAAGGTTGAGGTATGCAGGATCGAAAAATCCTGATCGTAGATATCACTTCGAATCAAGGTGGCACCGATTTTACAAAGCCCGCCACCTAGCGCCTTGCTCAGAGTTATATAGTCGGGTTGAATCGAGCCCAGTGGGGTACGGCGATAAGAGAAGACGCCCCCCAGTCTCCCGCAACCGGTCTGTATCTCGTCGATGATGTATGGCAGAGCGAGTGAATCGTAGTTGTCAGCCAGATAGCACAATGTTGCTTGAGGAAGGGGGCGGATGCCTCCCTCACCTTGGACTATTTCGAATATCAGCGCTATCACGGCTGTTATCCGTGAGGCGTGGACTTCTATCTTCCCATCCCTGATAACTGGATAATAGAAAGAGCAGGTCTGTTCTCTTGTGATATCACGAATTTGTTCCGGCGACTCGGTGCCAATGAAGTGGGTGCGAATGGCGGAGATGCCTTCAAAAGGTTCCCTGAAAGATTTATTGAACGTCACCTTAAGCGCGGAACTGGTCTTGCCACGAAAGGAACCCAGAAAAGCAATTATGTGGGGGTTGTTCTGAAAACTCTCGAATTGGCCCAGATTGTACTCATCCAGGTCGTCACGGAATTTGTTCAGGCTTTTCCCATTGGGAATTTCGTAGCTATCTTCCTTGTCGCACAGTTGTATGTAAAAGTTTTCGAGCAGTCTGCCAACACGTTCATATTCACGTCTTATCTTGTCAAGGTGTTTTTTATAGGCATGTTTCAACGCCGCCTCTACACTCTCCGCACCGCTATTGCTGAAGTTGACCAGGTAACTGGCATCACTACTGGCCAGGTTCGAAAGGCGTTCGGCCAGCAAGGCCGCATCCGGGCGTACCGCACCCTGGACATTGATCGGTAAATCACTGTTCAATTCTTCATAAATCATTTCCAGCAGTGCTGGATTATTGTGACCAAGAATAGTGGTACCGAACCCCCCGACAAAATCCAGAACGGACGTTCCTTCGTCAGTTTCCAGATAATCCCCTTTTGCCCTGACATACTGCTGGTCTAGTTTGAGAGCCGACAGCAATTCCTGGAGCTTTGGCTTGCAATAGGTTCCGTAAATTGTTTTTGCCATGTCCTTTCCCAATATACTTGAACCCTATATCACTCGCGGAGATAGCTGTATTACTATCCAGCCGTCCAAAAGCACTGACAGCCAAATACGGGAGCAGCATGACTATTATCGCAAACCCTTTTGAAATGATTATAGCAACAAATATTGGTTATCGATGGATCTTGAAGCGTGCCATCTTCTCCAGAGGCAGTGATGATTTTTCATGGGGCCGCCCAAGCGCAGTAAAATTGGGCGTGCAAAATTAATCAAGACACCCACTATTAAGGAGGAGGCTTTCCGTTTTATGGGGTGGCACCCACTACCGCAGCTGTGAATAAGCTTGACGCAGCCAGAGCATCCGAAGGAGCCATGCGGCCCCTGCTGCTGCGAGGAGGTGTTTAAGATTGTGACCACTGATCAAACCCACGGTCAGATCAAATATTTCATGGTCGAGTATTTCCACTACCTTGGCTGCCGTGTAAAAGACAAACATGCCCCAGTAGTAGTTTCCTAGCGTGTAGGGTGAGGGCAGCAACAGAAGCATCAACGCTATGGTAAGCAGAGGGTAGAACTGTACCAGCAAGTACCAACGTAGATCCCCCTCGCCAACATGCTCTGTCCAGATCCAATACAAGATGCTTGCCACCCCGATTGTTACCAGTGGTACGAGCAGGGTGATACCAGTGGATAATTTCACGCGCTCCGAAATCATCACTGCGAAAATACTCATGAAGGCTACTGCCATTGGCAGCCGATCACAGACCAAGCGGTAATTGTTTGGTTCCAGGTGATACCAGCCCGAACCTAATGCCGTAAGGAATACTCCTGCAAAAAACCACCGGTAAAGCCGGTACTCACTGCAGTCGATGAAAGTTTGTCCGGAAAGCCCTGGTTGTGCGAGAAACCACAACCCCCATCCTCCAACAATGAAAAACCCGAGATTCGTCAATACATCACCGGTATGAGGAATACCCAAAAATACACGGGTACCTGCGCAATGAAAGACCTCCTGCAAGCCGGCCGTTCTTTTGGCGGGCCGACCTCTACGATTTTGGCAAGCAGCAGGCAATTCGCGACGGCCGATGGAAATATATCGAGCATTGCAATACGCAATTCCTGTTCGATCTCGATGACGATATCAGTGAACGAAACAACCTGTTCTACAAAAACCCTGATGTCGTCAATCGACTAAGAAAGGACTTGAGTGCCTGGCAGGCGGGAATGACCGCGGAGTAAACAGACCAAAGAG
>CAYOGN010000130.1:0-7659 GCA_964403545.1 uncultured Gammaproteobacteria bacterium
GCATGGGGGAATCGCTGGTGTATGCGCCTTAGTACGCCAGATAATACGGTTCCATCCCCAACCCCCGCATCAAAAATTCTGATCGCCGGCGGGTTGGGCTGGAGTCGGCTTAATTCGTGATCAATGCGTTCTACCGAGGCCCATTTTTCACCACAGGTAGTGACAAACATGAGGTACTTCTGCCGGTTGTCATAAAACCGGAAAGGTTTGCTGCTTTTTTGTCCGTCATGAGTTTTCTCGTTTGGTTTGTTCATGGCAAAATATTTCAGGGAAAATTATAGACGGATATCTGTTCAGCGCTCACGAGCCTATAGTATCAGTGGAAAAAAACCGACCCGGTTCAACGGCACCATCGGCTGAATAGTTGTATTCGGCGATTTTCATCTGCGACGATGATAACAACAACAAGGTGGTAGTTCGAGTGCCGTAATGATCGCCGTGAACGAATATCGACGAAAGTTCCTGTTCAAGCGTTGGATCAATGCCTGTTTCAGGAAGTTCGTCGATGTTCCATCGGGTCGTATCCTGCATGATATTCAGCAGCATTCTAAATTCGATGTTTTCTGAACCGGAAATATAGTCAGAGAGCCGTTCTACGCCGCGAGACATTTTGGGCCACCATTGGTCAATGGTGCCGTTGCTGATGCTATGAAACCCCGGCGTCAAGAGTCTGGACGAGTCGGATTGATGCCCCCAAATTCGTAACTGTTGATGATCACCGTATATAAAATTGAAAGGATTATAGTGCAGATGATTATTTTTCAGATACTGCTCGAAATTACAATTCTGCCTGGCCGAAAATTCCTGATCCAGATATCGGGTAACCAGATCACCTCTACTCTTTGCCTCCTCACGGTGGTTACCCGGGTCGCGAAAGTTGGTCACTGCTGCGAACCGTCCTGTTCGGTTTACCCCCAGCCATGTACCTCCCGCTTCCAGATCACGGCCAGCAAGAATCGACGGTTTATCCGGCCAGTAATTCATTGATTGGCTGGGGCGGGCGTAGTATTCATCCCGATTGGCTGCGATGATCAGTGAATAGTCCGGGTGCCGGTCTTTGGCAATAAACAAAATACACATGGCTGAAGTATAGAATGACTGATTCCCGTATGGGAAAAATAAATAATTGGCGCTATTGATAAAGGTTGTATACCATCGAGAGCTACTTAATCTTGTCCCGAGAAAAATGTCTGCAAAACCCGGAAAAATTGTTATTGATACTGGCTCCAATCACGTTTTGGCATAACTAGTGGACACAGGAAAAATAAATACTCTGGAAGTCCTCAAAGAAGTGGATTTCGGGATCTACCTGGATGGCGAGGAAGCCGGTGAGATTTTGATGCCAAAGCGTTATGTCCCGGAAAATACTGCAATTGGTGAGCGCATCGACGCCTTTATATACAGAGACTCTGAAGATCGCCTTATTGCCACCACAGTAGTGCCAAAAATACTGGCGGGTGATTGCGCGTTTCTAACCGTCGAAGCGGTAAACAAAATTGGTGCATTCCTCGACTGGGGCCTGCCAAAGGATTTACTGGTGCCTTATAACCAGATGGCAGAACCGATGGAAGCTGGTAAGTCCTATGTGGTTTATGCCTATGTTGATGAGCGAACCAATCGAGTGGCTGCATCGTCAAAGCTGAGTCTTTTTCTCAAGGAAACGGGGGAGAAATTCCAGACCGGCCAGGAGGTCGAGTTGATGATCGTGGCACGGTCTGAGCTTGGTTACAAGGCTGTTATTGATGGCACCCATCTGGGTTTGATTTTTCATAGTAATATCACCAGTCCGGTTAACATCGGGCAGCGCCTGCCTGGCTACATCCAACGGGTACGGAAAGATGACAGGCGAATTGACCTCGCCATTGATGTTGGCCGTGCCTTGCCTCGCAAGGCGGTACAGTCGAAAATTACCGATCAGATCATTGAATTCCTGGAAGCCAATAGAGGAATATCCTCACTCACTGATAAAAGCTCACCCGAACAGATTATGAAGCAATTTGGAGTGAGTAAGGGAGATTTTAAAAAAGCGTTGGGCGCACTGTACAAACAAAAACAGATTGAAATCGATAAACACCAGATCACACTAATCAAGAACTCCCCTGGGGAATGACGGGCTAAAATGGCGCAAATTCAATGGTATCCCGGCCATATGCACAAAGCGGTCAAGGGGATTCGAGATGTATTGTCACGGGTCGATATGTTTCTCGAACTACTGGATGCGCGCATTCCTGCCAGTAGTTCCAATCCGGTGCTGGCACAATTGCGTGGAAACAAACCCTGCATCAAGGTGCTAACCAAATCAGATCTGGCTGATCCCGAGAGAACCCGGAGTTGGCAAGCCTCGCTGGAAAATGAGCTTCATGCACGTACGTTTGTGATCAATAACATTGATCGTCAGCAAGTGAAAAACCTTGGCGATCAATGTCGCAAGTTATATCCTCATATAGATGACCGACTGCAGCCGATCTCGGTCATGGTTGTCGGGATCCCGAATGTCGGTAAATCTACCATCATCAATATCCTTGCCGATCGCAAGATTGCGAAAACGGGAAACGAAGCAGCCATAACCAGAAACCAGCAGCGTATTCAACTTGATCACGGCATTACGCTGCTGGATACCCCGGGTGTCCTTTGGCCAAATGTAGAAAATCCGGCAAGCGGTTACCGTTTGGCTGCCACCGGTGCGATTCGGGATGCGGCGTTTGCCCATCACGATGTGGCCTGGTTCCTGGCCGGGTTTTTACTTGCCCATTATCCGGCACTGGTTGATGCCAGGTATCAATTCCAGGGGACAGCAATGGATGCCGGAGCGCTACTCGAACATATTGGACGTCAGCGCGGTTGCCTGAAAGCAGGCAACAGGGTGGATATGGATAGAGTCGCCAAAATTCTATTGAATGAATTTCGGGAGGGCAAGATTGGCCGGATTACAATGGAAACTCCAACAATGATTCAACAGGAACAAATCGAGGTTGATCAAGTACGCCAGCAGAAAGCGGCAAAGAAAGAAAAGCGAAAGAAGAAATGGAAAAATTCCGGCAAAACATAAAAAAGCCCCAGATATTTTAAACCTTCGCGACTATTTTCTGCAGTAAACAGGTCCTTTAAATTAGTTTGTGATGCCCTGCTTCCCATTAAACAGAAATTCCTTAACACAGCGCTTTTTCTGATGCCGCAGTCCTTCTCTATCAAAGAGGCCAGGAAGCTCGTGTTGAATAGTCAGCGTATCCTGTCTCCGAGACGCTCGGGAAAAGCGATTGAGGCAACCCTGGAGGTGATCAGGCACCTGGGCTACATCCAGATCGACACCATTTCGGTGGTTGCCCGCGCCCATCACCACACTCTATGGAATCGAAACCCGCGCTATCAATCTACCCAACTCGACCAGTTACTGGAACAGCGCAAGGTCTTTGAATACTGGTCCCATGCTGCAGCTTATTTGCCCATTGAACACTACAAATATTGTTTGTTCCGTATGCAGGTGGCGCGCGGAGAGCGAGGTGGCTGGCTTCAATGCGAGCCCGGTATAAAGAAGCAGGTGTTAAAACGCATTCTTGATGAAGGTCCACTGATGGCACGGGATTTTACCGATCCACGACCCGGTCGTGCCGGCATGTGGGACTGGAAGCCAGCCAAAATCGCATTGGAACAGCTATTTATGGAAGGGCAGTTGATGACGGCCCGTCGCCAGGGCTTCCACAAGGTTTATGACCTTACAGAGCGAGTATTGCCCGAGTCCGTTGATACCAGGATGCCAAACCAGGAGGAATATGCCCGTCACCTGATCCACTCGTTTTTAAAGGCCAATGGGCTCGGCCAGGTGGTTGAATTTGGTTACCTTCGAAAGGGAATTCGTCCAACAATACAGATTGCCGTTGACGAAATGTTAGAGCAGGGTGAATTACAGTTGGTCAAGGTAAAAGGAGAGCCCTGGTTGATGTTACCTGAGGCAATCAACCTTCTTGAGAAGTCTCTGACGCGTTCGAAGGCCAAAATACTTTCGCCATTTGACAATATGGTGATCCAGCGTAAGCGGATGCGGCAATTATTTGATTTTGACTATTTGATTGAGTGTTATGTACCCGGGCCAAAACGACAATATGGCTATTTTTGCCTGCCGGTGGTATGGCAGGGTCAGATTGTGGCACGAATGGATTGCAAGGCACATCGGGATAAAGGTGTTCTGGAGGTGCGTAGTCTGCATCTGGAGCAGGGTAAATATGACCCCAACAAGCTGGCTGATGCTTTAATTTCGGAGTTGGACGCATTCAGCAAATTCAATGGCTGTAATAAAATAAAAGTAGGGAAAGTATCCAATAGAACCCTCGAAACACTACTGCGGGACCATTCGGGTCGACGGACACTCGGTCAACCATCTCCGTGTTGAATTTACGGTCCAGGGGCTATTTGATTACCTTGCTGGGGGTATTGGCAATCAGCCCGGATGGGTTGTTGACCCGTTTCATCAGCGCTGATTCGGTTACCATTATCTTTTGGCGAGGACTGCTGTTTGGCTTGACCGCACTGACGGTCATCCTGTTGCGATATCGAAGTCGTACCCTGCAAATTTTTCTCGAATTCTCAATGCCTGACTATATTGTGATGGTCACTTACTTCATTGGAAACACGCTTTTTATTTACTCAATTACCCATACTTCGGTTGCCAATACGCTCTTTATGCTTAGCACGACGCCGATCTGGGCTGCCTTGATTGCCTGGGTATTCCTGGGTGAGGTGGTTCCAGGGCGAACCAGATTCGCTATTGTGATGGTGATAATCGGGATCCTGGTCATTACCCGGGGTAGCCAGCCTGGTGTCCAGTCATGGATGGGGGATGTAGCGGGTTTGTTGGCCGCCTGTTCACTGGCGGTACAGTTTTCAGCTATTCGGCGGGCACCAGGGCGCGATATGCTGCCAGCGCTGGCATTTGGGGGGATTTTTACAGCGCTATTGATTTCACCTCTGGTCGATCCTGCTACCACAAGCAATCCGGATTTATTTTACTTGATGGTGATGGGAATCGTTATGTTGCCGGTAGCTAACAAACTACTGTCTCTTGGCCCAAGATATTTGCCGGCGCCGGAAGTGGGGCTTATGATGCTGCTCGAAACCATCCTTGGGCCATTCTGGGTTTGGCTTGCGCTGGGTGAGAATCCGGGGTTTTACTCTATTGTCGGCGGTGCAATCGTACTGCTTACGCTGACAATCAATGCATTTATGTCGCTAAGAGAGGAATCCCGAATTTCCAGCCTGTAACGCATTTGTTGCGGAACTGGCGGGTACGTTTTAAAGACCAAATCTGGAGACAGAAATGGTAAATTTCAAACACTGGATTCACAATTTAAAATATTCTGGAGAAAATTCTATGACAAGATTTACAGGCAAGAAAGCGATCGTACTTGGTGGTACTTCAGGTATCGGATTGTCAGTTTCCCGTCAACTACGTGATGCAGGCGCTTTGGTCGTAGCGGTAAGTCGCAGTGGCGTCATCGAAGGCGACAGCACTGGTATCGAGATTGAATCTTGCGATGTACTCAATCGTGAAGGTCTCGTGAGTTTGTTCGAAAAACATGGTCCCTATGATTTCCTGGTCTGTGCCGCCACTGGCGGTGCCAGGGCCCGCGGTCCCTTTTTAGCAATGGATCTGGACGCCTTTCAGGGCTCTTTTGCCAAGCTCTGGGGCTATACCAATGCGGTGCGACTCGGTACTGAACAGCTGACCAAAGATGGGGCCATCGTCCTGGTCAGTGGCTCTCCGGCGCGCAAGTGTGGCCCCGGGATGCTTGCTATCTCAACCGTGGGCAACGCCGTAGAGGGGTTCGCCCGGGCATTGGCGCCGGAAATCACACCACGCCGGATTAATGTGGTATCACCCGGGTTCATTGATACGCCGATGGTGCCTTTGAAGGGAGAAGAACGCGCTGAACATTTTAAAAATACTACCGGTAAAAATCTTATACCCCGGGCTGGATTACCCGATGAAGTGGCACAAGCGGTATTGTTTGTTTTGTCCAATCAGTTTGTCACCGGTACTACGGTGGATGTCGATGGGGGGGCGCTGCTACCTTAAGAAGGATCCCTGGTAATCCGGAGAACCCGTTTGCATTGACGAGATGCGTTTCCATTGTTGAGATGAAAGAACCGCGCTCATCGTTGGTCAGCAGTAGAAATTGCAGATCCTGAGTGAAATCAGAACACAATCACATTGCGCCGGGCCGCACCTGATTTTGTGTCAGCGATGGCCTCGTTGACTTGATCCAGGGACCAGCGGCCTGAAACCAGCTCATCCAGTTTTAGACGCCCCTGTTGATATAGATCCACCAACCAGGGAATATCCCTTGCCAGCACCGTATCCCCCATTTTGGTGCCCACCATACTTTGTCCAAGTCCGGCCAGAATCACCGGTTCATAACTTGATTTTTCACCGGAATGTGGCATCCCAACCATCACTACCTGACCGCCAGTAGCAAGATAACGTGGTGCAGTGTCATAGGCAGATATGGCACCAACGGTGACAAGCACCGCATCCGCTCCACCCCCGGTAATTTCGTGTGCTGCTTTCCAGGGTTTTTGTTCGGTGGCCAGAATGCCATCGGTGGCACCAAATTCCTTTGCCACAGTGAGCTTTTCTGCGCTCATATCCACGGCGATGATTCGTCTTGCGCCAGCGATACGTGCTCCCTGAATGGTATTCAATCCAACGCCGCCAGCACCAATCACTACGACTGTCTGGCCGGGGCGAATGCTGGCCGTGTTCACAGCTGCACCAATACCGGTAATCACGCCACAAGACAGCAGCGATGCTGTATCCATTGGCAGGTCATCGGGGATGTGCGCAATCTGGCTTTGATCGACCACCACCTGTTCCGCAAACCCGCCCACTGAGAGACCATGTTGCAAACAACCGCCATTGATCGTGGTGAGTGGCCCAGTGTCTCTGTCATAGGGAGTTTCACACAGATAGGGTGCTCCCGTGGCGCAGGGTGAACAGGTACCGCAGGATCGGATCAGGGTGACAATCACTGCATCGCCCTCGTTGTAGTTATTTACCCCTTTCCCCATAGCCACCACGCGCCCGGCAGCTTCATGGCCATATACCGCGGGCAGGGTCCCTCCCCATCCACCTTCCAGATAAGTAATATCCGAATGGCAGATCGCGCAGGCTTCCAGCCTTATCTGAACCTCGCCGTCATTCGGTGCGCGCAATTCAACGTCTTCTATAACTAGTGGCTGGCTGAATGAATGGCAGACGGCGGCCTTGATTGTAGACATATCGAGTCCTCTATGAATTAACAGTTGCCAACACGTTTCGCCGCCAGGGTACTCTCCATGGTCATGGTTTGACCATTAAACGACATTTTCATTTTCATCGACCCACTTCCGATATCGTCCTTAATTTTATAGATTCCCGACAACTCGGCCTGCCCGCCCTGGATGTTGCATTCCATTGCAAAAGTAAGGGTATCGCCACTAAGCGTGCTATCAGCAGTATTACAATCCTGTCCTCCCATCATTGAACCCGGGTCGAATTCATTGTCAGTCACGCACTCCTGAGATTTCGTGGTCTGGGTGCCAGTCAGTGAGTTTGTGGATGTCGTGGTGTATTCCCAGAGGCCAGGGTTCATTGGCAGGGCGTCTGCATAAATACTGTTTGCCAAA
>CAYOGN010000131.1:0-3923 GCA_964403545.1 uncultured Gammaproteobacteria bacterium
GCCGTGCGAGGATCGGTGGCAACGCTTTGTCGATGTGCCCGCGCTTGTCACTGCGGATGATGCGGCCGGTCCAGTCAACTAGCCCTGAAATCGAGCAAATCGCCGCATTCCGTCTGGCCCTCAATGGCGTGCTGCAAATCGAACTCCGGCTTGAGGCGTTCGCGAATGCTGGTGTGGCTGGATGTTTCCGGTTTATCTGAAATCCCTGCTCGCACCGGGTTTAGATCGACATAGGCCATGCAGGAGAGCAAGGCTTCTTCGGACTTGATGGCTTGCGAGGTGAATCGGGATTCCCAGAATTTCCCCGTGCACTTGTCCTCGCGGTTGGCCTGATGAGCAATAGGCTGATTCAGGCAGCGCATAAACCAGCTGATGCTAGAAAGCCTTGATCGCCAGACGTTGACGGTGTCGGAAACGGCCAATCGCTCGAATGGCTTCAAATCCTCGCCGCTACGGTAGTTTTGAATAAGTAACGGGCCTTTGAACATGGCCACCACCGTTCCAAGATGCCGTCCTCGCAGAGGTCTTCTAACTGTTCAGGGCAAACCTTGAGTAACAGGTGATAGTGGTTGCTCATCACGGAATAGGCGCAAACATCGATGGTGAATATCGATGACAGCAGACGAATACGATCCACCACCCATTGCCGTCGATGTTCGTGACTTTGGCCGGAATAATGATCAACCCCGCACAGGAAATCGCGACGCCCGCAGCGCGAGGTGATGTGGTAATACGGGGTGTCCGCAAGCGAGATCAATGCCTTCCTGGGTCGAGTCATCAGTTAAGTCCATTAATCTGAGATTGCTGGCAGAAATCCTAATCCCTGAACTCAGTGGTTGTCAATGGTAAAGTGTGTGTCCCATTGATGTTCCACTAACGTTTGGTATCCGGCGCCCTGATTACCACCGCGCGGATACGGCAGGTAATGTACCGAAATGCCTGCTTTCTGTAATTCAAGAACTTCGATGAACAAAACCGGGGCTGGTGTCTTAATGGCGATGTTAGCCATGATTTGATTACGCAACTAGGTATCTATTGTTCTGAACAGGCAGGGAATCTGTAGACATCTAAATCCGAACTGGAATTATATAATATCAGGAATGGTAGAAAAAAACCTGACCAGATTAGGCCAGGTTTTTTTGCTTTGTTAACAGTTATAAAATATTACAAAACGACACCAGAGACTTATGGTTTACCTCCTTTAGGTGCTGGAGTGATGCGTAAAACCACGCCGGTATTTACACCATCCTTAGGGAACGGGTTACCGGTTTCATTGGCCATAATGTACATTTCACCGGCCGCATCCTGTCCAAATCCGTGCAGGAATAAGCCCAGGGAGTCTCTGTCTGCGTAGGTAAATTCGCGTATACCGTTTCGTCCAAGTTGATAAAACAATCGACCGGATGGAATACTAAAATCTCCCGACCAGTCACCGAACACGTAACGTCCACCCAGAGGTCTGATACTGGTTCCCCGGTAGACAAAACCGCCGGTGATGGATATTCCCTCATCATGATCATATTCGAGTATCGGGTCAATTAGATCTGACGGCAGGCCATCAGGAATTTCGTTAGTAACAAAGCCGTCACCGGTGCCATTGGGATCAAAGAAAAAACTGCCTTCTTTATAATTCCATCCATAGTTGCCACCATTGACGACCAAGTCAACCTCTTCGATATCATTCTGACCGACATCGGCAGCGTAAAGATCACCGGTTCGGGTATCGAATGAAAAGCGGAACGGGTTGCGGAATCCATAAGCATAGATTTCTGCCAGCCTTGGGTCGGCAGGATCGCTGAATGGATTATCCGTTGGTATGCCGTATTGACCGTTCGCGGAGCCATTGCCAGCCGGGTCAATTCGCAATATCGCGCCTAAAGGATTCGTCGCATCTCGGCCATTACCGGTTGCACCGTGGCCGACGAGGTCACTGCCGAAAAATGGCTGCCCATCATGATCGTCGGCACCTCCGCCATCGCCCAGGGAGATATACAACATTCCGTCAGGACCAAAAGCTACGGTTCCGCCGTCGTGATTAAACTGCGGCTCACCAACGCGTAATAGCTCTCGCTTGCTAGCCGGGTCGACCAGCGACGAAGTATCACCAGGATTGCTAACCTGCCACTCCGATATGACGCTATGGTGGTCGGCTTCTCCCGGTGGCAGGGTAGAATAATCTGCCACTCCGCTGGTAACTGGTTCCGACGTGAAGGTATAAACAAGCCCATTCGTGGCGTAGTCAGGATGAAATGCAATACCCAATAATCCACGCTCATCAAATGATCCGGGTCCGAAAACACCGAGGGAAACCAGATCTAAACTAACGTCGAGAAAGACCTCTTTGTTTCCATCAGTAAGGTTTATCTTCCAGACCTGACCAGGTTGATCAACAACAAATAGATGGTCTGGTAATCCCGGCGCTGAAATACCATAGTTAGGCGCTAATAAACCAGTTGCCACGGGTTCAAGAGTTATCTGGATACTACCACTTCGAATACCACCGGGTATCGGGTCGGATATCGCCAGGGATGATACGTTAGTAGCCGCCGTAAAGTTATCGTTATCTGGGTCCACATCTACCACGTTGGCCGTCCAGTTAATTGTTCCAGTTTCTACCGGCGTAAAGTCAGGAAATGGAATCGACTGTGTTACATTGTTGGGATCGGTGAAGAAAATAACGGATTCTGAATAAACCGATGCGCTATTTTGAATACCCTCGACAGTTGCAGTAGATGATTCAATTGATGTGCTGTTATGACGGACATCCAGGCTGATAGCTACCGGGGAACCCCCAATTTGAGTATCCGCGGTGACATTAAACGTATCGATATCGATATCCAGCTCGACACCCGGAAGAAGGCCTTCGCCAGCCAGATTAAACGTGACAATAGATTGATCGGGGTCATTACTACTGACATCTATACAGCCTGTATCAACACCTTCATCGATTGGAGTGTAAATAATAGATAAATTTTCGATATCGCCGGGTACTATAGTCAAGTTCGAAAGCGGAATTGGTGCAAATTCACTTGTAGTGTCAGTACAAAGATCAATACTGGAAATCACTAGATCCGAACCGCCGATATTCCGGATGCTGATGTTCTGGGTATCTTGCGCGCCAATCACAACAACGCCAAAATCCAGAAACCCGGGAGTTCCGGAGATATCCGGCGGGGTTGCAACGACAGGATCGAGGACGCCAACATCTGGGGGGGGTTGGTTAGACAATATACTATCGTCTTTAAAATATATTGTGTTAACTGCACCGCTTGTCCAGCCGGGTTGGGTATTTGCTATTATTTCTGCCACGTTAGTAGACAGTGTTGGATCGTTATCCGAATTTTCACCCTCAACGCTTGCAAACGCAGCGCTAGCATTATTGCCATTTGACAGGTAAATTCCTCTTACTGCCCAGCCATAGCCGTTCCAACCATCGCCGCCCCCGTTGTTTTGATGACATAGTTGGCAGTTTGCGGCATCATCTGATGTTGATTCTGTATAGCGAGATCGCCAATCGCCCAGGATTGTGGGGTTGGCCAGGGCTTTACTGACAAAGAATACGGTAAGGAAAACTAAACTAATGCTTGCGATAAAGTGCCTGTTCATGGCATAGACGCCAAAATTGTGATGCAAGTATAATTATTCATCTACAGTGGCACAACACCCAAATGGGGTAAGCAATTCGAGTGCGTACTGAGGGCGATTTCGGAAGCCCGATGTAATAAATATTAACGACACCGACCAGCTCTTGGGCATCCGAAATCTGACTAATTCCCGTCACCACTCAAAATATTGCTCCTTCCAGCCGGTCAGTCCTGCCAAATTTCAGCTACCAGGTATGCCGGCCACCCGCCACGGCTCTTGCTAATTGACGCAAGCGCGGGAGTCCGCTGTGGGCACCATGGTCTTGCCCTGAATTGGTG
>CAYOGN010000132.1:0-4299 GCA_964403545.1 uncultured Gammaproteobacteria bacterium
CTACTGGAAACTTCCTCCAGTTGTCGCAAACCTCACCCGACCTCGCTTTGACGGCAGACCTTGAAATGTTGCTATTTTGTTCATGCTGATATCCTCAGTGATTGATTAAAGAATCAGACAAAAAACTCATTAATTTGAACGATTGGGGGTACTTTTGGGGGCACTTACCACGTAACACATTTACTAACCATTGGTACCATTATGTTTCCGTCTGTATTGTGTGTCCCGCCTTCGCACCATTTGTTAGTTTAATACCGTCCGAGTAAGTCCATAAAGCCACCTTAGAGTGGCTTTTTTATTGGATTTTGGCTGCTTGAGATAATAGATACTATTGGGTTGAATTAAGTCAATTAACGATTTTTATCATATAGTTGTAGAAATTTGAGCATTGATTCAGGAACCAATTATCCTGAAAAAGTGCGTCCTTAAGGACGCACTCCTGATAGTATAGTTTACAGGCACTACCGCGCGAGCGGTTTCGTACTTGTCCCCAAAGCTGTAAAAGTGTCATCATTCGTAAAACTTTGGACTTGATCTTGCAAATTGATCGGACAAGTTGTTTTATCGTCGGTCAGTGACCGTCCGTAGTTGCCCATTACGGACCTTCCTTTGGAAGAAGTTGGCCGAGAAAGGCAGGGTACTGCCCAGTTATCCGTACATGAAGAACGCAACGTTGATCAAACAATGAATAAATTGAAACCCACCTCGCGGCGAAAAATACTCGGCCTGACAGGTTTTTCTGCACTAATGGTACCAGCTATTATTTACCGTTTCGGACACGCAGCAGAGGATGGTTTGGACGAAATCGATCAACCCTCTACTAGGGATGACGCCGCGTTTTTGGCCAGAGCTTTCGATATGCAGCATAAGGCGACTGTTAGTGGAGATCAGTCTTATGGCGCGGTTGTCGTCAAAAACCTTGCAATTGTGGGCCAATCTCCCAGCCGCGTTATCGTCAATCACGACCCTACTGCGCATGCTGAAATGGAAGCTATTCGTGATGCAGCGAATCGCCTTGGTAATCGCAATTTAACAGGGTGTACGCTGTTCTCTTCTTCAAAAGCTTGTCCCATGTGCGAGGCTGCTGCCTACTGGGCAGGGGTCAGTCGAATGGTATACGGTGAAACTGGGAATGACGGTGGACGCCCCGGACTATGCTAATCTTAACCCCCTTGAGAGACCGATTCTTCCGACCGGATGTAATCGGCTTGTTAATATTTGTTGCTCTGTTTGGTACCGTTGAAGCGAATAATTTGGTGACTGCAATACAAGAACAATTTTTGGCCGCAGTGACACGGGATGATGCAGCAGAAGTCGAGCAATTAATCGCCCAGGGTGTTGATATTGAGACCCGCGATGGTCGCGGTGCAACTGCGTTACTACTTGCAACTCATCACAATGCCATCAATGTCGCTCGCATTCTTATTGAAGCAGGGGCGAATGTTAACGCTATGGATGAAATCAGCGATTCTCCTTATCTTTATGCGGGCGCCGAAGGCCGACTCGAAATTTTACGCATGACACTTAAACACGGAGCCGACCTTGCCAGTGTTAATCGATATGGCGGAACCGCACTGATTCCCGCCGCCCACCATGGACATATTGAAACAGTGCGAGAACTTCTTGGTACCAATACAGATATCGATCACGTCAACTACCCAGGTTGGACCGCGCTGATGGAGGCCGTTATCCTTGGTGATGGAGGTGCCACCTATATCGAGATTGTTCGGTTGCTGGTAGAGGCAGGAGCGGATGTCAACATTGCGGATCAGGATGGGGTTTCTCCATTGGCACACGCAACAAAGTCAGGTTATTCTGAAATTGTCAGGATACTCACCGCGGCAGATGCGAAATAATCATCAACCTGCCTTACATTGGTGCGGGTTGTAAAATTGAGGTAAACGATGACGTTTGAAACTATGCATCGTGAGAGCATCATAATATGAGCATCGAAATTTACTGGATCAGCGGTAGCGCCCCAGCGTGGCGTATATTGCTGATGCTGGAATCCAAACACCTGGAATACCAGTCCCGTATTCTGCAAACGTCCCTCAAGGAACAAAAACAACCCTGGTTTCTTGAGCTAAATCCAAGGGGCCAGATTCCACTGCTCAAAGATGACGATATTATTGTATGCGAATCATTCGCCATCATGCACTACCTCGAAAAACGCTATCCTGCGATAACCCTGCTGGGTGATACCCCGGCCCAGACTGCGGCAGTTGCGCAATCCATGCACGAAACCATGGCGTATACGGATAAACAGATCACAGAATTTGTGCAACCGGTGTTCCGCAATAAAGTTGCGCAGTGCCGAGATGCGTTCCCAAAGATTGTAACGTCCATCCACGAAGAATTATCCGCGATCGAAACCAGACTGGCTGAATCCGAATGGATGACCGGCGAATTTTCCGCCGCCGATATCGTACTGATTCCCACCATCCAGCGCCTGTTGCGGGCGATTAACAAAGCACGGGATCTCGCTGAGGAAATTGGCCTTGGCAGCCTCGAAACGGATTATCCCGGATTAATGGCATGGAACCGGAAAGTGGAAGCCTTGCCCGCATTTGTGTCAACTTTTCCCCCGCATTGGCGTGAGGAGAAATAAAATTTCTGGGCAACTGGACGTTTATCCTTTCCCCGTCAGGCGTTCTGCGCTGCCCTACTTGAACCGTGCGATGGGCCGGACCGTGGTGATATAGTCGCTCTTGATAGTTTCTCTATAAAAAATATATAGTCCCGCTATATATATTCCCGCTCCAGCGATCAGGAATATGCCAAGCCATGCCTCGGGCACGGGCCAGTCGTGCCAGATCAGTATCTGACTAGATCTTTTTTAAAATCAATCAAATTCGGAACCGAGCCTGGTCGGGCAGCCATCTAGCGATATCAAGTTGTGCTTGCCCTATACCAATATTTCGAACCCATTTAGCTGCAGAATTAATTGAGCCCCAGGTTTTTAGTTTTCCTTTCACTGTCTGTGCAGTGAATGTACCTTTTGCAGCATCTGCATCTGCTTCTACATAAATCGTCGATCCGTCGGCTACGACGCGGACATTTTTGATGACTCCCGCCTCAACCAGTGCTCGGAGTATTTTTTCGTTCATAGGTAGGTTACATAAACACCCAATCAAAACCATTCCTGATTGGTGATTAGGATGCTAATATGGTACAAATGCGTTACATTTGCAATATAAAATCTCCATGACCAAAACAAAGACGGCCACACTGAACCTGAGAATCGATCCTGCCTTTAAAGAAGCGCTCCGGGCTGCCGCTATTCAAGATCATCGCAGTATCGCGAACATGGTCGAGGTGTTAATTAGAGAACACTGTCAAAAGGTTGGAATATCTATTCCCAAGCAGGAAGATATGTTTGAAAAAGAGTGATTTCACCAAAAACAAGAAATACCGGGGGTACAAATGAGGGTACTTTTTCTCCTGAGATCGCCTTATTCTTTTATTTTCAATGCATTACAAATATTATACGAGCCCCTGGGGGCACCATTTGCTACTTTAATACCGTCCAAGTAAGTCCATAAAGCCACCTGAGAGTGGCTTTTTTATTGGGTTTTCCCATATCGACATGATACCGTCCAATCGTATCCGAACGTAAATAGAGGAACTTAAGAGCCGGATACGATTTCCATCCAGCTTGACAGGCACTTTGAGCCTTTTCCTGATCCGTGAATCGAGAGGTTATTCCGTTAGCTCAACTACCCGCTTCGCTGGTGAGCAGGCGATTCAGCAGTCGTTCAACCGGCGCATAGTCGTCGCTCAGTAAGGTGGCGCCATTCCGCTCGATCTGCTGTTCAATAAATTCGCCAATTTCATACCATGTATTCTCCGGCGGGCCTTCGGTCAGGATTATTTCCGTGGCCTGGGGGACATGGGAAACACTCAACACAAAGGTAAGCCGGGTTTCTTCTTTCGGTGGATTTTCAATCCAGACATAGACATGGGGGAAAACTTTTTTCAGGGTATACACCATGGACTGGATTAACCTGTTGGATGGAAAGACATCGATAACATTGAGCATGTACAACCCAGTGGCGGACAGTTTGCTGGCAATAGACTCGGCGAATTCCAGGGTGGTCAGATGATATGGAATGCCAATATCATGGAATACATCGGTAATCATCACGTCAAAGCGGGAGTCGCCCAGACGACTGATAACGTTTCGGGTATCGTCATGATGTATCGTCATACCGGAGGGGTCGAGGAACAATAGCCGTTCAGCCAGGGCGGTGACCGCGGGATCAATTTCGCTGACCGTAATTCTGGCTTCGGGATAGCGAT
>CAYOGN010000133.1:0-4861 GCA_964403545.1 uncultured Gammaproteobacteria bacterium
ATTGTACCCTGTGCGAACCTGAATGCCCGATCGAGGCGATTGTTTCTGAAGATGACATACCATCGGGTCAGGAACATTTTCTTGAGTTAAATGAGGAATTGTCACAGTCCTGGCCGGTCATAACGGCCAGCAAACCGCCCCCCGATGACGCCGCTGAATGGGAAGGTGTGGCCGATAAACTGCAATACCTGGAAAAGTAGTTCAACAGCGCTCTGATTTTCTGCTAGAAAGTCAGGAGCCTGTAGTCGTAAGGTTCGGGCTAACCCGGGTTTAATAGAAAAATCTAATTCGATTATTATGCGAGGAACTCTCCATGCAAGCGGATAATGCACTCATACGGAAATACCTGTCACAGGACCTGACAGAAATTATGATTCGCCTCGGCCTTATCGCCTTCCTGGTGGTGATGAGCGTGAAAATCATCAGCCCGTTTATGGGCTTGATGATGTGGGCCCTGATTCTTGCCGTTACCCTGTACCCACTGCACCAGAAGATCGCCAAAAAACTCGGAGGTAAGCAAGGTCGTGCTGCTACTCTCCTGGTGCTGTCTGGATTACTTTTGATAGGCATTCCGACCGCGATGCTCGGCAGTTCTACTGCAGATTTTATGCATGAAGTTCATAGCGCTTTTGAAAACGATACACTTGCCATTTCACCACCAGCTGCCTCGGTTGCCGAATGGCCGGTGGTTGGCGAAAAACTTCATGCAGTCTGGACCCTGGCAGCAAACGATTTACCTGCATTGCTGGAAAAAATGCAGCCACAACTGGAAAATTTCTCCAAGGCGATTTTGAGCTTTATCGCCGGCACGGCGGGCGGCATATTCCAGTTCCTGTTTGCGCTGATAATTTCCGGCATCATGATGGCTTTCGGTCAATCCGGCAGTAATGCCATGTTGAAAATCATTCATCGCCTGTCGGGGCGGAAACATGGGGATCAGCTGCACAAACTGTCTACAGCCACTATCCGTTCCGTTGCCATGGGGGTGCTTGGGGTCGCCTTTATTCAGGCCCTGATGCTGGGATTAGGCTTTGTCTGGGCTGATATTCCAGCGGCCGGCCTGTTGGCAATTGTCGTCCTCGTAATAGGCATTGCCCAGTTACCTCCGACCCTCATTACGATACCAGTGATTGCCTATCTCTGGTGGAGTGGTGATTCCACCCTGAGCAATGTGATTATCACAATCTATTTACTGGCTGCCGGCCTGTCGGATAATGTACTCAAACCACTCCTGCTCGGTCGTGGTGTGGATGCACCTATGCCGGTCATTTTGCTGGGTGCGCTGGGTGGTATGATTGCAGCGGGGCTGATCGGACTGTTCGTTGGAGCGGTACTGCTGGCTCTCGGCTACGTGATATTGATGGGCTGGGTTAATGCCGGTGAAAAAGAGTATGGTGGTCAGATGCCTGAAGATTCTGGTGACAGTAGCGATGTAGTTTCAACCAGCGAATAAACGATATGCTGGATAGGCTGCCCAGTAAATTATTACTTCAACTGGTTCTGACTAGCGGCATACTAACGCTGGTAGCCTGCACTACCCTGGGGCCTGACTATGAGGAACCCGATGTGGTCTGGCTACAGGACTGGCAACCCTCAGCATACGGGGCCAGGCTCGATGCGCCTGCACAAGAACAATATGATTTGCAATTCTGGTGGCAACTGCTCAATGACCCGGTCCTGAATCGGCTCATTGCCGTGGCCAGGCAGGAGAACCTGCAACTGCGAATTGCCGGATTAAGAATTTTTGAAAGCCGAGCCCTGTTGGGGATTGCCGGTAGCCAGCTGTATCCACAATCGCAGCAGGTCGGCGGTTCGATTAACTATGTGAATAACCAGTTTCATGGCGGAGACGCACCGGATAGTAGTCAAAGTTTCGGCAATTATAACCTCGGTTTCAATATAGGCTGGGAAATTGATTTCTGGGGCCGCTTTCAACGCGGCATAGAATCCGCCGGCGCGGCCTTTTTTGCTTCTATCGCCAATCAACAGGATGTGCAGGTACTGATCAGCGCGCAGGTTACCGACGTGTATTACGCCTATCGCATCACAGAAGCCCGTATCGCGATAGCCAACAGGAATGCCGAAATTCAAAAACGTAGTTATGAAATAACCCAGACCTTATTCAATAATGGCCAGCAATCAGAGCTGGATCTGCAGCAGGCAAAAACTCAATACCTGTCAACCCTGTCAGGTGTTCCAGACCTGGAGATATCCCTGCTCAAGACCCGTAACTCACTGGCGGTACTGCTGGGTCGTCCTCCCGGGGATATAGTTGAACTGGATGTCCCTGAGTACAAACTGCCAGTTATTTCAACTGACATTATTCAGGAAATCCCCGCGAATTTACTGAATCGCCGTCCCGACATACGTTCGGCGGCATGGCAGATAGCCACTCAGTCTGCTCAAATCGGTATTGCCGAGGCTGATTACTATCCGGCCATTTCGTTGCTGGGAAGCATAGGCTTGACTGGTACTAACTTGAGTGGAAGTTCGGATTCGAGTGGTTTAATCGTCGGTCCGGCCCTGAGGTGGAACATATTCGACCACGGTAATATCAAAAACAATGTACGCGTACAGGATGCGAGATTGCAACAGTTGATCGAATCCTACCAGAATTCAGTGTTGCAGGCTGCGAGGGAAGTCGATGACGCGGCCTACAGCATACAGAAAACCGCAGAACAACAGGTAATAATTGACAAGGCCGTTGAGGCATCGGAACGCGCGCTGGAAATTGCCAATACGAGATATCGCGAGGGCTATGCAGATTTTCAGCGTGTGCTCGATGCGCAGCGCGCCATGTTTTTGCAGGCCGAACGTCAGATAGAGATCGAGGGAAATCACATCACCGCATTTATCGGTCTGTACAAGGGCCTGGGCGGCGGATGGACTGAAACACCATTCGAACAGCTCATTCCCGCAGAGGTGAGAGAAACCATGCAAGATCGCATCGACTGGGGAGATCTATTGACAACCCCAATATCTGAGACCGAGGATAATTCAACATCAGTCCAGGAGACTTCACAAGATGAGTGACAATGAACAGGAAGCCACTACCGAAGAGAAGCAACCAAAAGAGGACGAAGTAAAGGAAGAGGAAATTACGGCACCAGCTTCCGTGAAGAAAGGAAGCGCCGGCATCATGCTGGTTATTATTCTGAGCCTGGCCTGGTATCTGACTGCCGACCGATTCACCCCCTACACCCAACAGGCCCGTGTACAGGGCTTTGTAATCGGTGTTGCTCCCAAGGTCGGAGGTGTAGTTACCAGCGTGTGGGTCAAGAACGATGAGACTATTGCCCTCGATCAACCTTTATTTGAGATCGATCGGTCACAATATGAAATTGCCCTGAAACGGGCCCAGTCCGATTTGGAGAACACCATAAAGCAGATTGGTGCCGGCACAGCAGGGGTGGAGTCGGCTAAAGCGAACCTGCTCGCTGCAAGGGCCAATGAAACCAAGGCAAGACAGGATGCAATGCGCCAGGAGCGATTATACGAGGAAGATAAGGGTTCTATATCTGTGCGGCGCCTGGAAACCTCGCGTTCGACATTGGCGCAGGCAAGGGCAAAAGTTCAGGTGGCCAAAGCTGAAATTCAGCGTGCGATAGAGCAAAAAGGTGGAGAGGGAGAGGATAACGCGCAACTGAAGTCTGCGCTCAGTGCAGTTGAGAAGGCCACCCTCGACCTTGAGAACACCGTGGTCAGGGCATCTGCAAACGGCATGGTGACCGACCTGCGCGCTGATGTGGGCCTGTTTGCCGGTGCCGGTAGCCCGGTACTGACCCTGATCGCCATCCAGGATTTCTGGATAAGGGCAGAATTCACTGAAAACAACCTGGGTCATATGCGGGTTGGAACTCCAGTAGAACTGGTGGTTGACGCATTACCCGGCAAGGTTTTTAGCGGCAAGGTCGGTAGTATTGGACTCGGGGTCGCTGCCGGGCAACCGCCCCCCGCGGGAACCCTGCCGACGATCGAAAACAACCGGGACTGGTTGCGCCAATCGCAACGCTACCCAGTGATAATAAATATTGATAAAGAACAGCATGGACAACTCCAGGGCCATGTGCGTATTGGCGGCCAGGTGGAAGTGATGGTTTATACCGAAAAAGCCGAGCTACTCAAGACCCTGGGCAAATGGTATATGCGTGTGATGAGCTGGTTTTCCTATGCCTATTGAGGCACTCGCGATAGAGACCGCAGGCCGGAATCATCACTGTTGGTGTCCCAGTCGGGATCCAGAACCCGCCCCTTATGCGGATCTACGATCATGCTACGGACTTAGTTGAAGTGCATATTCAGGCAAGACGCATATTTCGTTTAAGCACGGTTCCGGCCCTGGCCCTGGCTGTCGCCTATGCCCTGCAAATACCGCTACCCTTTATAGCGCCGCTGTTTGCATTCATGTTTGCCGCTATGCCGGGACCGCCGATGGGCACCAAAAGCCTGTTTGGATTGTTGGTGGTCGTACTCATTTCCCTGGGACTGGGGCTCTTGCTGATCCCTCTGCTTATTCATTATCAGTTCACCGCAATATTGCTGGTAGCCGTCGGTCTGTATTTTAGCTCTTACCTGACCGTGAACATGGGTAAGGCATTGTTTGGCACCTTGCTTACCACCGGTTTCACCCTGATTTCCGCTGCGGGTACTGTCAGCTTCAGCCTCGCTATCATGGTTATCCAGGGGTTGGCATTGGGAATCGTTGTTGCCGTTGTATGTCAATGGATAATTTACCCCTGGTTTCCCGAAGATCCCGCACCCGCGGCGAAGAAACCTGCCGCGAGTACGCCTGAGCAATCCAACTGGATTGCGCTGCGCAGTACAATGCTCGTACTGCCCGTGTACTGGCTGTTATTGACCA
>CAYOGN010000134.1:0-16630 GCA_964403545.1 uncultured Gammaproteobacteria bacterium
CGCATTAGCTCAATTGCTTCAGCGTCTTTAAACAGCACACCTGCCGATGCACCTTTACCGGTGGCCACCATGATCGACATCGGCGTGGCCAGACCCAGGGCGCATGGGCAGGCAATGATCAATACTGCTACTGCATTAATCATTGCGTAGGCCATCGCGGGTTCCGGTCCCCACAATGCCCAGGCAATAAAAGCGATCACCGAGGCCAGCACCACCGTGGGCACAAAATAACCTGCAACGACGTCAGCGAGTTTTTGAATGGGTGCCCGGCTACGTTGCGCCTGGGCTACCATCTGGACGATTTGCGAAAGTAGTGTATCGTTGCCCACCCGTTGTGCTTCGATGATCAGTCCACCGGTACCGTTGATGGTTGCACCGATAACCTTGTCATTGGTCGATTTCGATATGGCAACGGGTTCACCGGTAATCATGGACTCATCGATAGCACTCTCTCCTTCGATCACCAGGCCATCCACCGGAACTTTCTCTCCGGGTCTGATTCGCAGATGATCACCCACCTGAACCTGCTCCAATGGCACATCATTTTCGTTGCCCTGGTCGTCAATTCGCCTGGCGGTAGTGGGTGCAAGACCTAGCAATGCTTTAATAGCAGCGCCGGTGCTGCTACGTGCGCGCAGTTCCATGACCTGGCCCAACAGTACCAATGTAATGATCACAGCGGAAGCTTCGAAATAGACGGCAACCCGCCCGGCCTCATCACGAAAAGAAACCGGAAATATTTCCGGTGCGATGGTAGCAACCAGACTGTACAGATAGGCGACACCAGTGCCAAGGGCAATCAGGGTGAACATATTCAAGTTTCGACTGACAACCGAGCGCCAGCCACGAACGAAGAATGGCAGGCCACCATACACCACCACAGGGGTAGCCAGAATCAGTTCCAGCCACGACAGGGTGCGGGCAGACCCCAGCCACTCAAAGCTGACTCCGGGAATAAGCTCGCCCATGGAAAGGATGATTAAAGGGATCGACAGCAGGATGCAAAAGCGAAATCTGCGGGTCATGTCCACTAGCTCCGGATTTTCCTCTTCCTCAATTTCAACGGTAACAGGTTCGAGGGCCATACCGCAGATCGGGCAATCGCCCTCGCCATCCCGGGTAATTTCAGGGTGCATCGGGCAGGTGTATTGGGTTCGTGTCAGTTGCAATACCATTTCCCGTTCAAGGGCCATGCCGCATACCGGGCAAGCCCCTGGTTTGTCCTCCCTTACCTCGGGATCCATTGGGCAAGTGTAGACGCCGCCAGGTTGCTGTTGTTCGGCTTCCTTTTTCCTTTGTATCTCGCCGGACAAATATCCTTCAGGATCTGCGCTGAATTTGGTCTGGCAGCCCTGGCAGCAAAAATACCAGGTTACTCCATCATATTCTGTGGTTGCGCCCGGACTTTCGGTATTCACACTCATTCCGCATACGGGATCGGTTGCTTTCGTGATTCCGATTGTGTCTCCGGTTTTGCGCCCGGATTGTACCGAGGGGGGGTTATTGTCCAAATTTTTTTCCTGTGTAGGAGTAATAGTAAATTCAGGCCAGGAATTTTCAGATCGCCAGAGGTCCGGTTGATTACAATGCCAGTATTTTGAGTTGAGACTACCATACCTGATTCATTGGTAACACTTTCCACAGCAGGGGTTACTGACATTCCTTTCTGCACGTATAATTTGACTGTTCAAAACAGTCAACTGAATATTATGAAACTGGTTACCGCTATCATTAAACCTTTTAAGCTGGATGATGTGCGGGATGCATTGTCCGAGATTGGTGCCCAGGGAATGACGGTGACCGAAGTGAAAGGGTTTGGACGCCAGAAAGGGCATACCGAATTGTATCGTGGTGCCGAGTACGTGGTTGATTTTGTGCCCAAAGTAAAGCTTGAAGTGGCAGTAGAAACCGACAAGCTTGATCAGGTTGTCGATGCCATCGTTCAGTCTGCCCATACAGGCAAGGTGGGTGATGGCAAGATCTTTGTCTATGATCTGGATAAGGCTATTAGAATTCGAACGGGTGAATTAAACGATGATGCGCTTTGATGATTTGCTGAAACAGGCGTTACTAAATTTCCGACATTCCTTTTCATTGCGTTCATTCACAAAGGCAATCGCCTTCTGCATACTGCTTAATCCTGGCCTGGTAATTGCCGATTATAATGAAGGATTGCATGCCTTTCTCCAGAAAGACTATCAAGCTGCTATCGATCAGTGGTCGGCAACCGAACTGGCCAGCAGTCCCGATGCGCAATTTGCCCTTGGCGTAATGTACTTTCGTGGTATCGGCGTCGAACAGGATCAGACCAAAGGCACTGACTATTATCTGCGTGCGGCCAATCTGGGATTTGGCTCGGCCCAGTTTAATCTGGGACTGGCCTACTATTCCGGTAGTGGTGTTGATCAGGACCGGAACCAGTCACAATACTGGTGGTTGCAGGCAGCAACGCAGGATCATCCGGTAGCGCAATATAATCTTGCTGCAATTCTGTGGAGCGGCAATGGAGTCATTCAGGATCAGGCCAGGGCTATGCACTGGTTTCGTAAATCAAGGGAAAATGGTAATCGGGATGCTGCAAATTTTCTGCTAACGCTATATGCACCCATGTATCGTGAGCTAAATGCCGATAGCCTGAATCTGGCAGCGAACAACACTCAACGCAGTATTTCTCTGATAGACCAGCTAGGGATGTACAAGCTCGGTCTCCAGGCGATGGAAAAACAGCAGTATGCCCAGGCGTTTGGCTATTGGGAGCCCCTGGCCCTTGATGGACATGTAGATTCCCAGTACCAGATAGCAAGATTATATGAGTTCGGTGAAGGCGTCGAAAAAGATTTTGCCAATGCGTTGAACTGGTATCAGCGTGCGGCGCAAAAAGGGCAGGGTAGTGCCCAGTATCGAATTGGTCTTTATCATATAAACGAGAGCCCGAATAAAAACGAGGCGTTGGGTTTATACTGGATTCAATCTGCGGCGGACAATGACAGCAAAGAAGCAGCGATGTATATAAACAATCTTTAGCGGCGTTTTTGGTGACTTCGTTTTCGCTGCCGTACGCCAGTGGATTGTTCCCGGTTCACTATTCCACCTGTTCAATCTGACTGCCATATTCATTGCGATAGCTGATAGCGGCATCAGCATGTTGCTTGCTGGCAGGATCTTGCTGAAGATGGGAGATTAAATCATCCAGTTTGACAATTGAATACACCGGTATCTCCAGATTTTTCTGTACTGATTGAACTGCAGATAAACTATCATTGTCGGCGATTTCCTGTCGATCCAGCGCAATAATCACTGCTGCGGGTTTGGCCCCTGCGGATTCAATAATTTCCACAGATTCTCTGATCGAGGTGCCCGCAGTAATAACATCGTCGATTATTACCACATTCCCCTTCAGTGGTGCGCCAATAATTTTGCCACCTTCGCCGTGATCTTTGGTTTCTTTTCTGTTAAATGCATATTCAATGTTAACGCCATGATTGGATGCCAGCTGAATAGCAGTGGCGGTGGCCAGCGGAATGCCTTTGTAAGCAGGTCCATACAGCATATAGGGTGGTTGCAGTTGCTCGGCAACAAGGTCGGCATAGTAAGCAGATAACTGCCCCAGTAAATGTCCATTATTGAACAATCCGGCATTAAAGAAATAGGGACTGATGCGTCCCGACTTTAACCTGAATTCTCCAAATCTAAGAATCCGATTGTCAATGCAGAGGGTAATGAATGCTTGTTTGTCGTAGGTCATTTATCGGAAATCTCCCTGCCTGGTATTGAAACCATGATTATTACCTTGACGGAGCACTAGGGTATCATCGCAAATCCGTTTAGTATACGACAACAAAGGGAACCGTAGTCAAAGGCCGATCAATGATAATAATGAATTGCAATTAATGGAAAATCCTGAGCATAAGCTCTCACTGCGGGCATTTCTGGATCGGCGGGTCCTGACGATGTTATTTTTGGGGTTTTCTGCCGGTTTGCCCCTGTTATTGATCTTCGGCACCCTGTCAGTCTGGCTCCGGGAAGCAGGTGTGGCACGGTCAATGGTGACCTATTTTAGTTGGGCTGCTTTGGGTTATTCGTTCAAGTTTGTCTGGGCGCCGCTGGTAGACCAGCTTAAATTACCATTGATTGGTGACTGGCTTGGCCGACGTCGGAGCTGGTTGCTTTTATCACAATGCATGGTAGTGCTCTCGATGTGGGTAATGTCTGGATCAGATCCGGCATCGAACCAGGATGGATTGCTGGTGCTGGCAGTTGGTGCTGTGTTGCTGGGTTTTTCTTCCGCCACCCAGGATATCGTCATCGACGCGTTTCGCATCGAATCTGCTGAACCAAGAATCCAGGCGCTGTTGTCATCCACCTACATCGCAGGTTACCGCATAGCGATGATTCTGGCCGGTGCCGGTGGTCTGTGGCTGGCTGAATTACTTGGTTCCAGCCATGTTCAGTATGACTATGAAGCGTGGCGCAGTACCTATCGTTTGATTAGTGCCGCGATGTTGATCGGGATTGTGACCACTTTGGTTATACCGGAGCCGGAGAGATCCTCGTCGATTCGGGTCAGTCTCCAGGAAAGTCTTCAACTGGTGTTGCTGTTTGTTTTATGCGTGGCAGTATTTATCGGCTGTTACGTAACCACTTCGATACTAGTCGTAGAACTGCACGGTACGCTGACAGATTTATTTTCAAACAAGATTCTTGCCAGGGTTTTTCTTGAATCCTTACGGCTTGGTTTCGCCGTACTTGGCGCATGGTGTATGGCAAAGATGCTCACGGTGATTGGTGTGGTACACAATCGGATTATTGAACGCAGTTATCTGGGCCCCATACGCGATTTTTTCGATCGCTACGGGGTTACGACTGCATGGCTATTGCTGGCTATGATCGGCCTCTATCGTATCTCGGATATTGTGTTGGGGGTTATTTCCAATGTATTTTACTATGATCTCGGATTCAGCAAGAGTGAAATAGCCACTATATCAAAAACCTTTGGCGTCATGATGACCATTGTGGGTGGCTTTCTCGGTGGCTTGCTGGCCTACCGTTTTGGTGTTATCCCGATTCTGATCTTGGGTGCTTTACTTTCAGCCGGCACCAATCTGTTGTTTATGCTGCTTGCCAATGCTGGCCATCAGGTCGGGTTGCTGTACCTGGTGATTGGCGCCGACAATCTTTCGGCCGGGATAGCCAGTACCGCATTTGTTGCGTTTCTGTCTGCGCTGACGAATATTCGGTTCACCGCCGTGCAATACGCAATTTTTTCTTCTCTGATGACCCTGTTGCCAAAAATTCTTGGTGGTTATTCGGGTTCGATGGTGGATACTCTCGGCTATTCGATGTTTTTTCTCATTACCACATTGTTTGGATTGCCCGTTATCTTGCTAATTATTCTTGCCGCCAGACGCCTCGATATCGACATGGTGAAACAGGCGTGCGATGACAACGCTGCGACTGCCTCTAGACCAGATGTTGCCCGAGATCGAATAAAGGATTAACCAATAGTTTCTGTACCAGGTTAATAGCGATAATGGCAAAAATTGGTGACAGGTCGAGGCCACCCAATCCTGGTAGCAAGCGCCTGAAGGGCCTGAGTAATGGTTCACTCAGACCATCGAGAATGCGTAGTACCGGGTTGTGACTATGGGGCGCTATCCAGCTAAGGATTGCGCGCACAAATATTGCGATTAGCAGAGCCCAGCAAGCGATATTGAGTGCCTCGGCGAGGCTCCACACCAGGATGGCGACGGCGGCAATTTTTTGTCCGGCAATCATGGTAAGAAGAAAAAATTTGCTGAAGCTTACAATAATAATCAACACTACCGACGCGAGGTCGATCCCAAACAATCCCGGAATAAAACGTCGCAGAATTTTCAGCGGTGGATTGGTGACTTTGACAATTAACCGGGAGATCGGGTTGTGAAAATCTACCCGCAGCAATTGAAACAAAAATCGCAAAATTACCGCAATCAGATAAATTCCAAACAGAGTCTCGATAACAAAACTTGATGCATCCTGAAAATAAGGCATTATGCGTCTCCAAATTGCGTTGAGAGTTGAGCGGAGCGACTCACTGCCGCCCTGACGCCACCACGAATTGCATCGTCTATACCAGCCTGTTCCATATATTTGATTCCTGCCTCGGTGGTTCCCCCGGGAGAAGTGACCCTGTGCCTGAGTTCAGCAGGAGAGGATGTGCTTTGTTGTATCAGGGTGGCTGCGCCCAGCGCGGTTTGTACTACCAGAGACCTGGCCGTCTGTTCGCTGAGGCCATTTGCGACCGCCTCCGTCATCATTAACTCCATCAGTTTGAAAAAGTATGCCGGTCCACTACCGGAAACCCCGGTCACGGTGTCGATCATTTTTTCATCTGGCACCCAAACTACTTTTCCCACTGCACGCATCAGTGACTCGGCCAACTGTTTCTGTCTATTGGTTACAAAACTGTTGGCATACAGGCCTGAAACACCCTGATTCACCAGTGCTGGAGTATTAGGCATTACCCGAACAAATGGCAAGTTCGCACCTACCCACCGCAAGGTATCGTCGCAACTGATCCCGGCCACTATTGAAACCAGCAGAGGCGTGTTTTCGCGTAATGTGGTGGCAACAGATTCCACTGCTGCTCGTAGAACCTGTGGCTTGACGGCAAATATCACTATGTCTGCCGGTTTAATGCAGCCCACATTGTCGTCGAAACAACAAATTCCAAACCGTTCGGTCAAACTTTCGCGCTGCTTTTCCTGCGGGTCGGAAACCCTGATATCCTTTGCCAGCCAGCCCGAGCCCAGAAGCCCGCCAATAATACTGGCAGCCATATTGCCACCGCCAATAAATGCGATTACAGGGGTCTCGCTGCTACTATTGTCAGATAGTTTATTCATAGATTAATCAGGTTTTCCTGAGGTTAAAACCACGCACTAGGTGCCCGGGCGCGGGCCAAACAACGCGGTGCCAATACGAACCATGGTAGCGCCTTCGGCAATGGCTGCTTCCATATCATTTGTCATGCCCATCGACAGCTGATCAAGGTTATATCCTGTAGCATTAAGATCGTCCAGCAAATTCAGGCAGCGGGCGAATACTTTTCGTTGAAGAATAAAATCGGTTTCTACTCGTGGAATGATCATCAGGCCTCTTAAATTGAGGTTCGGTAATTCTGTGATGCAATGGGCCAATTCCGACAATTCTGATGGATCCACACCTGACTTGGTTTGTTCCTGATCAATATTTACCTGGATTAAAACATTCAATGGACTCCCCACCCGATGCTGATTTAGTTTCCGTGCGACTTTGGTCGTCTCAATGGTATGTATCCAGTCAAAATAATGTGCCAGATCGCGACATTTCCGACTCTGGATATGGCCAATAAAGTGCCAGTTGATATGGGATTCAGGTTTTCCGGTTTGTTGCCGGCAATGGAGGATTTTATCACCGGCTTCCTGCAGAAAATTCTCGCCGAAGTCTTGCTGGCCCAATCTCGCAAGGGCAACAATTTTTTCTACGGTATGCTTTTTACCTACTGCGACGAGTTTAACCGACCCCGCCTCACGGCCATAGGTTTCGCAGTATTTGCGAAGGTCACAGCAAATCTGCTGATAATTTTTTTCCAGGTCAGGCATGGGTGAATTGGTCGCGAGTCATAATTATCAAAAAAGGTTATACTTGAGCAGGTTTCGCTATGTACATGAATTATATATCTTGTGCTGGCGTTACAACAGACTGGTAGACGTCAGGCTTGTCACCTGGCCAGAACTTAAGGGGTAGATAGTTGGAGTTATCAGAATTGCTCACGTTTGCGGTCAAAAGCCGCGCATCCGATCTGCATTTGTCTTCGGGGTTACCGCCGTTGATCAGAATCGATGGTGACATCAAGCGTATTAACGTTGATCCTTTTGGCGGCGAAGTTGTTCACGCCATGCTATATGACTTGATGAACGACAATCAACGCAAGTCGTTTGAGCAGCATCTGGAAACGGATTTCTCGGTTACGCTGCCAAATGTAGCACGATTCAGGGTGAATGCTTTTAATCAGTTAAATGGTCCGTCAGCGGTATTTCGGGCAATTCCCAATATTGTGCTGACTCTGGAAGACCTCCATGCACCGGCAATTTTTACCCAGTTATCCATGAAACCCAAAGGATTAGTGTTGGTGACCGGACCTACGGGTTCTGGTAAATCCACCACCCTGGCTGCCATGGTGAATCATATCAATGAAAACAAGCGTGCGCATATTCTAACCATTGAAGACCCTATTGAGTTTGTCCATACTTCGAAGAATTGTGTCATCAACCAGCGTGAACTGCACGAGCATACTCATAGTTTTACCGCAGCCCTGCGCTCGGCATTGCGCGAAGACCCGGATGTGATTCTGGTGGGCGAAATGCGTGATATAGAAACCATCCGGCTCGCCCTGACGGCAGCCGAAACAGGTCACCTGGTATTGGCAACCCTGCATACTACTTCTGCTGCAAAATCCGTTGACCGGATAATCGATGTGTTTCCGGGTAATGAGAAAGATATGATCCGTTCTATGTTATCCGAATCTATCGAAGCTGTTATTGCCCAGACATTGCTACCAAAGCCTGAAGGTGGTCGGGTCGCAGCCTGGGAAATCATGCTGGGAACACCTGCAATTCGCAACCTGATTCGTGAAAACAAGGTGCCGCAGATGTATTCCGTTATGCAGACAAGCCACGCCCTGGGTATGCAGACTATGGATCAGTGCCTGCTCGATCTGGTACGCAGACGCCAGATCACATTGGATGTGGTGCGGGAGCGAGCCATGGACAAAGACAAAATTGATTCAATGATGAAGGTATGATCTCATGATAGAACTGGTTGATTTACTCGAACTAATGGTGCGGCTGGATGCATCTGATGTATTTGTTACCACTGGTGCCCCGGTAAGTGTCAAGGTCAATGGGTCGATTCGAGCCGTGAATACAGATGTGCTGGATCATAATGATACCCGCGAGTTCGCTTATTCTATTATGAATGAAGAGCAGCGGCGCGGGTTTGAAGCATCCAAGGAGTCCAATTTCGCTATACATCCGCCAAAGATTGGTCGATTCAGGGTCAATGTATATGTTCAACGTGGCAATGTCGGTATGGTGATGCGTAAAATCAATATCAGAATCCCGACCTTTGAGGATCTTCGTTTACCGGCTATTTTCCGCAAGATAGCAATGCAAAAACGCGGCCTGGTGATTATGGTAGGGGGTACTGGTACCGGTAAAAGCACCACTCAGGCGGCCATGGTCGGGCATCGCAACTCGCACGCCCATGACCATATCATTACCATTGAAGATCCAATCGAGTTCCTGCACCCGCACAAAAAATCTATTGTTAGTCAGCGTGAAGTTGGAATTGACACGGATTCTTTTGGCATTGCCTTGAAAAATGCCATGCGGCAGGCACCTGACGTTATCCAGATTGGGGAAATTCGTGATGCGGATACCATGCACAATGCAATTGTATTTGCCGAAACAGGTCACCTTTGTGTGGCGACCTTGCATGCCAACAATACCTATCAGGCACTGGATCGGATACTTAACTTCTTTTCCGAAGGACGCAAGGGGCAGTTGCTGATGGATCTTTCGATGAACCTCCATGGGCTGATATCCCAGCGCCTGATCCCCACTGCCGATGGTCAGGGCAGGGTTGCTGCAGTTGAGATTATGATTAATACTCCATTGATCGGAGACATAATCCAACGTGGAGAAATTCATAAAATTCTGGATGTCATCGAACGTTCCCAGGAGATCGGATTGCAGTCTTTTGACCAGTCCCTGTTTGATCTGTATTGCAATGGACTTATTACCGATGATGAGGCAATCCGGAATGCAGAGTCAGAGAACAATCTACGATTGAAGATCAAACTTGAGAGTCCTGAAGCGATGAAAAAACCCGCCACAGAACTGGAAACTGAACTACTGGCGTTTTAGCTCCCTGGACGTTGTACTAACGAGGTACTGATTATTTTACCAAACTGACTTTTTTTTCCGCTGGCAATTTCATCTCCTTTGCGGGCCCGGGAAAATATAGACTCCATCACTTTTTTATCGGTTATTGACAATGCCGCTACCAGATTATTTTGTTTATTGTGATCGATGGTAAGTTGGCCACGTTGGGCATGGGTGCGCTCGCAGATGTGACGAAGATGGGTTACTGCCCTGCCCAGTAAAACCCAGGGAAAGTTCTTGTTGTTTACCGGGCCGACAATAATTTCATTGTCGCCCATGGGGAGCCCGATAATCCGGGTTCCAACAAGTTGTTTGCTACCGAACCAGGCGCTGGCACCACCGACTATCGCGCCAATTCCGGAACCGAGAAACATCGTCAGGCCTCCGGTTCCGACGTCCACCAGGCCGCCACTTGCAGCGCCGCCAATAATTCCTGTAGTTACCAGTTGTTCGCGGGTCAGACCGAATAACTTCCAGGTGTGTTCAGAAAACAGATCTTCGGACAAAATAGTCAGGGCTGATTCTTCCCGGGAAAGGTGCCGGTAGTTAAAAATTTGCTCGATTTCTTCGCGCGCTCTGAATTCCATGCGTTTGAGTTTTTCCAGGTAGTTGGCAATTGCCCGCTCAATGACGGTCTGATCAGATGCATCCCCGATCACAGATCTTTCGGTAGCTGAGACCATGGAGATGATCATTTCTACAATCCTGTCACTCGCCTGATCAAACCGCTGTTGACGTTGCGCTTTCAATAGAGTCGTTGCCTGTTGCAGCGGCCGATAAAAATCTTCGGACAATTCGGCAAATCCGGTTAGTAACTGGATCTGCCGGTCGAAACTCGCAGTCTGCGCATTGAAGGAACGAACAATTTTAAAATATTGGGATAGCGGTTGCTGCCAATCATCGAAGTACTCAGCGGATCCGATCCGGTTGATTAACGCCATGCTGGGTTGACCCGTCCACCTGAGTATTTCC
The DNA here is from genome assembly GCA_964403545.1 of uncultured Gammaproteobacteria bacterium. Lineage (GTDB taxonomy): Bacteria > Pseudomonadota > Gammaproteobacteria > Arenicellales > Poriferihabitantaceae > VYFG01. The sequence continues at coordinate 10,938 of CAYOGN010000134.1, forward strand.
ATTTCGGCATAATATTCTGAGCCATAGGGCTTCGAACCGTCGACGACGTAGAGAATGCCGGCGCCATCCAGAATGGGTTGCAGCAACTGGCATTCAGCCTCAAACCGATCTCCATTTTCATGTTGATCAACAAACTGTCGGACTACAGCCTGGTGATCGGACTCTGATTTGGAATGGCGTTGCATCCAGTCCATGGCCGCACGTGCGCGCTGAAACCCAGGGGTATCTACAAGTCGATACAATTCTTTTCCGTCTACCCGCATCGGAAAATGATGACTATGGGTCGTGGTGCCCGAAAGTGGGGAAATATCGACATCAGGGTCCTGGGCTAAAGTGGACACGATGCTGCTTTTACCCTTATTGGGGTGGCCGACGATGGCAAATACGGGGACAGTTGATTCCATTTGCAATCTATAGTGCTTCTATATACAGCGCAGGGTCGTTCAAACCGGATACGGCGAATTCCCAGCTATCCAGGTGGTCAGCCGTTACCGGACTATCTTGCATACCTGAAAGGAGGACAATGATCGGGCACAGGGGGGGCAGTTGATCGCGTAAACCTTCGATAAAATCCATTAGATCCAGGGTCGGAGGCTCCCAGGCCTTGACCACCACCGCTACCCCTTCCGGCTGATGGGCGGCAACATATCCCATAATATCACGGTCATCCGAGAGGCTCTGATTGCCTCCGGCAGTGAAATATTTTTCTGCGGTAATACCGGTCGCTGCGAGCTTTGACGGGGCGGCAATGGATCGGGGCCGGGATTCCAGAGACCAGCCAATAATAAGGCAGGACAAGCCACTGCCATACTGACGTGGCCTGATCACAGGCTGGAGGTTAGGGTCATGATGAACTTCCCGGGCCTCAGAACCAGTTGAGATAAGTGGTGAATTCATTCGTGCGACTACCTGGTGAACTCCGGAGGTCTTACCGATTTCACTGGAAATTGCTTTGTCGTAACGACCGCCACTGATCACCATGGCAATGAGCCTGGGCAGTAAACCATACACTGTTACCGCCATTAAAATGTATAGCCACCACGTTCCCAACTGGTCCGGGTGCCATTCGCTGCTACGCAACTGGCCTTGCAATCGATAGTAACGACTGGTTTCTACAAGTTCCTCGGTGGGCACTGCCGCTGGCAAAAACTGGTTCCACGGAAGTGACAGTGCATGAAACCACCGGTACATGGTGGAACTCTCCACGGTCAAGGTTGTATTCCAGCCAAATGCCATATCAGAAACCGTGACAAGGTATAAAAGTGCTGCCAGTATCCCTACGTTGAGCGCAACGGTAAAATGCTGGGCAAGATAGATGAGAAGGTACTGCCGCAGTTTGACTGCGCCATGGTGATTGATGAGCGCAAAGAAATCAGAAAAGCCGGTAACCAAACGGCCATTGATTTTTTCAACCAGGCCCAGCCAGAGGGCAGCTGGATTAAACATCGATAGAGTTTGTATTATTCCGCTGAATCCTCCCAGCAAAAAAACAAGCAACAGGATCAGGGTGAACAGCTGACTGGCAACCAGTACGATGAGTACGCTGAAGATATTAACCGGTTGACTGCCATCATAATTCAGTACCGCATTCGCCAGTAGCCAGCCACATAATAACCCGGCGACCCAGAGGCTGACGATGGTCAGACTTACTGATCGTTGTACCTTGTAACCCCGGGAAGTACCTTCGTTTATCACCCGCAAGCTGGATATCCAGTGTCGTAGCGATTCAGGGCCAGAAACCTTTGATGAGGGTTTAGCGAGACCGATCTTTCGGTCGCGCTGTTTCAGCAGGTCCCGCTCCATTTCATGGTCCTGACTGATTCGGGCACGAATATCGACCAGGTCCGCGAGCAATGAGTATTTAATCAGAGATACCTTAGGGTAAAATTGAACGCTATTGTAACTATTTCTATTCACAAATTTACATGAATAAGGTCAAAGTCGGCATTCTCGGAGGCACTGGTTATACCGGTGTTGAATTACTAAGATTACTGGTTCAACATCCCGCTGCCGAGCTGGTTTGCATCACTTCACGCAGTGAAACAGGCCAACCCGTGAGTAACATGTTTCCTTCACTGCGAGGATTGGTGGATCTTGCCTTCAGCGACCCGGAGCGATCCGGGTTAACCCGGTGCGACGTGGTATTTAGTGCCGCCCCTAACGGAGTAGCCATGAGGCACGCTGAAAAATTGCTCGACGCAGGGGTAAAAGTGATCGACCTGTCGGCAGATTTTCGACTCAGGGATGCAGCCCTGTGGGAAAAGTGGTATGGCATGAAACATAGCTGCCCGGCATTGCTCGACCAGGTGGCCTATGGATTGACAGAATTACACAGAGAGTCTATTCGTAGTGCCAACCTGGTGGCTAATCCCGGCTGCTATCCCACCGCGGTGCAGCTGGGATTTCTGCCCCTGCTGGAAGCTGCCGTCGTGGATACTGACTGGCTGATCGCCGACGTGAAATCCGGTGTATCGGGTGCGGGCCGCAAGGCAGCGCTGGGCACCGCGTTCAGTGAAACCGCGGATTCCTTCAAAGCCTACAGCGTTCCTGGCCATCGTCATTTACCGGAGATCAGGCAGGGGCTTGAGGAGATAGCCGGCGAGTCAGTGGAACTGGTGTTCACCCCGCACCTGATGCCATTAATTCGTGGAATTCACGCAACACTATATGCACGAGTTACCAGAACGGATGTTGACTTGCAGTCATTGTTCGAGCAACGATTCGAAAGTGAGCCTTTTGTCGATATTATGCCTGTCGGATCCCATCCGGATACCCGTAGTGTCAGAGGGTCTAACCATTGCAGAATAGCGGTTCACCGGCCCCAGGACGGTGATATAGCCGTGATTCTGGTGGTTGAAGACAATCTGGTGAAAGGTGCAGCAGGGCAGGCGGTGCAGAATATGAATCTTATGTTTGGCCTCGATGAAGCCACCGGTCTCGGGCATGTGGCGCTGGTACCCTGATGATTCAGAAACTGTTAGTAGCCGGGGTTATTGGCCTTGCTTTTGGCGCCGGTTATTTTCTCGCATTAAAGGACAATAAAGAGGTTCCTGAGGCCGCTCAAACGATTGTTGCCCTGCGTAGTGAAAAAGATGCACTTGTCCTCCGGAACCGGGAGCTTGAGCAAACACTGGCCTTGGTAAAACGACAAATTCAGACGGATCGAATTGCTTATGCATCACTTCAGAAGACGGTTGAGCAATCGGACCGTGAACGTAAAATCATGCAGGAAAAATTTAAATCTCAGCGCGAGTTGCTGGATCGACTAAAGCAGAAAATAGACAATTTGCAATAACTCTGTACTGCATAAAGATGCTGGACTACAGTATGGTATGCAATATTCAGAAATTTTCGTCTAAATGTTAATGGGACAAATTCACACCAAAATCATAGATCAATTTTATATAGAACTCCCGTTCGCTGGTGTACTCGTTGTCTAATTCATTGTCGTCCTCAAGTTGTACTTTTACCCCGGCCAGAATGGAAAGCCCGGTATTTTTTCTGTACAAATAAGTCAGCTCGACAGAATCCTCTTTTTCGAAGGCCAGTTCTTCGGCGAGAAATCTCGCGGTATCACGATCGGTCTGATCAGCCAGCACTAACAGTCGAACTATGTGACGTTCTTTGGGAAAATAGCCGAATTGCAATGTCGTAAAATTCTCCTGGTAAAGCCTCGACCCGTCTAAATCATAATCGCGGAAAGTATGGGAAAGTCCAAATTTAAACTTGTCAAAATGTAATGAGATTTTCGGCTTGAATTCCGCCATCTCACCTAATACCAGATTTTCACTATCCGCTATATCTCCATAACGCCCGTCAAGATTCAGGGTAAGATAATTGACCGGAGATACCTCGTAGTACCATTGCCAGTATGATTCATCAAACAGTGGTGCATTGTCTCCCAGGGCGAGACTATTTTGTTGAATACGATTGACCGCCCGTTCCTTTATCCGGTAACCTGCGCGTAAAACTGTCTGAAACGAACCCCTGAATTCACTCCATAGGTCGAACCCATCCTCTATTTTTTCTCCTGCGCTGGATTGGATATGATTCCCCACCAGATATGCCCGAATTCGCGATTCTCCCTTGTCTCGCCTCAGGGTTTCAAAATACCATTTTCTGCCATAGGCCGCGATAACCTGACGATAATCAGTGCGTTTGTCAAATCCGAAATCAGCTCTGAAATCAGCCGCATAATCATAGTAGTTCAACCAGTACAGACTGTCCGGGCCATCGTGTTTGTAAGCCAGCCTGACTCCATGGCCTTCGAGCGGTCGGTTGGGGTCGGCCCGTAACACCGCTGCGTTGTAATCACAGGTACCCAACGGGCAATCCTCCGGTGGCGGTGGCAGACAATCATCGCCATCACATAGATCCTGAGCGAAGTCTTCCGGATACTCTGTGCTCGAATACATCAATTGGTATCTGAGCTTGTCGTCAAGCCCCAGATTGATGAGGCCATCGATACCGGCGACGTAGTTGCTGTAGTTGGAGCCAGTTCGCGCAGTAGCCAAAACGCCCGTAGAGGAGCCTTTCTCACCGGTGGCATAGCGGGCAGCAAAAAAATCTCCCGGCAAATCATCGATGTCGACTTTTTCAGAGCCAAGATTGTCAGGCATGGTCAATTCGGTATTTTCGTCGTTGACCCACATGCCACCGGTAGATATTTTTCGGCCAACGTGGGCGAAGGTTAAACCCAGCTCTGGTTGTATGATATTGCGTGTATACACGACCGGCATCAACGTTGAATAGAGATCGCGCCCCTCCTGGAAAAATTTCCTTTTCTCTGGTTGAAACGGATTAAAGGAATTATTTATGCTGTCGCGGGCAATATCCGCCTCTACATCGGTGTAATTTGGATTAATGGTGGCGGATGCAGTTGTGGAGGAATTAATCACCAGTTTTATATCAGCACCGACATCGTGACTACCATGATCCTTGATTTGAGCGAATCGCTCGTCAGGATCTCTTTCCTCGTCAGGATGATAAATATAATAAGGAATCAACTCCAGACGCCTTTTCTGGGTCAATAATACTGAGCGAGTTTCTTTTTTAAAAACATAAACTGCTCCCAATGTACGATCTACGGCTCTGGGATAACTTCGTTTTAGTATTACCACCCAGCCAGGGGCTTCTCCAACCCCGACTACAGGCTGTTTGATGGAGTCCAGCGGGATTTCCATTTCTGCAACGTAACCCTGTGATGTTATTTTGGCGTCGGCTTGCCACCGGGTGTCCCAGTCGTAAATATATCGGTCACTGATTGTATTTTGCAGCACATCGGAGATCGAGCCATGTGGATTTACCCTGAATTCCAGCTTGCGGCGCAGGTTTCCAGTGGGATCGATAACAATGGACACGTAATCTCCATCCTTGACACCATCGCGCAAGCGATCGGAAGAACGTATTTCTTCCGGTCGCGGATCGTATGCGGTAATGCCCAGATATAAATGAGTGGCGGTTACGGCAACCAGCACATCGGTTTTAACCACCGCTTCAGAGAAACGCACCGGGTAGAGTTCCATGCCAATATTCAATAGTTGGGCATCGTCCCAGAACGCGTCATCCAGAACACCGTCCAGCTGTGGCTTGCCTGCAATGTCACTCAACTTGACGATGGTGATGTCTTCAGCAGAAAATCCTGCCGCAGCCTGGTCTACCTCATCGATATCATCATCTGGCGGCGATTCGAG
>CAYOGN010000135.1:0-20435 GCA_964403545.1 uncultured Gammaproteobacteria bacterium
TTCCGTGCGATGGCTGCGCCGATTCTTCGGCAACCTCCGGTGATAAGCGCGACTTTATCCTGCAAACTGGTCATAATCCGGTTTCTACGAAATTGTATTCATTCTAACACTGCCATTCCCCCTGGCGATGGCACTTCGGTGACGCTGAATCCTTGATTGTCACATTGATAGAGCACTATGTTACCGATTCCGGAACCAGTACTACAGGCGCGTTCAAAGCAATTGACGAACATCATTGCTGATCAGGTTAATGCAAATCATGGTTGGCTTGGATTTGACCGTTTTATGCACAGTGCACTCTATTATCCGGGTCTTGGCTACTATAGTGGATCGCTGGAAAAATTTGGCCAGGATGGTGATTTTATTACGGCGCCACTAATGGGCGATCTGTTCGCCCGATGCATTGCCCGCCAATGTGCCCAGATTCTCAAGTTGACCGGGTGCCACAACATTTACGAATTTGGGGCCGGATCCGGTGTGCTTGCAGGAGACACTCTGCTCGAGCTCAGTCGACTTGCGCAGCTTCCGCAACACTATTATATATTGGAAACCAGCGCGGAGTTGCGTCAGCGGCAAAGGGATCACTTTGCCCGTATGCCTGAGGAAATCAGATCCTGTATCTGTTGGCTGGAAGAGGTTCCATCGACATTGAATGGTGTGGTGCTGGCGAATGAATTACTCGATGCACTGCCATGCAAGCGATTTGAGATTGATATTCATGGACAGGCCCGGGAACTCGGAATCAGGATTGATCAGGAACAGATCCAGTGGGCGAGGGGGCCAGCGTTAGCGCCACGATTCATGGCTTTTGAAGCCAGGGGTCTGGCAACAGGGTATCGGAGTGAATTGCCCTTGCAGGCTAGCGCCTGGGTGAATACCATAGGGCGCGTGTTGGAGAAAGGGGTGATATTGCTGATAGACTATGGTTTTCCAGGTCCCGAGTTTTATCATCCTGATCGCGATCAGGGGACGTTGATGTGTCACTACCGCCACCGCGCGCACCCTGATCCGTTTTTCTGGCCTGGCCTCCAGGATATCACCACCCATATTGATTTCTCCGCTATTGCCCGAGCCGCCGCGACGGGGGGCCTTGAAGTTGCAGGTTACAGCGACCAGGCAAATTTTTTAATCTCACTCGGACTACTGGATTTACTCAGTGAATTGGTGCAAAAAGAGAAACTCGATAGTCAGAAGATGCTGCAGCTTTCGGCCCAGGTAAAAAAGTTAACGATGCCTCATGAAATGGGCGAATTATTTAAAGTGATCGCACTAAGCAAAAATATCCCTGATCCGCTATTTGGGTTTTGCAAACGAAACCGGGCCCATCTATTGATTGATGGCTGAATATTTCCATGCCCTGTGGCTGGCAGCGCTGCAGGGATTTACCGAGTTTCTGCCAATATCGAGTTCCGGGCACCTGATATTGCTACCCGGGTTGCTGGGCTGGCCGGATCAGGGCCTGGCATTTGATGTGGCGGTCCACGTTGGTTCGCTAGTGGCGGTGCTGGTGTATTTTCGCCACGATGTTGGCCTGATTCTACGCGACTGGTTACGCTCATTGGTTGGCGGGGCGTCGACACCATACAGTCGTCTGGCCTGGTCCATCGCATGCGCCACGATAATGGTTGCAGTTACTGGATTCTTTGTTGAAGACCTGGTCAATCGATGGTTAAGGGATCCAGTGCCAGTGGCCCTGGCGACCATTATCTTCGGCCTTCTTCTTTGGTGGGCGGACCGGGCCGGGCGTAAACAGCGAACCATTGAGCAGATTGGGTGGCTGGATGTGGTGGTGGTCGGCAGTGCCCAGGTATTTGCGCTTATTCCGGGAACTTCACGATCGGGGGTGACCATAACTGCCGGTCTGGCGATGGGATTGACCCGCGAGGCGGCAGCACGATTTTCTTTTCTGATGGCGATCCCGGTGATTGCGCTGGTTGGAATCTGGCAGGTCCGAAAACTGATTGTGGCATCAGATCCTGTGAACTGGAGCGTCTTGTTATTTGCCACCATTGTGTCGGCGTTGGTGGCATTCACGTGTATTCACTGGTTTCTCGGGTTTTTACGACGTTTCAGTATGCTCCCCTTTGTGATTTATCGCCTGTTTCTTGGGCTGATTTTGCTGTGGCTGTTCCTGTAGAATCCGGCGCTGCACAAAAATTTTGCATATAGATTCAGTATCATGAAGAAAACCCGACAGCAATTTGTCCAATGGAGCAACAAGTGCGTAACGCTGCTGGGCATGTCCGGGGTGGGCAAGACCACACTGAGTAAAGTATTGCCCTCCGATCAGTGGTTTCACTATTCCGGCGACTATCGTATCGGTACCCGTTACCTCGCTGATCCAATTCTGGATCAGGTGAAAATTGTCGCAATGCGTGATCCTTTTCTGCGCCGCCAGTTACGCAGCGATTCAATTTACATTCGTAACAATATTACGATCAATAATCTCAGTCCAATTTCCGAATTTCTTGGCAAGATCGGGAACCCGGATATGGGAGGCCTCAGCATCGCGGAATTCAAACGCCGCCAACAGTTGTTTCGCCTTGCCGAAATCGGTGCGATGGAGGACGTTGACGATTTTTTTACCAAGGGTCGCGAGATTTACGACTATCCGCATTTTCTTAATGATGCCGGAGGCAGTATATGTAGCCTGACGGACGAAGAGTGCTGGACCCGGCTATCTGCCAGTTCCCTGATCCTGTACCTCAAAGCTGACGAGGATATGCAAGAGACGTTATTACGGCGTGCTCGAGAGCATCCCAAACCGCTCAATTATGAGGAGTCGTTTCTTGATCAACATCTTGGTGAATATATGCAAATCAATGATCTCAAAGCCGAAGAAGAAATAATTCCCGATGAATTCGTTCAATGGATCTTTCCCAGATTGCTCAACTGGCGTGCGCCAAAGTACCAGCGTATTGCCGATCAATATGGCCATATCGCAGATGCACGCAAGATATTTCAATTACGAGACGAGCAGGATTTTATAGAGTTTGTCTGTGAAGCAATAGATTCATCAAACTAGTGCTCCCATAGGGATAATTATTTGTTCGACTACTGGAAGAAATTTTATCATCAGGTAAAATTTTAACCATGACCTGAAAATACTGATGCCATTAATCGCAAATTCAAATTTACCCAGTTTTGATCGCCTGCGTGAAGAAGGGCAGGTCATTCTGGAGCAGGGTCGTGCCTTGCACCAGGACATCCGCGAGTTGCATATTGGCATTTTAAACATGATGCCCGATGCCGCGCTGGAAGCCACAGAACGGCAGTTTCTGCGTCTGGTTGGGTCAAGCAATCGAATCGCACAATTTCACATTCATCTGTTTACGTTTCCTGAAATACCAAGAAATGAAAAGGCACGAGTGCACATTGAACAATATTATGAAGACTTTGAAAATCTGAAGGAGCAGGGTCTCGATGCACTCATTTTATCCGGAGCCAATCCGGCCCAGGCCAGTATAGAGGATGAGCCTTTCTGGGAACCTCTCACTGAGGTGGTTCAGTGGGCAAAGGAGAACGTCTGCTCGGTGATGTGCTCCTGCCTTGCCACCCATGCTGTGGTTCAGCAACTCTGGGGAATTCACCGATATAAACTTACAAACAAACGCTGGGGCGTGTATTCGAACCGAATCACTAACGCCAGCCACCCCCTGATTGCCAATATCAATACCCGATTTGATGCCCCCCATTCCCATGTGTTTGAAGTCAACACCAATCAGTTTGAGGCGCAGGGGATTATGGTGCTGGCCGCCAGTAAGCAGGCAGATCTGCATCTCGCTGTAAGTCCGGATGGATTTCGTTTCGTCTTCTTCCAGGGCCATCCTGAATACGACGCAGTAAGCCTGCTCAAGGAATACAAGAGAGAGGTGGTACGATTTATCCAGGGAGAGAGGGTCCATTATCCGGCCTTCCCGGAAAACTATCTTTATGATGAAGCCAGGGAAGTACTGGAGCAGTACAAACGTAAAGTCGAACGGGCCCAGGGAAATTATTCGGCGCTGGAAGAATTTCCTGATGCGCTGATGGCATCACTGGTAGATAACACCTGGTCAGATACCGGCAAGGCCATCGTCAACAACTGGATTGGCCTGGTTTATCAGGTTGCAAATAGAGATCGAAGCAAGGTGTTTATGGAAGGAATTGATCCCGATGACCCGCTTGGATTATGCAAGACCGGGTAAAAACCAGAAATAATACTGGCACATCAGGTACGTGAGTAAACCGGGAGATTAATTTCCTTCACTTTGCTTCAGGTGCAGCGTCGAAGTCGGGTAGGCGATTTCTCCGTGGTGACGCTCGATTATTTCGGCGATCCGAAGCAATATCTCCTGTTTGATGCTGTGAAATTTCCCCCAATTGGTGGTGCGAGTGAAGGCGTAGACGAAAAAATCCACCGAAGATGGGGCGAAGGCGTCGAAATTCACCATTAATGTCTGTTGTTCGTTAATATCCTCGTGTTCAACCAGCATTTTCTGTACATCGGTTACGATTCCTTCCATCTGCGCGATGTCGTCGTATCGAATACCGATGGTTTCATAGATACGCCGAAATTCCATTCGGGAGGGGTTTTCCAGCACGATATTAGTGAAGATTGAGTTGGGAATATACAGCGGTCTGAGATCGAATGTGCGAATCCGGGTAAGCCGCCAGCCGATGTACTCCACCGTGCCCTCAATTTCACGATCCGGGGAACGAACCCAGTCACCAACGCTGAATGGCCGGTCCAGGTAAATCATCAGGCCCCCAAAAAAATTGGCAAGCAAATCCTTGGCAGCGAATCCAATGGCGATACCGCCAATGCCGCCGAAAGCAAGTACCCCGGAAACACTGACTCCCAGGGTTTGCAAAGTAACAATGCTTAAGGTGATGATAACCGCCAGCCGCAACAGTTTGGCAAAGGCTTCGATGGTGGATCGATCAACTGCCTCTTCGGTGTGCGCGTGTTTGTCTTGTTCGATATAGCGCTGCTCGATTGTGCGAATGAGTCGAATGAGGAACCAGCCCAGTAGTGCGATAATGCCTACTGAACGGATTGGGGTGCCGAGTTCGAACAGCCTCGCTCCGGTTTCGGTAACAACGATCTGGGCGGCAAAGGTTAATCCAAGCAGCCAGACTGCGAAAGTCGATGGCCGACGCGCCGCCTCCAGCACGGCCTCATCCCACGGATTCGCTGTGCTTTTGAATCGAGTTTCGAGGCGATTGAAAAAGCGCTTCAATAAGAAGTCAAGCAACGATGCCAGCAATACGATGGCGAACACTTGCGAAACCCAGAAATGATCACCCAATAACTCTCTAATTGTTTCCAATATTGCCTCTCACATACATTTTTGTGTAGGAGCACGCCTGCCAATTCATAGCGGCGCTCTTAACATTCATTCATCAATTGTTCCCGGAAGCATACCTGCTATTCGAGTTGATGCGGACTTTACCCGAATCAAAATATAATGCCAGTCTCCACACAGGCATTTCTGGGGAATTCCGTTTGAGCGGGATCTGTAGAGAAGTAAACTGCTTTGGTGGTCGATTTGTCCAGGCCGGTGGATTTTGATCGGGACTACTTGTTTTCGTTAAGGGCAAAAGATTATTTGAGAAGGTCGCTCTTGCGCTTCCCTGCGCCGCGACGTACCTGGTTCCCTGTAAGTAAAAAGTGAGGCCCCGAGGGGCCTCAAAGTGGGGTTGAGTGTTAGCCGCTGCTGTTTCCGCTGGCGTTACTTGTGCTGGAAACATTTTTCGGTGGATTGCTTCGCATCTCGTCGGTCAGGGTAGATACTCCGCTGTCCACGGCACCGTGTTGCCTGATGACCTCCAGGGTTTTCTGTCCGATACCAGGGACTGCCAGTAAATCTTCTACCGATTTGAATCCGTTGTTGGCAGTGCGTAGTTGAATAATGTCCCTGGATTTGGCCGGGCCTATTCCGGGGATGTACTGCAATGTTTCAGCATCAGCACTATTGAGATTTATCTTCTCGGCCATTGCCGGAGCGGACAGGGTTGCCATCACAAGAATGGCAAGAAAGTAGCGTATAAACAACGCACATCGGGATCCCGTTCGGGAATTAGTGATCTTCATTTTGAAATCTCCTTTTTCGGTTTTTGCTTTAATCCCAATTCAAATCCAGGCTGACGTTAATTTGCATCTTTGCAGACAGTCCTTTTCTGCATCGGGTTCCTTTTTCAGGCTCAGTAACAAGGCCTGGATTGGAAATGTATGATGCACTTAATTCCTGCGCAGTGATAATTATCACAATTGCCGTGTTAATTTCGGAGTTTGGATATTTCAGGGAAGGTGGGGGCGGGCCAGAAAATCAGCGGAAGACATTTCCTGCAAACGGCTGATGGTTCGCTTGAAGGGTTGCTCGAGTCTTGACCCACTATACAACGCATCGGGTCCGGCTGCTGCGGATACCAGCATGTTTACCCCACGATCATATAGCTCATCTATTAATTCAATAAGCCTGCGGGTTGCGTCAACCTCAAAATCATTGAGTAGCGGAATATTCGCTACGATCAGCGTGTGAAACCGTTTGGACAACTCGATGTAGTCCATTTTGGAACGATGTCCGGTGCACAATACAGCGAATTCAAACCAGACCACACCTGATCCTGTGGCCACCACGGGCACCTCTCTGCCACTGACCATAATGCTGGATTTACTGTCTTCGTAGTGACCTGCTAGTTTTTTAAAACATTCTGCCAGCGCCTGTTGTGCCTCAGTATCAAGCGGCGAATGATAAATAGAATCGTCCTGCAAGTAAGCCAGGCGATAATCACTACCACTATCAACCCGAATTTCCCGGGTATGGATTTGTAACAGACCTATCGCGGGTAGAAACCGGTCGCGCTGGAGGCCTTTCTGATACAGATCAACCTGTCGGATATTCGAAGTAGTAATCAGGATAACACCGCCTTCGAACAATGCATCAAGCAACCCGTGCAGAAGCATTGCGTCGGTGATATCCGTTACTGCAAATTCATCCAGGCATAGAACCCTGTGCTTACGTACCAGCTCAGCTGCAATGATCTTGAGCGGATTCTGCTGATCCTTGATTCGATTCTTATGTTCGTGTACCGACTGAATAAACCGGTGAAAATGAATACGCCGCGCGCAGCCATCGGGTAATGACTGATAAAACATATCCATCAGCAATGTTTTTCCGGTACCGACGCCGCCCCAAAGGTACAGCCCTCTGGACACAGAGTTATCGCGCCAACGCCGGAACCAGGATCTGTTTTGAATCTGGCAAATTTCTTCGTGCAGTCGATCGAAATGGTCCAGTGCCTGCTGCTGCGCCTCATCTCGCTGGATCTCACCGGTACCGACTTCAATTTGGTATAACTGTGAAGGGTTCACTCGGAATTTTCCGGCATTATCTGGTTGAAATGATCCAGTGCAACAAAATCATTCTTTGCCTGTGGTGGTTGTTCAAGATCGGGTCGGGCGATGGTTAACAGGTGCCTGATTCCAAATTCCCTTGCCGATCCAAGCACTTCTGCATTGTCGTCGATCAGCAGGGAGCGGGTTTTATCAAATGGCACCTGACGTTGCAGTCTGGCCCAGAAGACAGGTTTTTCCTTTGCTGCCTCCAGTTGATGGGAGGTGAAGATATGATTGAAGTATGGGCTCAGGTCGACCCTGGAGAATTTAATTGTTACCGTATCCTGGTGTGCATTGGTGGCCAGTAAGACCAGTTTGCCATGCTTGCGTAACGCGTTGAGAAACTCAAATATCCCCGGTCTTGGTTTTACCAGATGGGAAATCTGATGTTTGAGTTGACGGATATCCAACGCCAGGTAGTCAGACCAGTAGTGAATGCAATACCAGTTTAACGTCCCCCTGATCTTCTGCATGTGGGGGAAAATTTGCCCGCACGCTTGTTCAATACTGATGCTGTTTGCTTCCGCAAATCGAAGGGGCACATGTTTTGTCCAAAAGTGGTTGTCAAAATTCAGGTCGAGTAAAGTACCATCCATATCCAATAGTACGGTATCGATGGAGTCCCAATCCAGTAATTCCTCCCGGGCAGGGGCTTCCCTGAATTGTTTATCTGGAGAAGGAGTTTTCATCGGTACCTGTTTAAACCACTATACTTTACAATTCATCGACTTCTGCCGATTATTAAATCATCTCAAGGCTACGAATTTTATCAACACCAGTGCTGGCAAAGTCACGATTATTTGGTATCCGGCACGGGCCAGCCCATTGGACCAGAAGACCCTGTGCCAGCGCCGACGTGGTTATTTTGACCCCGAAACGGTAATAGATACAGCCACCTATGAAAATCCTGTGCGAACTGCTACAGGGATCTCCCGTGTTATGAACAACGGTCAATGGATCTGGATGGATGGAGCCCCCCGCGGGTCCAACACCGAGGCGACAGATTCGTCGAGAAGCCGTTTAAAAATACTCCGGCTGTAAATACGCACCGATCTATTTGCGAGCCTCAGTTCTGACCAACTGCCTGATTAAAATTATCAATCATATCGTCCCAGATATCAGCATATTCCATCAGCTCGTTCCAGAATTCCGGATCCCGGCGGGCATCGAAGTCCTCCAGGCTGACACCCTGCTGTTCAACCCAGGTGTAATAGCCAAGATTGAATATTCTCTCGCGGCCGTGGCGGTCCAGTTCTATCAGGTGGTCTGTCGCCGTGCCCATCAGATGCTGGCCGAAAGTTTCAGCTGCCGCCAGGGAGTCAAACTGGCCGTTGAAATAGTGTTCCTTCGCCTTGACAGCTTCGCTGCCATACATTTCACCGCCATCGGTTGCCACGGTGATAATTGCCTCATTGGCGCCGAGATCAAGATATTTGGCAAGCTTGATGGCAGCCAGTACATTGGCGATTGACGACAAGCCGAAATCTGCCAGTTTCTCAATAACAGCATCAGATATTCCCTTTCGGTTCTGCAGATACTCGCGTCCGATTTCGCTATTGAACAACAAATTCAGCGTGTCCGGACCAGCTTCGGAAACGGCAATGGCATAGTCAGTGTTAAAAACGTTATGGATGAACGGAACGTGCTTGTCGCCGATCCCCTGAATATTGTGTTCGCCATACCCGTTATAAAGCAGGGTTGGGCATTCTGCTGCCTCAACAACACCAATTCTGGCGCCCAGTTTCTCTTTCAGGTGATCTCCTGCGGCCAGTGTGCCGGCAGAACCGGATGCCGCAACATAGGCGACAGCGCGTAGTTTGCTATCGCCTTTTACCGCATTGAACACACGTTCCAGTGCTGGTCCTGTAACCGTACGGTGGGAGATATAGTTGGCAAATTCGTTGAATTGATTGAGGATGACGTTGTTGTCGTCTTTTGACAGCTCATGACAGGCATCATAGATTTCCTTGACATTACTCTCCGAGCCCGGGGTACGGATAATGTCTTCAGTTTTGCTAACCCAGCTCTCAAGCCAGTCAAAACGTTCCTTACTCATGCCTTCCGGCAATACAGCAACACCCCGGCATCCGAGAATTCTTGATATGGCCACCCCGCCCCGGCAGTAGTTTCCAGTTGATGGCCAGATGGCACGGTTCTGTGTCGGATCAAAGCGCCCCGCCATCAATTTCGGGACGAGACAGCCGTATGCCGCGAGAACTTTATGGGTGCGGATCATCGGGAAACGATTGCCCAGCGCGACAATAATTCTTGCATTAACGCCGGTAAGCTCTGAAGGTAAAACCACGTGTATTGGTACGTCAACAATTGAACGGCGATCATCCCCGTTATGCCAATGAACTCTGAACAGGTTCATCGGGTCCGGCTGGTCGGGGTCAACAGCCGCGAGGGCATCGCCGTATTTTTCGCGAATAGTGGCAGGATTTGCCAATTCCGAAAATTTGGGTAACTGAATACCCGCTTCACGAAATCTGGACACGGTGCGTTCAAACACCGCCTGATCAACAATTTCTTCTTCCAGTACTTTGGGCATATTATTTTCTCTCTGTTCAAGGCATCCTGAATGATGCGTAGATTAAGTATTTTCCTGCCAGATTGTGCTAATCCTTCGAAACCTTAGATTAATTTACCATTATTCAATGGCCTTGATGACAACGGCGGGTCCGGTATTATAAAGTAGCCGGGAAACTTAGTTGAGGTCATTAATTTGAAAACCAGAGTTGCAATTATCGGCGGTGGTCCGTCCGGTCTGTTCCTGTCCCAGTTGCTGGATCTAGCCGGCATCGACAATATACTGTTGGAAAAACATACGCGTGAATATGTGCTTGGCCGCATTCGTGCAGGAGTGCTCGAAGAAGGTACCGTCGAGCTAATGCATCGAGCCGGTATCGGCGCACGTATCGACGCCGAGGGTATGGTTCACGAGGGCATAGGAATTTCGGTCAATGGTGAATTATACGATATCGATGTGGTCGGTTTATCCGGCGGCAAAGTCGTCACCGTTTATGGACAGACTGAAATCACCAGAGACCTGTATGATGCGCGTGATTCCATGGACGGGAATATCATTCACCAGGCAAAGGACGTCTGCCTGCATGATATCGACAGCCATTCTCCTTATGTTACCTATCAAAAAGAGGGTGAACTACAGCGACTGGACTGCGATTTCATCGCTGGCTGTGACGGCTTTCATGGCGTTAGCCGCGCCAGTATTCCCGAGTCGCATCAGCGGGAATACCTGTTCGACTATCCCTTTGGCTGGTTGGGTTTGTTATCAGAAACCCCGCCTGTTACAAAGGAAGTGGTGTATGCATATCACGATCGGGGTTTTGCCCTGTGTTCGATGCGCAATCCCGCGCTGAGCCGGTATTACATCCAGTTGCCGCTTACGGAAAAAGTCGAGAATTGGTCCGATGACCGCTTCTGGAAAGAGTTCAGACAACGCATTTCATCGGACCTGGCTCAGCAACTGGTAACTGGCCCATCGGTGGAAAAAAGCATCGCGCCGCTGCGCGCGTTTGTCTCCGATACGATTCAATATGGCAGGTTGTTTCTGGCGGGCGACGCCGGACATATCGTGCCGCCGACCGGTGCCAAGGGGCTGAATCTTGCGGCATCGGATATTTATTACCTGTCCAATGCCCTGATTGGCTACTACAACAGCAACGACGAGACCGGGCTCAGCAACTATGCATCGCGCGCACTCGATCGGATCTGGAAATCGATGCGTTTTTCCATGTGGTGCACGCGATTATTACACCGTTTTCCTGAGCAATCCGAATTTGAAAACCGTATCCAGATGGCGGAACTCAAGTATTTCGTCGGCTCGAACGCCGCCAAAACTGCTTTTTCTGAGAATTACGTCGGGTTGCCGTATTGATCCATCCCGGTTTCATTACTAGTACACTGTACTAGCGCTTGCAACCAGGAGCAAAGTTTGTTGCGTGCGTTTATCACCAGTTTGCCGCGTTACTGCACAATCCGATCAAAAAATGCAAAAACAACGGCTCTAATTGCATTTATCAGGGGATAGGCAAGCAGTAAACTTGGCTGACCTGTATCATCTTGTGAATCATGCTGTATTCAATTCCAGTTATGCAAATTCGTGGCGGTAGTTCGAAGGGAATTTATTTTCGAGCTGCGGACCTTCCCGCCGATGAAACTGCCAGAGACCAGATTCTGCTGGATATCGTCGGCCGGGATGATCGCCAGATAGACGGTCTTGGTGGCGCCGACCCACTCACCAGTAAGGTCGGAATTGTGGCGCCATCTGCGCGTGCGGACAGCGACATCGACTTCCTGTTCGTTCAAGTGGTGGTTGGTGAAAACCGGGTCGATACCACCCCCAACTGTGGCAATATATTGGCCGGCGTGGGTGCCTTCGCGATCGAAAACGATATGTTTCCGGTGCAGGGTGATGAGACCCGGATACGTGTGTACATGCAAAATAGCGGTAATCGCTGCGAATTGCTGATCCAAACGCCGGCTGGGCGAGTGGAATACGAAGGTAATGCGGCGATCGACGGAGTACCTGGAAACGCCGCGCCGGTGATCTGCAATTATCTGGATATTGCGGGTTCGGCTTGTGGCCAGTTGTTGCCCACTGGAAGTCAGAGTGATGAAATTGCCGGTATACCGGTAACCTGTATCGATAATGGCATGCCCGTGGTCGTGATCCCGGCCGCCGCGCTCGGCAAAACCGGTTACGAATCCTGTCAGGAGTTGGAGACTGACACCGGGTTTCGGGAAAAACTTGAGGCGATTCGAATCGAGGCGGGAGAACGCATGAATCTCGGTGATGTGCGTGACAAGGTAGTACCCAAAATGTCACTGATAAGCGCGCCCCGGGCGGGTGGGCACGTCTGTACCCGTACTTTCATTCCGCATAAATGCCACGCTGCCATCGGCGTCCTCGGCGCGGTATCGGTGGCGACCGCCTGCGTGCTGCCGGATTCGGTAGCCAGGGGAATCGCGAGATCGACGACAGGATCAAACCGTAATATTTCGGTCGAACATCCATCGGGTGAATTTTCGGTAGAATTGTCGCTGGATGAAAATAATACGGTGACTGGAGCAGGCCTGCTACGAACGACGCGTCTGTTAAGCAAGGGCGAAGCCTATTATACGAGGAGTGAACATGACTAGTTCGGGACAGCAAGATAGCCCGGTGCAAAAACCGGGTTGTATGCCGCCGGATAACAATACGCGTACGCCGATGTATCAGGCACCTTCTGGGGCCTGCGATGCGCATTGCCACGTATTCGGACCACGGGATATTTTTCCCTATTCGGATACGGCCACGTATTGGCCGCCTGATGCCGACAAACATGCGCTTAAACGCATTCACAACAAGCTCGGCATTGAGCGGGCGGTACTGGTGCAGGCCAGTTGTCACGGCATCGATAACCGTGCCATGATTGATGCGATCAAAAGCAGTAACGGTGCTTACCGCGGCGTTTGTATTGCCAATGACAGTTTCAGCGAAAACGACTTCCAGGATTTACACGATGGTGGCGTGCGCGGGGTACGTTTCAATTTCGTGCGCCATCTCGGGGGCGCACCGGATCTGGAGATGATGAAAACCGTGCTAACGCGGGTCAAGCCACTGGACTGGCACCTGGTCATTCATGTCAACGCCGAAGACATCATCGAGTATGAAGATTTTTTCGCTCAGTTCGATATGCAAATCGTCGTCGATCACATGGGTCGGGTGCCAACTTCGGGCGGGGTAGGGCAGAAGGCATACCAGGTACTGCTCGATTTCATGGGCCGCGAAAATTGGTGGGTCAAGGTCTGTGGGTCCGAACGTATTGCGGTCGCACCGCCATTTTACGACGCGATACCTTATGCCCAGGGATTGGTTACACTCGCACCCGATCGGATCCTCTGGGGCACTGATTATCCGCATCCGAATATCAGGAAAAACATGCCGAACGATGCCGATCTGCTCGACCTGGTGCCACTGATCGCGCGCGATGAGACGTTGCAAAAGAAAATCCTGGTCGATAATCCGGCCCGGCTCTACGGCTTTGACGAATGAGGAACAGCATATGATCACCCAACCAATTGAAGGTGTGGCGGTACGTAAAATAAAACGCACCGAGACCGCTGTAGTCGAGGAATTGGGACGCCTCGGCTCGGCTACCGTGCACGAGGCGCTCGGCAAATGCGGCAACATGCTGCCTTACATGCGTCCAATTTATTCCGGTGCACGGATCGGTGGCAGCGCGGTCACGGTCCTGGCGCAACCCGGGGACAACTGGATGTTGCATGTGGCGATGGAGCTGGTGCAACCCGGGGATGTCATTGTCATGGCGGTTACTTCACCAAACACCGATGGTTATTTTGGCGACCTGCTCGCGACCTCGGCCATCGCACTGGGTGTGGTGGGCATGGTGATCGAAAGCGGCGTGCGCGATATCGCGGAACTAACTGCGATGAAGATGCCGGTTTGGTCGCGGGCGATCTCGATCAGGGGAACGGTCAAAAATACCCTGGGATCAGTTAATGTGCCCATTGCCTGCGCCGGTCAGACCGTTGTTCCCGGGGATGTAATCATTGCCGATGACGACGGCGTGTGCGTGGTTCCCAGGCTGAAAGCGGAGGCCACTCTGGAAGCGGCATTGGCGCGTGAAGCCAATGAAGACGACAAGCGTGAACGTTTCGCTGCGGGCGAATTGGGTCTGGATATCTACGGTATGCGTTCGCGGCTGGAACAGGCCGGTTTCAGATATGTTGACAAGCTGGAGGATCTCCAATGAGCCTGATTATCGATTGTCATGGCCATTACACAACCTCACCGGACGCGCTGGGTGAGTATCGTGAGCAGCAGAAAAAGGATCTCGCTGCCGATCCGTTGTTCGAGCACGTCAAGGGCATTGTCGAAATCAGCGACGATCAGTTGCGCGAGAGTCTCGAGGGCGCACAACTCAAATTACAGAATGAACGCGGTACCGATGTCACCATTTTTTCGCCGCGTGCCAGTTGGATGGGACATCACATCGGTAATCAGTCGACCAGCAAATACTGGACCGAACACTGTAATGAACTGATTTTTCGTATTACCGAACTCTACCCGCAAAATTTTATTGGTGCGGCGCAATTGCCGCAGTCCCCGGATGCGGATTTGAAGGCCAGCGCCATAGAGCTCGAGCGTTGCGTCAACGAGTATGGTTTCGTCGGCTGCAACTTGAGCCCCGACCCGTCCGGCGGCTATTGGACTGCACCACGCCTGGACGATCCCTACTGGTATCCGATTTACGAAAAAATGGTCGAACTCGATGTGCCGGCGATGATTCATGTCAGTGGTTCGTGTCATCGCTGTTTCGATACCACCGGTTCGCATTACCTCGGCGCCGATACCACGGCGTTTCAACAACTGATGATGGCGAAGACCCTGTTTCAGGATTTCCCGGAACTCAGGTTCATCATCCCCCATGGTGGCGGTGCCGTGCCTTACCACTGGGGCCGTTTCCGAGGATTGTCAGACATGATGAATCTCCAGCCGTTACATGAGTTCATAGCAAACAATATTTATTTCGATACCTGTGTCTATCACCAGCCAGGTATTGATTTACTGGTCGATGTGGTGCCAGGCGAAAATATTCTGTTTGCTTCGGAAATGGTGGGTGCGGTGCGCGGCATCGATCCTGAAACCGGATTTTATTTTGACGATACCAAACGTTATGTCGACGCCTGTGCCCTGAGTGACGAGGCCAAACAAATGCTATTCTCCGGCAATGCCAGAAAAGTGTTCAACCGTCTCGAACCGCGCCTGCAGGCGGTGGGGTTGTTATGAAAATATTCCCCGGTGTAGCAATCTTGTCGGCGCCAACATTACCCAATACCCTGATGAGGTAAACAATTATGCCTATCGCAGACCTGGATGCCTACGAAGACATACCGGGAACCTATTTATTCAATCGCCACCGTTCGCGACAGGGCTATCATTTAAATCAGTGTTTTATGTCCTTGCTCAAACCTGAAAACCGGGGAAAGTTTCTCGCGGATGAACCCGCCTACCTGGATGCCTGGGGTAATCTTACCGAGGCACAAATCGCAGCAGTGCTGTCAAGAGACTGGTTGGGTATGGTCAAACAGGGCGGTAATATCTATTACATGGCAAAACTGATGGGCACCGATCAGCAGACCTTTCAGTTTGTGGCCGGGGCTATGACGGGTGCCTCGGAAGAAGACTATCGAAAGATGATGATTGCCGGAGGGCGACCTGTTGAGGGCAACCGGAGCAAATCCGAGTGGGAAAAAACGGAAGGCGACGATGGCTAAAATAATTGGTGCCCTGTGCACATCCCATGTCCCGGCAATCGGTGTCGCAATGGATAAGAACCAGACCGAGGATCCTTACTGGCAGCCTTTATTTGAAGGGTATGGCCCGGCGCGGGACTGGATCGAGGAGCAAAACCCCGATGTCGTGATTCTGGTGTACAACGACCATGCCACGGTTTTCGATCTGGATATGATTCCGACCTTTGCGATTGGAACCGCTGACGAGTATCAGCCCGCCGACGAAGGTTGGGGCGCGCGCCCGATACCCGTCGTCGAAGGCCATGGTGAGCTCGGCTGGCATATCGCGGAATCATTGATTCTGGATGAATTCGATATCGCTGTGGTCAATAAGATGGATGTCGATCACGGCCTGACCGTGCCGATGTCGATCACTTGCGGTCAGCCTGAAAAATGGCCCTTCAAAGTCGTACCGTTGGCGGTTAACGTGGTCCAATATCCGGTTCCAACCGGCAATCGGTGTTTTAATCTGGGAAGGGCGATACGTCGCGCCGTCGAAGTTTTCGATGAAGATATCAAGGTCGCGATTTTTGGTACCGGAGGCATGTCACACCAACTCCACGGTGAGCGCGCGGGATTGATTAATCCGGTATGGGATCAGCATTTTCTCGATGACCTGACTCATGATGTAGATAGGTTACGTAAGATTCCCCACCTCGAATACGTACGTGAAACCGGGGCCGAGGGTATCGAAATGATCATGTGGCTGGTCGCCAGGGGTGCGCTCGGTGAGGATGCCAAAGAAGTGTATCGTCACTACCATGTGCCTGCTTCGAATACGGCAGCCGGGTTGATCATACTGGAATAAAATTAATGTCGGGCCATTCTCCGAAATATTAAGGTAAAGCATATGAAAATTTGCATGATTGGCCAGGGCGCATTTGGTCACAAACATCTGGACGCGTTACAGAATATCGACAACGTCGAAGTCGTCAGTCTGATCGGCGGTAGCGAAGCCAGTACCCGCGAGACTGCGGAGAAATATGATATTCCATTCTGGACGCAGGATCTCGACGTGGGTCTGGCGCAGCCGGGTATCGAAGCTGTAATTATCACTTCACCGACACCGATTCATGCCGAACAGGGCATTGCGGCGATGCGTGCCGGCAAGCATGTCATGATCGAAATCCCGATGGCGGATACGCTCGCAGACGCGCAGGCGATCTGTGACCTGCAACGGGAAACCGGACTGGTGGCGATGGCCGGACATACCCGGCGATTCAACCCGAGTCACCAGTGGGTCCACAATAAAATTTCCGCAGGTGAACTCAAGATTCAGCAAATGGACGTGCAGACCTATTTTTTCCGGCGTCAGAATCTGAACGCACTGGGACAACCACGCTCCTGGACCGATCATTTACTGTGGCATCACGCCTGTCACACGGTCGATCTGTTCGCCTACCAAACCGGTGAAAAAATTGTCGAAGTGCAGGCCATGCAGGGTCCGAAACACCCCGAACTTGGCATTGCGATGGATATGAGTATTGGAATGAAAACCGCCTCGGGTGCAATTTGTACGCTGTCACTGTCGTTCAATAACGATGGCCCGTTGGGTAGCTTCTTCCGTTACATTTGTGATAACGGCACCTACGTCGCAAGTTATGATGATCTTTTCGATGGCCGTCAACAACTGATCGACGTCAGTGAGGTCGATGTGTCGATGAACGGTATCGAATTGCAGGACCGCGAATTTATTGCTGCGATTGGTGAAGGCCGCGAACCCAATGCCAGCGTACAGCAGGCGCTGGCGGCAATGCAGGTCCTCGACCAGCTTCAACGGGTGATGAAATAATCCAATTGCAACCGCCACTTGGTGCCGGCCGCAACCTGTGGGCGGGAGCCTTCGCGAAAACAACAGTCAACCAATGCACTCAAGAACAATAGGTCCACTCGAAGTTTCCTCCATTGGTCTCGGCTGCATGAGCATGTCGATGGGTTACGGCCCGGCCGATGACAAGGTTTCCGCAAAGCTGTTGCAGCAGGCGCTCGACGCGGGCTACCGCATGCTCGATACCGCGGCGATGTATGGCGGCGGGCATAATGAAACCCTGATCGGCAATACCCTCAAACACCGTCGCCATGAATTCCGGCTCGCAACCAAGGGTGGACTGGTCAGGGATGCCTCGGGCGGGCGGGTCATTAACGGCAGCCCGAAGACGCTGATCGCCGAATGCGAAGGTAGTCTGCAAAGATTGCAAACCGATGTGATCGATCTTTACTACCTGCACCGACTGGATAAAAATGTGCCCATCGAGGAAAGCGTCGGTGCGATGGCGCAGCTGGTACAGGAGGGCAAGGTCAGGGCAATCGGTCTGTCCGAGGTTTCCAGTGAGACCTTACGGCGGGCACATGCGATACACCCAATAGCTGCCGTGCAGTCGGAGTATTCGCTATGGTCGCGTACGCCCGAATTTGGCATGTTGCAAACCTGCGCGAGACTGGGCACCAGCTTTGTTGCCTTCTCGCCATTGGCGCGTGCTTTTCTGACTGGTGCGGCCAGAGATGTCACCGAACTCGACGATAAGGACATTCGCTGCACCAATGCGCGGCCACGATTCGAATCGGAGAACTTCGCCCTGAATGCCAAACTGCTGCAACCCTATGCCGTTATCGCCGAACGGGTTGGCTGCACCATGGCGCAGCTTGCACTGGCCTGGGTCCTGGGGCAACGTGACGTCTCCGGCAACGCCACACTGGTGCCGATTCCGGGTACCAAGCACATCGAATACGCGATTGAAAATGTAGCTGCGGGTGACATCGAACTTGATCAGGAAACGCTCCGGGAACTCGATCAACTGATTAATGAATCCACGGTCACCGGGCGCCGCTATACCGATGCGTTGATGGCCTCAACCGATTCCGAACGGGACCGTGATGAGTGACTCTTCGACCGTAGTTTGATTGCGAACTTTCGGCTCAGGAGGTTCGTTGTTGCGAAAACTCGGCCAGACGGATCAGGGTGTCGAGTATCTTGTTTAACGGGGTGGCTACGCCGAGACGTTTACCCGCGGCAACGACCGCTCCGGTGAGCGCATCAACTTCGGTCGGCCGTGCGGCGATCAAATCCTGGCGCATAGTTAGATTACAATTCACCAGGTTTCCCCGTTTCTCCTGAACATGTCAAAGCCCCGAATTCTTTCAACGACCGTGCTGGCAAAATCACGATTATTTCGTATCGAAGCACAAAATCTTGAATTCAGTAACGGCAAAAATGCCACCTTTGAATGTATCCGTAACTATAGCAATGGCGTCGTGATGGTAGCTGCCGTCAATGGGCAACAGGAGTTGATTCTGGTGCGGGAGTATGCGACTGCAATTGGTCGTTATGAACTCGGTTTCGTCAAGGGAAAAATTGACCCCGGAGAAAATCCCGAACAGACAGCAGGCAGAGAATTGAAGGAAGAAATCAGCCTCGGTGCGCAACAAATCAAGGCGCTAAGAAGTGTCACTATGAGCCCCGGATACAATGATCTCGTTACTCATCTGTTTGTCGCCAGTTTGCTCTATCCGGCATCTGGCGAGGGAGATGAAATGGAGCCCCTGGAGCAGATACACTGGCCACTGGCAAATATTGCCCAATTGTTCAACCATCCTGAAGTTAACGATGCCAGAGTGCTTTTTTTGCTTGGCTGGCTGGAGAAAGCCTGGCTAGATGGAACCCTGACCTCATATATCAACAACTAATATTATGACTGAATTACTTAAACAGGTAGTGGATGTTGCCATAGCGGCAGGAAATGAAATTCTCGAGGTTTATCAGAACAGCGATTTTCAGGTTGAAGTTAAAGGTGACGGATCGCCGCTAACCCTGGCAGACAAGCGAGCCCATTTTCTCATTGAATCGGAACTCGCGCGCCTGACACCGGATATCCCTGTTTTGTCTGAAGAATCAACCAGTATAGCCTTTGAAGCTCGGCGTAGCTGGTCCAGATTCTGGCTGGTGGACCCCCTGGACGGGACAAAGGAATTTGTCAAACGCAATGGCGAATTTACGGTAAATATTGCATTAATTGACAATGGTAAGCCCGTTATGGGGGTGGTCCATACACCCGTTAAAAAAACCAGTCATTTCGCTCAGCATGGGGTTGGAGCCTTCAAGGCGGCCCCGGATCAATCTCCCAGGCAGATTTCGGTGCGTCCGCTGAATCGGGATAATGTAGTAATGGTAGCCAGTCGGTCCCATGCCGGGGAGGCGGTTGACACATACCGGTCAAACTTGTTGAATCAGGTAGAGAGGGTTCAGATTGTCAGTATGGGCAGTTCGCTGAAACTGTGTCTGGTGGCGGAAGGGACAGCAGATATCTATCCGCGCCTGGGCCCGACATCGGAATGGGATACTGCAGCCGCTCACTGCGTGCTGGAATCCGCAGGTGGTAGTGTGATCAGACTGGATGGCACTGTCCTTGTCTACAACAAGGAAAATATACTGAATCCGTGGTTTCTCGCCTGCGGCACACCTGATTTTCCCTGGGCTGAACCAGCGCTGGGAATTATCGAGCCGAAATAACGCTTTATTTCAATATGTTATCGTTATGCTCACTGAAAACCAGGGTCGAAAATTAATCTCTTGAAAGGGTATCAATGACGGTTGACCTTATTGGTGACAACGAGTAGTCTTTGCGCCCCTTATGGTATACCCCAATTGACGTAGAGACTTACTGACAATGCGTATCGCACTGATCGGCGCCCCCGGATCCGGCAAGGGGACACAGGCAAAGCTTCTGGCTGGACG
>CAYOGN010000136.1:0-26125 GCA_964403545.1 uncultured Gammaproteobacteria bacterium
TCCAGCAGCCCGAACGGTTTCTGGTGAAAAGATATTTCTTCCGTCGACAATGACGTTACCACGCAAGGAATTCTGAATACGCTCAATATCTGCGGCACGAAACGCTCGCCACTCGGTAACTACGATCAATGCATCAGCACCCCGCAATACTTCGTACGGATCATCCGCGTTCAATTCCAGGTCCTCTCTGGCCCCGTAAATCCTGTTGGCTTCTCCGCAGGCAACCGGGTCAAATGCCTGTACCCTTGCTCCCATATTCCATAGAGATTCCATAATAACGCGACTTGGTGCATCGCGCATATCATCTGTGTCGGGTTTGAACGAAAGGCCCCATAACGCAAATACCATGCCGCTTAGTTTATCTCCAAAATGTTCGACAATTTTTTCAGCCGGAATATTTTTTTGATCCTGGTTCACTGATTCAACCGCAGAAAGGATACGCGATTCATATCCATTTTCCATTGCAGTACGATGCAGAGCCTGCACATCCTTCGGAAAACAGGAACCGCCATAACCACACCCGGGATAGATAAAGTGATACCCAATTCGCGGATCTGCTCCTATTCCCAGACGTACCATTTCAATATCAGCGCCAAGTCGCTCTGCAATATTTGCCATTTCATTCATAAATGAAATTTTTGTTGCAAGCATGGCATTTGCCGTATATTTGGTTAGCTCAGCAGATGCGATATCCATGGTGATGATCCGTTCGTGACTGCGATTAAACGGCGCGTAAAGCTCTCGCATAATATCAAGTGCCCGTTGATCATCAGTGCCAATAATAATCCTGTCTGGCTTCATGAAATCCTCTACCGCCGCCCCCTCCTTTAAAAACTCGGGGTTGGACACGACACTGAAATCGTGATTCAGATTCCGCCGCTTCAGCGCCCTCTGTATCTCCTTTTTTACCTTGTTGGCAGTACCCACCGGAACCGTGGATTTGGTAACCACTACCAGATATTTGTCCATATGGTCGCCAATGGATTTCGCGACCTGTAGAACATATTTGAGGTCCGCAGAGCCATCCTCGTCCGGTGGTGTTCCTACGGCAATAAAAATTACCTGACCATGATTCACTGCAGCGGCAATGTCGGTGGTAAATTGAAGCCGATCAGTCAGTTTATTGTCGTGAACCAGAGCGTCCAGACCAGGTTCATATATGGGTAATATATCGTTGTTAAGGCCTTCTATTTTTTCGCCATCGTTGTCCACACATACTACAGAATTGCCCACTTCAGAGAGACATGTTCCAGTCACGAGTCCAACGTATCCAGTTCCAACAACTGTTATATTCATATTAAGAATTGATTATTGTTTTTTTAAAGCGCAGGATTTTCAAGGTTTACTTCACTGGACTACTAGGCAATCAGTTTGCCTGAACCATCCCGATCTCGACCAAATACCCTTTTTTGAACCGACCCCCATTCCTTGCAACCCGGACATTGCCAGTGCAATTTGCTGCTATTAAAACCACATTGGCGACAATGGAATTCTCTTGCCTCCCCCATGGATTCCGACAACAATCTGGATATCAACTCCAGATCAATCGATTCTCCCTTAAAGAGTTCCGGCGCATTCCTGTTTCTAAGCAACTGATATAGTCCCTCAAGGGTTGGGTGTTTTTTGACGATATCAACCAGAACCCGCTGACCTGCAACGGCTCCCTTCCGACTTCGGGTAAATTCAACCAGTGCAGATATGATTCTGGCATCGGGATTTTTTTCGAATGCCTGAACAAGAAATTTTCGGTATCCCTGGTGATCACCGGTTTCCGCAAAACTCGCTGATACCAGGTTGACAACCTCACCAAGGGCCTCTGGCGCACATTGCTCGAGCCCAGTCCATATCGCTATTGCACCGGCATGATTGCCCCTGGAGGCAGCTACTTTACCGGCAAGAATAATTCCACGAACAGAGTCGGGAACATATTTAAATGCAGACTCGAGATAATATTCTGCTTCTCCGGCTTTACCCTCACGCATTGCACGTTCAGCCAGTTCACAACAGTATTGGGACAGTGGTTCCGAGAAATCCTGATCGGAAATAGCAGCCAGTTCGTCACCAATGACGATAGCACTGTGCCATTCTTTTTCCTGATCGTAAATTTGCAGTAAAAATCTACAAGCCTGTTCTTTATAATCAACGACCTGGCGCAATTCCTGAAACAAGCTTTCCGCCCGGTCATATAGCCCGGCCTTAAAGTAGTCCTGAGCAAGTTCAAACAATGCCAGCGAGCGCAGAGAATCATCAAGATCTGATCGAGCAACAAGATTCTGATGAATTTGGGTAGCCCGTTCAATTTCTCCTCGTCGCCTGAAGAGGTTCCCCAGCGCAACGTGCATTTCTACTGTATCCCGGTCCAGTTCAACCGCCTCAAGAAAGACATTTAACGCCTTGTCCGGCTGTTCGTTGAGGAGCAGGTTTAATCCCTTAAAAAAGGCATCGGGAACCGTTTGGCGTATGGATTTTTGCTCCACTTTGTCCCGGGACGACATAATCCAGCCACTGACAGCAGCAGCAGGTAACAGAAGCAGTAACCAGACAGGATCCATCGGTCAATACACAGCACTAGACCCGGTCGGTCTCCATACTGCGAATGATTTTGTTGGCTTTAGACAGACTACGCCGCAGTTTGACCGATTTTACCAGGCTGGCAAAATAACCCACCAATACGCCAATGGCTAATGTAATCAGTAATAACACGGTAAGGGGCAATTCAATGCTCCACCCCATATAATATTTCAGTGTTACATGCTGCGGATTATTATAGAAAAATGACAATCCGAACAGAAAAACAGCCACGATCACAATCACGTATAAAAGTTTTTTCATTTCAGTCAACCGTTATATCCGTCATCAACCCGCTTTCTCAAGCTGGCTCCCGGCTTGAAATGGGGTACATACTTCTCCGGCACCTGGACCTTCTCTCCAGTTTTGGGGTTTCGCCCGATACGAGGAGGCCGATAGTGTAGTGTCATACTGCCAAAACCACGAATTTCTATTCGTTCACCACTGACCAGCGCCGAAGTCATCCGATCCAGGATACTATTTACTGCAAGCTCAACATCCTGTTCAGATAACTGGGGCTGGTCATTGCTGATATAGGTGACCAACTCTGACTTGGTCAGAGTTGGCTGCTCATTTACATTCTCCATATCAGTGCGCATGATAAAATTCTCGAAGGTCAGGAAGTCTGTTTGCTCAGTTGCTCCTTCAGTTTGTCGCCCAGGGTAGCACCACCTACCTTGGAGTCCCTAGAGTACTCCTGAACGACTTCTCCCTCAATCTCCATTTCACGCACCTTGATCGACAACGATATCTTTCGATCCTTGCGCTCAATACTGGTGATTTTCGCTTCAATTTCCTGACCTTCACTTAACATGGTACGTGCATCCTCGATTCGATCCTGAGAAATTTCGGAAACGCGGATGTAGCCTTCAACATTTGGGCATAGTTCAATAGTAGCGCCTTTGGAAGTAACCTCCTTGACAGTACCTTTAACCGTACTACCTTTACCATTTTCACTGACAAAGCCAGAGAAAGGATCTTCAATCGCCTGTTTAAAGCCGAGTGAAATACGCTCACGTTCTGCATCTACTGCCAATACTACGACGGAAAGCTCATCGCCTTTTTTAAGCTCGGTAACCACATCTTCTCCCGCTCTGTCCCAGGACAGGTCTGACAAGTGCACCAAACCGTCAATTCCACCTTCAACTCCAATAAACACACCAAAATCAGTTATCGAGCGAATCTTGCCATTGAGAATATCGCCCTTTTTATACGTGGCGGCAAACTGTTCCCATGGATTGAGCGTACACTGCTTCATACCAAGAGAAATTCGCCGGCGTTCCGGATCAATATCCAGCACCATAACTTCCATTTCATCACCAACATGACAAACCTTGCCGGGGTGAATGTTTTTATTGGTCCAATCCATTTCGGAAAGATGTACCAGTCCCTCGACACCCTCTTCCAGTTCAACGAATGCACCGTAGTCGGTGAGATTTGTTACCTTTCCAAACAACCGTGTATTTACCGGATAGCGACGCGCGAGATCGAGCCAGGGATCGTCACCAAGTTGCTTGATACCAAGAGAGACACGACATTGTTCACGATCAAATTTCAGCACCCGGGCTTCAATTTCATCGCCCACAGCAAGCACTTCAGATGGGTGTTTTACCCTTTTCCATGCCAGATCGGTAATGTGTAGCAACCCGTCCAGACCACCCAGATTAACAAAAGCGCCGTAGTCAGTCAGATTTTTTACAACACCCTTGACAATTTGCCCTTCTTCAAGCGTATCCAGAAGTTTTTCGCGCTCTTCGTTGAGTTCATTTTCAACAATTGCGCGACGTGATACCACAATATTGTTGCGCTGCTGATCCAGTTTGATAATCTTGAATTCCAGCTCCCGCCCTTCAATATATGCTGAATCCTTGACCGGGCGTACATCCACCAGTGACCCTGGTAAAAATGCGCGCAAATTGTTGACATCAACGGTAAACCCGCCTTTTACCTTCCCGGTTATTACCCCGGTAACGATGAGACTTTCATCATGAGCTTTGGCCAACTCGGTCCAGGCACGGGCTCGCATCGCCTTTTCCCTGGACATCTTGGTGTTACCGGTGCCATCTTCAACGGCTTCAAGCGCTACTTCAACCTGGTCACCTACTTTGACCGTCATTTCTCCTGCCGGATTTCTGAATTCAGATGCATGTATCTCTGCATCAGACTTTAATCCGGCACCAACAATGACAAAATCGCTGTTGATCTCCAGAACTTCACCGGTAATTACCTCACCGGGTTTCATCACTACACCAGAGAGACTCTCTTCAAGTAACGTTGCAAAATTTTCAATCATAATAAATAAAAAAAGCCCAATCGGAAAATTTGAAATCAGAAATGCCCGATGAGACTAGAGTCTCCTGAAAGAGCAACCTGACCCTGAATCCAGATGGGCAGAACCTGTTATAAAATAGTTAAAATTTGACTGACAATCGGCAATGATCTGCCTTTGTGTCACCCACCAATGCTTACTGCGAATGGTTACCGATACCGTGAAACAATCCTGCAACCTGTACGGAGCGATGTTCAAACAGATCCGGCGAACGGGATCAGACTATTTCGCCGTCCCTTTTAAAGCCTCATAAATCTGCTCCAATACCTCCGATATCACCTGCGCAATGGTCAAATCAGTGGTATCAAGCACAATGGCACCTTCGGCAGGTTTTAGTGGTGATACAGTTCGATTGGCATCGCGCAGATCACGTAATGTGATCTCCTCAGAAAGCTGGCGGATATTAACATCAAAACCCTTTAGTCTCAACTGGTTAAAGCGCCTTTTAGCTCGCGCCTCCACGCTGGCAGTAAGGAATATTTTGCAAATAGCGTGAGGGAAAACAACCGTTCCCATATCGCGGCCATCGGCCACCAGTCCCGGATTTCTGGCACAACCCCGCTGCCACCCAAGAAGGGCTTCTCGCACCAACCCGAGTGGTGCCAACCGAGATGCCCGACTCCCTGATTCCTCGGTACGAATCAAATGATCAACGTCTTTGCCCTCCAGCATAACTCCATTGCCAACAAATTCGACGGTCATTCTATTGGCCAACGAAACCAGTCCCTGCTCATCATCTAGCGCTACTTTGTTGCGCTCGGCAAGAAGGCCAAGAATACGATATAAAGCACCAGAGTCGAGATAGTGCCAGCCCAGGGTACGGGCTACTTCTATGGACACCGTACCTTTCCCTGCGCCCCCTGGTCCATCGATGGTAACTACCGGGTTGGCCAAATTCAAACTTGCTCCAGTTCCATGCCTGCACCACGGGCCAGTGCCTGAAATCCGGGGAAAGAAGTCGCAACACACGCTGTATCGAGTATGGAAACCGGATGACTGGCAATATTTCCGGCAATTGCAAATGCCATGGCAATACGATGGTCACCATGACTATCTACCGCACCTCCCGAGAATTTACCACCCGTGATAGTCATTCCGTCAGGTTGTTCTTCAACCTTGATTCCAAGTGCACGCAAACCCTGTACTGTAGTCGATATGCGGTCGCTTTCCTTGACTCTCAACTCTTCGGCTCCACAAATCTCTGTAACGCCATCGGCACAGGCCGCCGCCACCGCAATGGCCGGAATTTCGTCTACGGCAAGTGCAATATCATCACCTTCCAACCGTGTCCCGTAGAGCTTTGATGATCTGACCAGAATATCGGCAACGGGCTCACCACCCATTTCCGAATGATTCTGCAGGCAAATATCCGCACCCATGCGCTGAAGAATTGGCAGCACACCATTGCGGGTAGGATTCATTCCAACCCGGGGCAACACAATCTCGGAATCAGGACTTACCAGCCCTGCCAGGATAAAAAAGGTTGCCGATGAAAGATCTGCGGGAACTTTGATATCGCAAGCGCTCAATCTACCCCCCCCAGATATTGAAATCCAGCGATCGTCGCTCTTCACCGGATAGCCAAATCCACGCAGCATCCGTTCTGTATGATCCCGGGTCGGGGCGGGTTCAGATACCGCGGTCTCTCCCGTCGCGTATAGCCCCGCCAATAGTAGCGCCGATTTAACCTGAGCACTAGCAATGGGCATTTCATAGCGAATTCCGTGAAGCCCGGAAGCCGGATTGATCGTTAATGGAGGCCTGCCCCCACGGGCGGATATATTGGCCCCCATCAGACCCAGAGGAGTCATTATTCTGCCCATAGGGCGGCCGGTGAGAGAAGCATCGCCAGTTAAGGTTGTTGACCACGGCTGGCCACACATAAGGCCGGTCAAAAGGCGGAATGCTGTACCGGAATTTCCCATGTCAAGTGATTCCCGGGGCTGTTTCAGACCGTTCAGTCCCACCCCATGGATAATATAGGACCCGTGTTGCTCCGGGTTGCTGACCCGTTCAATCTGAATTCCCATGTGACGAAATGCCGCAATTGTCGCCAGTACGTCCTCCCCTTCCAGGATATCCGAGATCCGGGTTGTTCCCTCGGCAACGGAACCGAATATGATCGAACGATGTGATATTGATTTATCCCCATCGACCTTTACCTGGCCCTGCAGAGACCGCCCCGGTTTTATCAGGTACTTCATAAGATATTATTGTTATTTTTCAGCGGGTTGGGGTTTTCTCCGTTCCGTGACAATAGCGCGGGACTTGCGTGCACTGGCAAACAGTGACTCGATCTGATTATCATCGCCGGATTCAAGAAGTTCCGTAATATGGGTGAGCTTCCTCTGATATCCCTGTATATTATCCAGTAATTGCTGTCGATTCATACGACATATATCACGCCACATTACCGGATCGCTGCTGGCAATACGAGTAAAATCATAAAATCCCCCCGCAGCCATTTCATAACATTTTTCACGATCGTCACTGGCGGCAAAGTAGTGCACCATTGCATAGGCGAGAACGTGAGGCAAATGGCTGGTGATTGCCAGCACCCGGTCATGTTCCGATACCCCCATGGTTACCACGTCAGCACCGACCGCACGCCACATGGATTCAATCCGGGCCAACGCGCGGGGGTCGGTATCAGCAAGTGGGGTAACAGCAACTTTGTGCTGGTGATACAAATCTGCTGATGCAGCCCTCACCCCGGAATGTTCCTTTCCAGCTACCGGATGCGCAGGGACAAATCGATCGAATTTCTGCCCAAGAATATCCCGGGCCTGGCGAACGACACCGTGTTTGACACTGCCTACATCTGTGACAGTTTTATGTTGATCCAACGCTGGAACTATTTCCTTCATCGTACCAGCCATCGCTCCAACCGGTGTTGCCAATACAATAATTTGTGCTTTTTCTGCAGCAGCGAATGCTGTGTCTGCGATCTCGTCAATAACACCAAGTTCCATTGCCAGCTCGAGATTTTGATGAGATCGACCAACACCAATCACATGATCCACCGCACCAATTTTCCTTAGTGCCAGGGCCAGGGAGCCACCAATCAAACCAACCCCGACGATAGCAATGTTGGGGCAATGAAAGTCTTCAGCGCTGTTGTTTTCCATCAGGATATGACCCCAGGTGCCTAAAAAGCCCTGCCTCTTTTTTAATTGCGTTAATAGCTCTGGCGACTACAGGCTCATCAATGTGTCCCTTGATATCAACAAAAAAGATGTATTCCCACAATCCTGAACGAGATGGCCTTGATTCAATTTTTGTCATATCCAGGTTTTCGTTAACCAGCGGCTTCAATAAATGAAACAGCGCCCCGGGGCGATTACGCCCGGAAACCAGCAAGCTGGTCTTGTCATGGCCGCTAATTGGAGTATTGCGATCTGACAACACCAGAAACCGGGTAGTATTTCCGGGTTCGTCCTCAATATTTGACTGCAGAATGCCGAGATTAAATTTTTTCGCAGCAGCACTGGCCGCGATAGCGGCCACTGTGGGATCTTCGTTGGCATGTTCTACCGCCGCAGCATTGCTACTACAGGACACCAAATCAACTTCCGGCATATTTTGACGGAGCCAGTTGCGACATTGTCCGAGTGCCTGGGGATGTGCCATTACACACCTGACTGATTCCAGTGATCGGGCCTGACTAATGAGGTTATGATGAACCTTGAGGTAGATTTCTCCACAAACCAGTAACGAGGTACTGGCGAGGCGATCAAGGGTAGAGCTGACCCCGCCCTCAGTAGAATTTTCAATAGGGACAACCGCGAAGTTCGTTTGACCAGTTTCCGCCGCCCGAAAAATATCTTCAATGGAGGAAAAATACACCAGATCAATAGTACTTCCGAAGTGTCGCAAGGTTGCCGCTTCGCTAAAAGTACCTGCGGGGCCTAGCAATGAAACCGAGAAATCGGCCTCTGTACCGCGGGCAATTGACATGATCTCTCGAAACAGAGAATCGATATCACTATCCCCCATGGGGCCCTCATTGAGATCTTTTAATTGTCGTAACACCTGGGCTTCACGTTCCGGTCGGTAAAAAGCAGGCTGTTCAAGATTTTTCTTGATTTCGCCAATGGCCTGGGCCGCACGGATTCGATCATTCATCAGCCCCATAATCTGCTGATCAATCCGGTCGATTGTGTCGCGGTAAACCTTTAGCCTGTTTTCACTTACAATATCGGAACACACCGGATTAGAACAGTTTAATGGATCGTGGTTTCAGGTTCGGAACCGGATGATCCTGCACCATCAGGGCTGTCTTCCCCGGCATCACTTTCAAACCTTTCGGCTCCGTTTTCATCATCGTCAGTAGCAATGTTATCAACTACTGATTCATCGACCCTGCTGACACTAACCAGTTTTTCGTCCTGGTTTAACGAAATCAAGCGAACCCCCTGGGTATTTCGACTCTGGGTAGATATTTCGATCACGCGGGTTCGAATGAGAATCCCGCCATCGGTAATCAACATGACTTCATCCTCACTACCCACTATCAGCGAACTGACCACTTCTCCATTTCTACTTGATGTTTTGATCGCAATAACCCCCTTTCCTCCTCTGTTCTTACGCGGGAATTCTGAAACCGGGGTTCGTTTTCCGTAGCCATGCTCAGTGCTGGTTAATATGGCAATTGTTGGGGTTTCCCTGGCGGAATCGATCGTCTTATCCGGGTCTACAACATTGTCTGTACCTGTGTCGTCTATATCTATACCTGTGTCGTCTATATCTGTTCCGGGAACTACCATCAGGGAAATAACCCTGTCAGTTCCACTGAGCCTGATTCCACGAACTCCTCGCGCAGTACGACCCATGGCCCTGACGTCCGATTGAGCGAAACGAACCGCTTTTCCGCGATTACTGATGAGTAGCAAATCCTCGCCGGACCCGGTCAGAGAAACCGCAATCAAGTGGTCATCCTCATCCAGATTCACCGCAATAATCCCGTTGCTTCTGGGATTGGAAAAATCCGTCAGGCGACACTTCTTAACCGTGCCCGCGGCAGTTGCCATTACGATGAATTTTCCTTCCTGATATCCCTGGACAGGTAGTATTGCAGTGACTTGCTCATTGGCTTCCAGTGGCAGCAAATTGACCAATGGTTTTCCGCGAGCCTGTCGTCCTGCCTGGGGCAGTTGGAATACTCTGAGCCAATATACTTTCCCACGATCCGAGAAACACAAAATCGTGTCATGGGTATTGGCGACAAACATCCGGTTAACAAAATCCTCCGCCCGAGTGCGGGTAGCGATTTTTCCTTTGCCACCACGTTTCTGCGCACTGTAGTCACTGACTGGCTGGGATTTGGCGTAACCGGCATGAGACAGCGTAACGACAACCTCCTCCTGGGGTATCAGATCTTCCATGGTAAGATCGATTTCACTTTCCACAATCTCGGTGCGTCGTGAATCGCCGTACTTGTCCCTGATTTCCCCGAGTTCTTCACGAATGATTTCCATCAAACGATCTGCATTACGCAATATCTCCAGCAACGCGAAAATCTGGTCAATGATTTCGCCATACTCCTGGTGAATTTTTTCCTGTTCAAGACCAGTCAAACGATGCAAACGCAATTCAAGAATAGCCTGGGCCTGGACAGGTGATAATTGATATACATCATCGATCAACCCATACACAGATTCCAGTCCGTCAGGTCGGGACACATTGGAATCACTGCGAGACAACATCGCTGCCACGGCCCCGGACTGCCATTTATTTGCCAGCAACTGCTGCCGTGCTTCTGCCGGTGTCTGCGCCTTCTTTATCATCGCAATGATGGGATCGATGTTTGCCAACGCCACGGCAAGTCCCTCGAGTATATGTGCTCGATCCCTGGCCTTTCGCAGTTCGTATACCGTACGCCGGGTAACCACCTCACGTCGATGACGAACAAATTCATCGAGCATTTCCCTGAGTGAAAATATTTTTGGCTGGTTGCCGCTGAGTGCCACCATATTGAGACCAAAAACAGTCTGCATCCGGGTTTGCTTGTACAGATTATTGAGCACTACTTCAACCTGTTCGCCACGCTTCAGCTCGATCACCATCCGCATACCCGATTTGTCAGATTCATCCCGTAATGCGGTGATACCTTCAATACGTTTATTTTTGACGTGCTCAGCAATCTTTTCCAACAGCTTGGCCTTATTAACCATGTAGGGCAACTCGTTAACAATTATGGATTGCTTGCCGTTGCTTGATTCCTCGATGGCGATACGTGCCCGGACGTAGATTCGCCCTCGACCGGTTTCATAGGCAAGTTTTATCCCGCCACGTCCATAAATAATTCCGGCTGTAGGAAAATCCGGACCTGGTATGTGCTCCATCAACTCTGCCGTAGAAATTTCGGGATTGTCGATTAATGCCAGGCAGGCACTGATTGTTTCGTTCAGGTTATGCGGTGGAATATTGGTTGCCATACCTACCGCTATTCCGGTAGATCCATTGACCAACAAATTGGGTAGTCGTGTAGGCAAGACCAGTGGCTGGGTCTCGGTCTCGTCGTAGTTAGGCCCGAATTCAACGGTTTCCTTTTCGAGATCCGCAAGCAGTTCGTGGGCAATTCTGTCGAGGCGAATTTCAGTATATCGCATAGCCGCAGGGGCATCCCCGTCCACCGAGCCGAAATTTCCCTGGCCATCAATCAGGGGATAGCGCATGGAAAAACCCTGGGCCATTCTTACAATCGTATCGTATACCGCAGTATCACCGTGGGGATGATACTTACCAATTACATCACCCACCACACGAGCTGATTTTTTGTAGGCTTTGTTCCAGTCATTACCTAACACCATCATGGCATAGAGTACCCGTCTGTGCACTGGTTTCAGTCCATCCCGGACATCCGGCAAGGCTCGACCAACAATGACACTCATCGCATAGTCCAGATAGGACTGCCGCATTTCGTGTTCAAGATTGGCGGGGATAGTTTCTTTGGCGAACGGTGATTCGGTGGTCATGAATCTAATCTGTAACTGATAATTGCTGCAATTGGAGGCTTGTCAGGTGTGTTATGGCTGAAAATTTTCTGATTTCTCCCGGTTTCAATTCAGCCAGCAAGAGGGCCGTTCAGGAGAGGTAATTATGGATTCACCAGAGGGTGTCACACCTTATAAAAATCACGCTTTTGAGTGGCCAATTGTATCATAGCGATTCGCCGGAAGGTACTGGGAAAGGTCGTCTGAAACACCGAGGAGTATTCTCAATTACCACCTTGAAAGAGCACACTGCGCCAAAGTCCGGAATATTGATCCAGAGAATCCAGCCAGCCGCGATCTTCAGGTGCCATCCTTACGGTGAGTATAATATTTCCCTGATCGTCAGACTGTTCATTCAATACCTCGCAACGCTGATACAACCGGGCACGCAACCCCCCGGCAGATGGATCAAGCAAAAATTGATAGTCCCTGTGCTGACGGCCTAACAATCCGGCCAGCGCCAACCGTAACTGCTCAATTCCATTGCCGGACTGCGCTGATAACCAGACCTTATCCACCATTCCATCATTATTTCTGGAGAATCTGGCGGCATCCCCTGAAATATCGATTTTATTGTTTACTATGATGGTGGGTACATCAGAAGCACCAATATCTTCAAGGACCTGCTCTACAGCAATTTTCAGTTCGTCATGTTCCGGATCCGAGATATCATTGACCAACAGCAGGCAGGACGCCGTTGCGACTTCTTCGAGGGTTGAATGGAAAGCAGCCACCAGAGGGTGCGGCAAATCGCGCACAAACCCCACCGTGTCTGATAAAACGACAGGACCGAAACCTGGCAACTCAAGACGTCGCATAGTGGGATCCAGAGTAGCAAACAACTGATCAGCGATATAAACATCGGAACCTGTCAATGCGTTGAACAGTGAAGATTTTCCGGCGTTGGTATACCCGACCAGAGAAACAGTGGGGATTGGAGTGCGTTTGCGTCCCCGGCGGCGTAATTTTCGTTGTGCCTCTACTTTGTCCAGACGACGGATAAGGGTCTTGATCCGAGTGCCGATCAACCGTCGGTCCGTCTCCAGTTGGGTCTCACCGGGGCCGCGTAATCCTATCCCCCCTTTCTGTCGTTCCAGATGGGTCCAGCCCCGTACCAGACGGGTAGACAGATGGCGCAACTGAGCCAGTTCAACTTGCAGTTTTCCTTCGCTTGTGGTCGCGCGCTGGGCAAATATATCCAGAATCAGCCCGGTCCTGTCCACCACTCGACAGTGAATGGAACGGCTCAGATTCCGTTCCTGGATTGGTGAAAGCGCATGATCAAATATGACCACTGAAGCATCATGAGTTTCAACCATCGTGGCGAGTTGTTCCACTTTTCCCTTGCCGATATATGTGGATGCTACCGGTTTCGAGCGGATGGATACTTGCTCGTCACAAACCATTGCTCCCGCAGACAGGGCAAGTTCTTTCAGCTCCTTTAACGGTGCGATTTCCCGGGCAGCAACTGGACGTAACTGTTTTACCAGTATTGCACGCTCACCCACCTCTGCAGGTCCAGAGTGAATGTCAATAGATTTGAACAGTTACATAACCCCTCTGAAAGGCAGGTTCAGCAATAAATCCGGACCGGTAGCGTCTACCGCAAGC
Organism: uncultured Gammaproteobacteria bacterium; assembly: GCA_964403545.1. GTDB lineage: Bacteria > Pseudomonadota > Gammaproteobacteria > Arenicellales > Poriferihabitantaceae > VYFG01. Next base: position 13,504 of record CAYOGN010000136.1, read on the forward strand.
TGAAGCAACACTAATTGTTGATCCGTAACCAGGTTAACGAACCAGTGGACGAAAAGAATCAGTACGATCGATTGTCTGATGGTTGCTCTTCACCGGATTCGTCATCCAGCTCTGAGTCTTCCGGATCGTGGGGAATACGTACCGGTCGTGCCGGCACGATGGTAGAGATGGCGTGCTTATAGATCATCTGGTTTACACTATTGCGTAACAGCACGACAAACTGATCGAAAGATTCAACCTGCCCCTGTAGTTTGATGCCATTGACCAGAAAAATAGAAACGGGAATTCTTTCTTTTCGTAGTACGTTCAGGAATGGGTCCTGCAATGCGGTTCCTTTGTTTTGTGCCATTATTTTTGTACCTTTAAGTTTATTGCCCTGTTATTGTTAAGTCATCGGATTATATTATCCGGATTATATTATCGTGATGCCATTGTTGCGGTGCTATCAACGGAATTTTTGATGCACGTTGGTTATCAGAGATACTTTACCCCTTAACCCGGCTTATTGCAGACCGGTTGGACTATTGGGTCTGTGATCCGGATTCTACCATAAAGTTTATTTTTAAAAGCCTTGTAGTGGTATGAATCCTGTCCCATTCACCATGGATTAACTTTTATTAATCAATCAATTAGAGAACAATCCAGGGAAAGAATTTGATTTACCGAATTAATCTTTGTTAACAAAATGTAAAATTCAGGACAGGCAAAATAATTTCTCCTGTTTCACCAGAGTCGGACATGATCAACAATAAGCAAAGACTGGCTCAACACAATTTGTCCGGAAAAGTTGCCTGAAGAAATTCCGCAACCGGATCCACCGGCAATTGAGCCTCTGCTTCAAACCAGACCAGGCCGGATTGTTGCCTGAGCCATGTCAACTGACGCTTGGCCAATTGTCTGGTGGCAGCAATTCCGTTATCGATCATTTCATTGAAGTCAACTTGCTGACCAAGGTAATCAACCACCTGGCGATAACCTACCGTTCTCATAGCGGGCAGCTTCCAGGCATCCTGGTGCCCGGCACCAAGACTTCGCACTTCATCTACCAGGCCCCGCTCTATCATCATAGAGAAACGATCCGCTATACGCCCATGCAGTGTGGCCCTGTTTCCACAAAACAGCGTTAACTTGACCAAATGACAATCCAGTCCTCTTGCCGCCGTCATCAATTGAGAAGGTGGTGTTCCGGTCAGCCGGTAAATTTCCATTGCACGCTGGATTCGTTGACCATCCTGCGGGCTCATTCTTGCAGCGGCAACGGGATCAATTTTCTCCAGATCTCGATAAACTTTGGACAACCCCTGCTGACATATTTCGCTTTCTATCCGGGCCCGGGTTTGGGGATCGGCCGATGGCAGATTCGACAAGCCTTTTTCCAGTGCATTAAAATAAAACATAGTGCCACCAACCAATAGGGGAACTCTGTTTCTGGCATGAATTTCCTTGATCAGACGACGCCCGTCATTGACAAATTCTGCCGCAGAATATGGCTCATCGAGAGAACGAATATTGATCAAATGATGTGGAAAACGCTGAAGAAATTCCTGGTCTGGTTTCGCAGTACCGATATCCATTCCACGATAGACCTGGGCAGCATCGACACTTACCAGTTCTATCGGAAAATGATCATAGAGTTTTGACGCAACCTCTGTTTTGCCGGAGGCCGTAGGACCCATTAAAAAGATCACCGGCGAGTCTTGTTTAGTCATCAATTGCCAGAACGACATATAGCGCTAACATCAAATCTATCGCCCACGCATAAACCATTTGTCGATCTCGCTCAGAGTCACACTCATCCAGGTAGGACGACCATGATTGCACTGCCCGGACCGCTCTATTTCTTCCATCTGTCTCAGTAACGCATTCATTTCCGTGTGGGTCAGTTTGCGATTGGCACGAATCGAACCGTGGCAGGCTACACTGGAGAGTATTTCATGCTCTGCATCCTGAATGCGGTCGCTTTGCCCAAACTCGATCAAATCCGACAACACATCACGTACAAGTGTTTCTATATCTGTCCTTGCCAGAAATTGCGGCACCGCCCTGACCACAATTTGTTCATCACCTATCTGATCGATATCAAATCCGTAGCGGCGGAATAGTTCTCCATGGAATTCAGCAACCTTGCTTTCGGCACTACTGACATGAATACTGAGTGGCACCAGCAGAGGCAGACTGGCCACTGCGCCAATGTCAGACTGCCGTTTTAGAGACTCATAGGTTATCCTTTCATGGGCTGCGTGCATATCTACCATTATCAACCCCCGTTCATTTTCTGCAAGGATATATACCCCTTTGAGTTGAGCAATCGCATAGCCCATGGGCGGAATATCCTGGTCTGAATTCTCTTCGGTTTCAGCCACCGATTCGGAACTGATTGCTGCTATGTCATTCCCACCATGCATTTGTTGATAGGCGCTGATTTGCTCCTGAACCAGCATCTTGATGTTCTGCTGTACCGGAATCGAACCAAAGCCCGCAGATTTTTCTCCCCCAGGGACAAACGATGTGGCTCCGGTGGATGTCTCGGGGCCGGGCAGTGAAACGCCCCCCTGCTCCGGGGTTAAATCGGCGATGGCGCAATGAACAGCACGGTAAATATATCCATGAACAGCGCGTGCATCGCGAAATCTTACCTCGGTCTTGGCCGGGTGAACATTGACATCCACCAGTGAAGGTTGAACGTCCAGATAAAGCACAAATGCGGGATGGCGGCCGTGATACATAACATCACTATAGGCCCGCTTGACCGCATGCGCGATCAGATGATCCCTGACTCCGCGGCCATTAACAAAGAAGTACTGCATATCCCGCTGGCTACGGGAAAATACCGGTAATCCGATCCAGCCGTTGATGGCCATCATTTCAACATTGTCGGTAATGGAAACACACTGTCCGGCAAATGGCTTGCCGCAGATATTGGCTATTCGTTTTATCCGTTCTACGTCCGTTTCTGCGGCTGCTGTAGCAAATAACTGTCGACCATCATGAGAGAACTCTATCGCAACATCGAAACGGCTAAGAGCGATTCTTCTGATGACATCATCAATATGATTGAATTCCGTTTTTTCGGTTTTCAGAAACTTGCGACGAGCGGGGGTATTGTAGAACAAATCCGTCACTTCCACTGTGGTTCCCTGCCCATGCGCCAGTGGTTGTGGTTCGGATATTCTGGCACTACCATGACATTCCACGACGAACCCATTGTCTGCAGCGGCCACTCGAGACTTTATGGACAAATGTGATACTGCGGCAATACTGGGCAGTGCCTCGCCTCGGAAACCAAGAGTAGTGACATTGAACAAATCGTCATACCCGGTCAACTTGCTGGTAGCGTGTCGGGATAACGCCAGCTGCAATTCCTGCTGAGGTATACCATGACCATTGTCCTGAACCAGAATTCGTTTGATACCACCGCGTTCTATATGGATGCTGATGCGTGTAGCACCAGCGTCAAGGCTGTTTTCCAGTAGTTCCTTGACCAGTGACGCCGGTCGCTCGATCACCTCACCAGCAGCAATCTGATTGATCAATTGATCATCCAGTTGACGTATCTCTTTACGTGCCATAAAACCTGTCCAATGTTTCACAATCGGGCGAAAAAGTGTGGACTCTTTTTCAAATAACGTTTCACACCAGTCAGTATAGCGCCAGCGATCTTTTCCTGATGTTTTCTGCTGCGTAAGAGCTTTTCCTCGTGGGGATTGGTGATATAAGCGGTTTCGACCAGAATCGAGGGCACATCAGGTGATTTCAGCACAACAAATCCCGCCTGCTCCACTCGTTTGCCATGAATGCGACCAATCTTCTTTAATTCCGCAAGCACCTCGCGACCAAAGCTTAGACTCTCTTCAATCGTACTGGTCATGGATAGATCCAGCAATACGCCTGCCAGCAAATCATCCTTATCGGCCAGATTTATCCCTCCGGCAAGATCCGACAGGTTTTCCTTGTTGGCCAAAAGTTTTGCCTGTTCACTGGTCGATCCACTTAGGGACAATGCATATACTGAAGCCCCTCTGGCATTGGGATTTTTAAAACCATCCGCATGAATGGAGACAAAAATATCAGCACGTCTTTGCCGCGCCAGTGAGCTACGCCGACGCAAATTGACATAATAATCACCACTGCGGGTTAGTTCAGCGCGCATACCAGGTTGCGCATTGATCAACAAGCGTAATCGCTTGGCAATTTGTAACACAACGTCTTTTTCTTTCGTGCGTTTCCCCCTCGCACCGGAGTCTTCGCCTCCATGACCCGGATCGATCATGATAAAAATATCGCGATTGGGATCTCGGGGTTTACCAGGCCCGGGAGTTGCCGGACTGATCGAATGGGGCTTTTCAGGATCAAAATCCCGATGATAAAAATCCACAACCAGTCGATACTGGAAGTTATTGCTCGGGCGAAGTAGTTGAATAAAGTATCGAACGGGTGTTTTAAGATCGAAAACCACCCTTGTAGCTCCTCCCTTTGGCGAACCCATTCGAATTTTTCGAATAAACTGGCCAGTCGAACCGGGGCCGGGAACATCGCTTTTAAGAACTGCATTTTCGAGATCAATGACTACCCGGCCAGGCTTCTCCAGAGTGAACACTTTGAACTTACTGCCTTTGTCCATATCGAACACGATCCTGCTATGGTCAGGCGCATGCCAAATACGGACATCCTTGATGACTGCAGCGTACATTATCGATGGTCTCAGCATCAGAATGACCACTAGCACGGAAAATAGCCGTAGAATATTCATCCGTCTGGAACTACATTAATTTTGCATTGAATCAATTTTTACCAGAACCAGAATCAGAGCACTGAACACCCAGCAATTCTTCAGGGGCAAATAGCAACCGGCCATCACCGGAAAACTCAAGCGCCAGAATAAAATCAGGCGCAGGGAGATGCCCCCGCCCTCGTTGCGGCCATTCAATCAGGGCAATTGAATCTTGCACCAACATATCCCGAATTCCGATAGATTCAAGTTCCTCTGGTTGATCCAGTCGATAGAGATCAAAATGATAGACCGGTCCGCCAGTCAACTGATAAACCTCAACCAGAGTGTACGTCGGGCTGGTAATCAGGCCATCAAATCCAAGTCCACGCAGAATTCCTTTCACCAATGTGGTTTTACCAGAGCCGAGATCTCCCTGCAAAAATACCACTGATCCCCGAGGTAGATAGCCACCAATCGACTCCCCCGCCTGAATCATGGCTGTTTCACCGACAATTTCAATTTGCTGGTTCAAAAAAAAAGGTTTGCGGGCTCCAGGGCTGCTTGAGAGTTGGTCGGAATAATTTGATATGCGATCCTACCAAAAAATACCGGGCAATTTCACTTCCCAGGAGGTTGAATCGACTAAAAGCCGGAACCAATGAATCTATGAATATCACATTGACAGGAGGTTAGGCCCCGGACGTGATTGTAATACAGATATAGATCCATACAGATATGATCCACAGACATTGGATCAATATCAGCGTAAAATGGTCTCACGGTAAACCTGGATCGGGAAACTCATCTGTGAAAAATTCAGCTCGTTTATCTTTGCTCTGTTATTAACAGCTTTCTCGGGTGTTGTTGCCCAGGAAACAGAATTTCCTTTACGTAACCAATATTCCGATGTTCCCTTTATTTCCCACGACGAGTTGTATGAACAATTAGACAAAGTGTTGGTTGTTGATGTGCGGTCTAATTTTGAATTCGATACCTTACGAATCGTTAATGCGATAAACATACCGGTTACGACCAAAGGATTTATTTCGCAACTGAAAGCACTGCGAAGTCAGGACAATCGACCGATTATATTTTATTGCAATGGTACGTGTGCTAAATCATATAAAGCTTGCAGAATTGCGCTGGAAAACAGTATTCCAGATGTATTTACATTTGATCTTGGCATTTTCGGATGGACGAGGGAGCATGCAGATGCCGCCGTACTACTGGGCGAAAATCCTGTGCCTCTGGAAAAACTGATCAGTAAAGATAAGCTCAATGCTCACTTTCTGTCACCTGAAGAATTTGAAGACAAAATTACCAACGATAGTCTGGTTCTGGACATCAGGGAACCTTTTCAACGAAATGTGAGAATCCTTAAACAAGTCAGCAGAACAACACCAATGGATCGAATTGGTTACGCCATTGAAAAGTCGAAGCGGGAAAATAGACCACTACTGATATATGATGCTGTCGGAAAACAGGTCAGATGGTTACAATATACGCTGGAGAAGAATTTCGTAGCGGAATACTACTTTATGAAAGGTGGTGTAAAAGCTTATGCAGAAGCCATCCCGAGTGGATAAAAGTGATCTACATAAGGTAATTTCTGGCCTCTATATTATCTGTATATTTTCCAACTTGATCTGATATCGCCAATTTTAAGGTTCGATACAATCTGACACGGACTGTAGAATGCAAGAAACAGCCATTATTCAGATATTTCTTAACGGATTCTGACTTGAATATCCGGAACATTTGGCGATCTTCTTTTCGTTTCACCACACATCCACATGGTTCTAAACTGATTTGGGGTTACGCCTGCGATTCTGACAAACGATCGGTTGAATTCGCAACTCAGTTCGGTCAAGCAAGTAAATTCGAATATAGGTAATACAACATTAGCGGCCAATCAGAAAACAGTTCATGGCACGTGAAGACCCCAAGGTTAACCAGGCTTGTGTCTGATGATTATTTATAGAACATTTTTCGGTGAGGAATCAAACCATGTCAGTTGACCTGCAATTAGAGTTACCCTTTCCACGGCCGCTTTCAGGTGAGTCCGTTGAACACTTACCCCCGGCACTGATTCCATCACGTGCGCCAATACGTGGCAAGTATGTTGAGTTGATAGCACAGGATGCCTCGAAGCATGCGACTGATCTATATGCCGCCGGCCATGAATCAGATCAGGCTCTAAAAATATGGGATTACCTGGCGTACGGCCCATGGCGTTCGGTGGAGGATTACACTGTGACCATGCGCACGCAATCCGCGACCTTTGATACCATTTTCTACGCTATCAAACCGCTTGATTCCAAACGTTTTGAGGGGCAAAGCAGTTACCTTGATATTAATCCGCTGATGGGTGTGATTGAAATTGGACATATCTGGTTCGGGCCACGCCTGGCACAAACTCGTGCCGGAACTGAAGCGTTGTATCTAATGATTCGTCATGCTATGGATGATCTTGGATACCGGCGCATGCACTGGCGCTGTAACTCTCTGAATGAAAAGTCTCGTCAGGCTGCTCGCCGGCTCGGTTTTCGCTTTGAAGGTATTTTTTACAACCATATGATTTTTAAAGGAAAAAACCGCGATACCGCGTGGTACTCTATTCTGGATGATGAATGGCCCGAAGTCCGCACAATACTGGAAACCTGGCTCGATAAAACTAACTTCGATCAGGAGGGTGTACCAAGATCATCGCTGTTTGAAATGATGACCAGGCGTAGTCCCGGCAAACGAGGTGTATAGGGCGTCTAAACTATGCTCCTGGACTTTTAAGATCAAGTCCAGGTTTTACAACATGTATAGATCGGCATCAATCCGCCGTGGATAAAGCGGTTGTGGAGCGAGGTCATGAGCGGTTGCGCTTTTTTCGACAATTAGCTGATCTTGATCAGCATGGGTTCAGAAAACAAATGCTAGGATGATCTGACTTTTTGTAATTGAGGAGTTTGACGATGAAAAAATCTGCAATAGGTGTTGTATTGATCTGCGTGCTACTTGCACTAACCGGTTGCGTAACCGAACCCAGTAAACAACAGACGGGATCGGTAGCGGGTGCGGTGCTTGGTGCAGCCCTCGGTTATGGTCTGGGCCAGGATCACGCAGACAAGGAACTGGCCATTGGCCTGGGGTTGTTGTTTGGTGCGATAGCCGGTGACTATCTTGGCAAACAACTAGACGACAGGGACCGCCTCATGGCCGCCCAGAATCTTCAGTATTCTCTGGAGCTGAATCCGGACGGGACAACGTCGTCATGGCAAAATCCGAATTCTGGACACCATGGCTCATCTTTTCCCACAAATACCGCGGTCGCTCAGAATGGCACGCCGTGCCGGGAATTCACCTCGAAGATAGTCGTGGGTGGTAAGGAAGAGCAGGCCTATGGTACCGCATGCCGGCAGAGCGACGGTAGCTGGAAGATTGAAGACAACTAGCCGCAGCATCAAGAGTTCGTTGAGTTCCGGGGACAGTACACTCAATTATTGTTCGTTGTGGGCAAACTACGGTCAGTCACTGTGCGGCGACATCTAAAATTCGCTGAAGGATTTGTAAGATCAAACCCAGGTTACAACAATTTATCCTGAGTGCCAATAGATTCAGCAAGCTGCTGCTCGAAATCAATCTGAATTTCGTGCAATTCCTCGATTGCTGCTCGAATATCAGAGCTATCGATTACATTTACTTCAATATGTTTACCAATACGGGACAGACGCCGACGCTCCAAACGTTGGTGCCCGGACACAAAATCGACAATCTCATAGTAATCGATTTTACGGGCAAAACCTTTTGGAGTTGTTTCACCTTTGTGATAGCACTGAACCTGGTCTGCGATCAGATTGTGCGTATTTTCATCGATCAGGATGGTGTCATCGCTTGCTGTAGACTGTAATCTGGCAGCCAGATTTACCGGACTTCCCAGCACGGTGTAATCAAGCCGTTGATCCGAGCCAAAATTCCCAACCGTGCAATAGCCGGTGGCTATTCCCATTCGAACATGCAGCCCATGTAACACGCCTTTTCTTTTCCAGAATTGCTGCAATTCGGATACCCGTGCCTTCATCTGAATCGCCATTTCCACGCATTGGAGTGCATCTTCAGTATCTCCCCTGGTTTCTGGATCGCCAAAGAAAATCAGAATCGCGTCGCCAATAAATTTATCGATTGTGCCACCACAGTTAATTGCGATGGTTGACATTTCAGATAAGTAGGAATTGATGACAACAGCTAATCGCTCGGGTTCCAGGGTATCGCTGAGATCTGTAAACTGAACGATATCCGAGAAAAGTATAGTCAGATTTTTACGCGCATGAGTATGACTCTTATCTTCAGTTTCTGAAAAAATGCTATTGTATATTTGTGGTGAGAGGTATTTGGCGAGACGTGTTGCCAGGCTTTCCAACTGGCTGCTTTTCTGTTCAATTACCTCCTGGTCACGAATCTTCTGTTCAAGCAACTGCTCCCTTTCCTTCTTCAATTTCCATTCCTCGGTACGATCTGCAAACTGGCCCTGAATACCATTCAGGTAGGAAAAATTTTTGTCCTTCGTACGTGCCGACAATAGAGAATAAACGCGGTCTTCGCCATCGATATTGAGGTGTACCTGCGGGATTAATACAGATCCCTTCTGTTCCAGACCCTTTATAAAAGTTTCAATCTGCTCACCGGAAACCCCTAGTTGCGCCAGCACGTCAGGGAAATATGCATTTGTTACATTACCTAGAAGTGGGAAAAAAGATAAAAAGTTATTATTGACCCGCAGTATTTCAAGTTTGCTATTGGCATAGTAGGCAGCGGTAATGGCGTTACGAAAGTTAAAGAAACTCAGATCGAGTATGTTTTTTTGATCAAACAGGTCTTCACTGTTCATCCTCATCCCTCACTTTGATTGTGATAGACCGGTACTGTTATCTCTGCGCCACTGCGAACGCTTGCCTGTTATCGCGCCCCAGGTGGTAACGCAGTATGGGACACAGAAGGTAAGAAAAATCTTGATCGCAGGCGGTGAACTTCCTGCCATCAGAATATCGCCATGATTAATGATCGTCAGTATCGTACCCACAACCAGGGCAGTAAGAAAAGCCTTCTTCGGTGTACCGTCTCCAAGAATCAGGTCCGATAGCGTGGGGGGTATAGTATAGTGTGCGCTGGCTTCCATAGATTTTGAACCAATTGCAGGTTAAAAAGGCCTATAGTAGTAAAATTTGACCCAAACTACCATGTAAACCCTGGCACCCGAAATAAACCTCAACATTCAACACCTTCTCGATCATATACTGCCATAATGGTTCCACTCATCGTCGCCACTAATTTTTTCACCCCGCTGAAATAGGCGAATAAATCGCCCTCTGCCACGGAAATGTTTCTGCCGGGTTTTTTGACCGTACCGATTGCTCTGAAATTTTCTCCTTTTGCTGGTGACAATAAATTGATTTTAAATTCGATTGTGAGAACAGCAGCATTCTTTGGCATCACGGAGAATGCAGCATACCCACAAGCGCTATCAAGTACAGTGGATACGATTCCAGCGTGAATAAAGCCATGTTGCTGGGTCAAACTGGATTGATAGGGAAATTCCAGTTCAACTTGACCCGGTCTGATCACCAGGATAGATGCATTAACCGTTTTCATGATTTTTTGCCGATTAAAGCTATTTCGTACTTTTACTTCGAACTCTTCATCGAGGGGCTTAAATTGCGCTTTCATATTCCCGGCTAGTCTGTGAGAAGGTTGCTGTCTGATCCGACTGATATGGCTAGACGACCCCACGGCAGGGTTCAATCATGGTAATTTCTTTATCGCTGAATTTATATTTTCCGGACTAACAACTGTACATCCTCTATGCTATCAGAGTATTGCCGAACCAATAGTGGAAATTCTTTTCCCGTCTCCAATCTTTATGACCATAAAGTTTTCTGTATATCACCAGGAAATACGGGTGAATGCTCTAAATCACGATCAAACATCAATTTATTATAGTGACCAGCGTAGCCATCCAGTGGATTGACCTGACCCGGCAGATTAAAGCGTGGTCACGAGAACTGGGATTTTCTCACACCGGTATATCCGACATTGACCTCGAACAGGCAGAAGGTCGTCTGCGTAGCTGGTTACAACAAAATTTTCATGGAGAGATGGACTATATGGAACGCCATGGAAGTAAACGTACTCGCCCCGACGAACTCATTCCGGGCACCATTCGAGTAATTAGCGTACGCCTGGATTATCTTGCCGAATCCATGACTGCCTGCCTCGAATCGCTGGACAATATTGAGCTGGGATATATCTCCCGCTATGCCCTGGGCCGTGATTACCACAAAATGGTTCGACAAAGACTTCAGAAACTGGCCGGGAAAATCAACCTGCAGGTCGGACACCTCGGTTATCGGGCATTTTGTGACAGTGCGCCGGTGATGGAAAAGGCCCTTGGCGAGAAATCCGGAATTGGCTGGATGGGCAAGCACACCAACATCCTCAGTCGGCACGCAGGTTCCTGGTTTTTTCTTGGTGAGTTATTTGTCGATGTTCCCCTTGTCGTAGACAAGCCCGTCAGTAACCACTGTGGCAGTTGCACCGCCTGCATTGATATTTGCCCGACCCGCGCCATTGTGAAGCCTTATGAACTGGATGCGAGGCGCTGTATCTCTTATCTCACGATCGAACTCCATGGTTCCATACCGACAGAATTTCGCAAAGATATGGGGAATCGAATCTATGGATGTGATGACTGCCAATTAGTGTGCCCGTGGAATCGCTACGCAGATCTTAGTGCAGAACCGGATTTCCAGATTCGTCACCCACTACATAATCGAGGACTGGTAGAAATGTTTCGCTGGGATGAAGTCACTTTTCTCAAACATACAGAGGGCTCAGCCATTCGCCGAATCGGCTACTTGCGCTGGCTGCGAAATATTGCGGTGGCACTCGGGAATGCACCGACCAATCATGCAGTGGTTCAAAGTCTTGAATTTCGTGCCGGGCATCCTTCAGAACAGGTGCGTGAACACGTACAATGGGCGTTGGATCAACACCGAGCCGTAAAAACCGGATATGAATGAACCCTGCCATCTTGACCATATTGTAATGGCGGCTCGAACCGTAACAGAAGGCGTAGAATATTTTCGAGAGATCAGTGGTATAGAAATACCGGAAGGTGGATTTCATCCCATGATGGGAACGCACAATCATCTGATGCAAATTGGCAATAATACTTTCTTCGAAATCATTGCTGTTGATCCCGCCGCAGAAAGCCCGGTGCGACCACGGTGGTATGCACTGGATGATTCGATGATGCAAAATTCACTGATTACCCCACGTTTGATTACCTGGGTAGTCAGCACTGAAAAAATGCCACAGATCCTGAAACGTGTGAACTATGAAACTGGTCCCGGCCTGGTAGTGACACGGGGGAATTTAAATTGGTTACTGACCATACCCGAGGATGGCGCCATGCCTAACGGTGGTCTGTTACCCTCTATTATTCAGTGGCGCGATCCTGGAAGTCCCTATTCATTGATGCCGGACCTCAACTGCAAACTGCTGAAATTATCCATCTATCATCCATATCCGGACTGGTATCGCTATCGATTGGACTCTATTGATGCACTCCATTTGATCGAATTAGTGCCAGTGAAAAACAATACCCCGGGATACATTGAAATCACCCTTGAAACTCCAACAGGACCGGTCGTCCTGAGCGGTAACCCCTGAACCATTTTCATGAGTACAATATCATCTATCAAATCACGGCTGCTGGAAGGCGAAAAGATTACCGGTTGCTGGACATCACTATTTAGCCCCGTAGCCGCGGAAATAATGGCAAATGCAGGTTATGACCTGGCCATGATTGATCTCGAACACGGCCCTGGCAGTTATCTCGAAGCAGTATCCATGATCCACGCC
>CAYOGN010000137.1:0-8248 GCA_964403545.1 uncultured Gammaproteobacteria bacterium
TGATGACGCTGGCTACCGGTGGAAGGCTTATTGAATTGATTGCCGACGCGGTATCCTTGATCCTCCCGGTAAGCTATCAGGAAATATTGACTGCCCTGGACAATTTAAAAATAGCACCGGTTTTAAACGGATTCCGCGGTGGCCCCGCGGTGGACAAAGACAAGCTGGTGGCTGCCATTGGTAAAATTTCCCGATATGTAAGCACATGTAAAAACAGGGCCGCAGAACTGGAGATCAACCCTTTGTTTGTTTACCCTGACCATTTTATCGTAGTTGACAGTCTCTGCTATCGGTATCGTGCTGCAGAAAAAGATATCCAGGGTTCGCCAATATGATCACCGCCATTGCAGCGAAATGTGAACGCCTGCTGTAAAATTGCCTGCACTGCTATCTGATTAACCTGGAAATTAACGGAACTTCTTTGTCCTGAGTAGTCATAGTTAAAGTTATCATTACCGAAAAGTCTGTAAGTCCTCAGTTTGAGAATCCTCAATTAGAGAGATTTTCTCGCGACATCACTTCAACCAATTTTGCGAGACCACCAATGAAACAGTTTACCTCGTTCTTCGCCACCGCCCTGATAGCAATTTTTGCAATAGTCTACCAGGCCAATGCCGGGTCAATCGCTCCACGAGACGGTTGGGCGGTTCACGACACGTCAATGAGCTACAACAAACTGCTTGATCGTCTGGAATCTGCGATCGAGGCTGAGGATATGTTTATTGTGACCGAGGCCGGACCAACAAAGGCGGCAAAGAAACGGGGAATCACGATCCCGGGAAATCGGGTAGTGGGAGTCTATCGCAATGATTATGCGGTGCGAGCCCTGGCGACAAGTACCGCAGCAATGATCGAGGCGCCAATGCGTTTCTACGTTACCGAAAATGAGAATGATACGGCGACTCTTTCCTATAAATTCCCAAGTTTTGTCTTCGCCCCCTATCTCGCTGAAGGTGGGGAGGAACTGGGCACCATTGCGGCTGAACTCGATACGATTTTTGCGGCAATTGCCACCCGCGCGCTGGCCAAATGATCATACTGCCCAACCCACAGGGTTCTTCTTTTCCTGCCCGGTTCCGGCGCTTGCAGCAATAGAGTCATCGTGAAGTTACTATTCGCTATCTCATTACAAATGGATTCGCCATCGGTTCACTCGACATATTCATCCAGATTGTCTTCGGTCGGGTATAGTCATACATTGCCTGAAAACCGCTTTCCCGCCCATATCCAGACCCCTTGAAGCCACCGAATTCTGCGATGGGTGAGACCACACGGTAAGTGTTTACCCAGACAATGCCTGCCCGTACCGCTTTCGCCACCCGCAGTGATCGGGCGCTGTCACGGGTAAAAATGCCGGCTGCAAGACCATGTTTAGTGTCGTTGGCGAGCTGGATCACTTCAGCTTCGTCTTTAAAACGTATTACGCTTAAAACCGGACCGAACAGTTCGGTGTCTACAATGCGCAGATCCTGCCGCGGACAATCCAGGATGGTGGGCTGGTAGAACAATCCCTCTCCCATATTCTCCGGGCGATTGCCACCATGGAGTAGTTTGGCGCCCTGTTCCATTGCGAATGCGACTTCACGTTCGATATTTTCAAGTTGTCCGGTGGTGCATAACGGCCCCATCTGGGTTTCTTCCTCCAATGGATCACCGATCCTGATTTGTGCGGCGAGCGTAACCATGGTATCAAGAAATTCTTCCGCGATGTCTTCATGCAGATATAGCCTCGATCCCGCTACACAACTTTGTCCGGTAGCACCAAAAATTCCGGCAATAGAGCCGTTGACGGCGCTTTCAATATCAGCATCTTCGAAAACGATAAAGGGAGATTTTCCGCCGAGTTCCAAAGACACCTGAGCGAAATTTTCTGCCGAGTTATACAGTACCTGTCGGGCTGCGTTGGGGCCGCCGGTAAAGCTGATGCGCTGTACCAGGGGATGTGATGTTAATGCTTTACCGCAGGGGTCGCCATGGCCACTGATAATATTCACAACGCCGGGTGGGAATCCGGCCTGTTCAATCAGCTTGCCAAATTCCAGCATGGCAGCAGAAGCTTGTTCAGAAGCTTTTAAAACCACCGTATTACCTGCAGCCAGAGCTGGTCCAAGCTTGACCGCTACGAGAAATAACTGGGAGTTCCAGGGAACCACGGCAGCAACCACGCCCAGTGGCTCTCTATCGGTAAAAACAAACAGGTCAGGCTTATCGATTGGTAGCGTTTCGCCATGAATTTTGTCAGCGCAACCAGCATAATAGTGAAAGAATTCCGCAATATATTTTGCCTGCCAACGGGTTTCTTTGAGCATTTTGCCAGTGTCGATAGATTCTGTTCGGCCCAGTTCCTCTGATTTATCTGCCAGTAGGTCGGCCAACTTACGCAGATATCGACCACGTTCTGTGGCAACCATATTGGCCCAGGGACCCGTGGTAAACGCTTCGTGGGCAGTCTTGACCGCTTGATCAACATCCTCATAAGTGGCCTCCGGGACTTCTGCCCAGACCTGGCCGGTAGTTGGATTGATACTCTGGAACGTATTACCATCACCGGCATCTACCCAGTTTCCGTTGATCAGCATTTGATAAGTTTTTGGTTCAGTCATGTACAGTTCTCCTGGTGGATGTTAAAAATCTTCGCTGATTATTATCTGAATGGAATGCTGGAATTGTATGTTATTTACCCATACACTGACCAACAACAGGCGGTCAATATTTTTCCCGGAAGCCATGAAAACGTGGAAACCCATTGTCCCATTCGGATCAAGTAACAACATAATATCACCTTGAAAGATGTCTGATTTAAAAAAAGTTATAGGAGATCCATTGATCATCAATGGCAGAAAATTATCCCTTTCCCGGGCTATTCGAGCTGGTGATTTTGTCTTTCTCACGGGTCAGATTCCAATGAAAAACGGAGCCCCGATGACTGGAGGTAGTATTGAAGATCAGACCCATCAGGTACTCCGGGATATTAAAAAAACCCTGCGGCAAGCTGATTGCGAAATGTCGGATGTTGTCAAGGCCATGGTTTGGCTTACTGACAGGGCAGATTTCCCTGGATTCAATGCGGTCTACAGTGACTATTTCCCCCATGATCCACCGGCACGCTCGGCAGTGGTAAACGATTTGCTGGTTGACGTGCGGGTTGAGGTTGAGGTAGTTGCCTACCGTCCTGTTGATCAAAAGGGGTGAGTAAAGCCGGATTGATGTAACCGGGTAACTATCACGGGTAATTGTCAGGCTTGATTGAAAAATTTCCATCAGTTAGCATAGACTTTATGGCTCATTCCCCAACGACTCACGGAATTTACACCAGCACGGCCGGATCGTACGGCAGGAGCTGAGATGGTCAGGTTAGTCGATGTGCCCGAACCGGAACGTAGCGTTATTGCGAACCTTGCCTGCCCGACGTATGCGCAAACACCGTTCACAATTGCACCATCAGCAGACCAGCGTCAGGTCGCAATTGTGTCTTCCGCCGGGCTAATTGTCCGGGGAGAACGGCCACTCCTTCCACGGGATGCGGGATACCGCTCAATTTCTTCCGAAGTTGGCGACGGTGATATTCTGTGTAGTCATGTTTCAACTAATTTTGATCGCACCGGGTTCCAGCAGGATCTCAATGTTATGCTGCCAAGAGCGCGGCTGAACGAACTTGCGAAACATGGGGTTATCGCTAAAGCGGCAAATACTCACTACTCCTTTATGGGCGCTACGGATCCGGCCGCACTGGAAAACAAGGGACGGGAACTTGGTCGCAAGCTGCTTGCCCTGGGTGTTAACACGGTTGTTCTGGCACCGGTCTGACCCGCTTGTACGCGCGCCGTGAGCGCGCTGGCACACTTTTTCGAAGATGAAGGTCTCGCTACCGTTATCGTGGCCCTTGTTCGTGAGCACGCGGAAAAGATGTCTCCACCACGGGCATTATGGGTTCCTTTTGAACTTGGTCGCCCTTTCGGTGCACCCGGTGATACGGGATTGCAGACTCGTGTTCTGCGCGCTGCGCTGGCGCTTTTCGACCAACCGGGATCCGATCCGGTGCTTGAAGACTTTCCCGGGGAGATGGCGGATCCTCAAGGAGAAGACGATTGGATATTTCCTGGTGAACTGAATCAAGGTAGCTTGCTGGACGAGGTGGCAAGCATTCTGCCTCTATGGGAGCAGGCAATTCGCCATCGTGACCGTACCACCGTTGGAATCAGCGGGCTTTCACCGCAACTGGCTGCTGAATACGTTGAACGATACTTTTCTCACGAACCAATGCCTAACCCCGGCGGCATGGCCGCGATCAGTCGAGCAAGGTTTGCTGTTGATGATATCAAGGCGTTCTACCTCGAGTCAGCCACAGCCCATGGAGGTTATCCGTCCAGCTACCGTTTACAGGAGTGGTTCTGGGAGCGAACGCTGGCTGGGTTTATGATCCGTGAATTCCAGCAACGCGTGCTTTCCAGTGAAGACAGGAATGTAAGAGGGATAGCAGACTCCCTGGTGCCGGCCGAACGTGTTAATAAATCCAGATCATCCATAAAATAATCGATTCGGCCAACGGTTCATCCCGCAGGCCAGCTATCGCCGAATCACATCCACTGGTAAAACGGGAAGGCAAGGCCACCCAATACTGGCCGATGGTTTCCACCTTAAGTGGTTACTAATCCATTCAATTGTTAGTCTCTATGGTGGCCAAACGCGCTAAAATTTAGCGCCTCCAGTTTGAGAATACACGTGTATGCGAAACCCTCTGTCATCCAGATTTTCCACCTTGCCTTCGATGGATCGGCTATTGAATTCAAGTGATGGGTCTGAGCTTATTGCCAGTTATGGCCGAAGTGAAGTCAAGCGAGTTGCCCGGGATACGCTGGAAGGAATGCGCGAAGCGTTAAAACAGGAACAAGTCGTCGATACGAACGAGAGGGCGATATGCCTGAAAATTACCCAGGCCATCACACGCGAGAAAAACCAGAGATTGCGCAGAGTATTTAATCTGACGGGTACCATTTTGCATACCAATCTCGGCAGGGCAGTACTACCACAAGCTTCTATTAATGCCGTGATTGAGGTTATGGGAGCCATGAGTAATCTCGAGTTTAATATAGAAACCGGAAAACGCGGTGATCGGGATAGCCATCTTGAAGAGCAGGTTTGTCGTCTGACTGGTGCCGAAGCAGCCACCATCGTGAACAACAATGCAGCTGCGGTTATGCTGGTGCTCAATACCCTTACGCTCGGTAAAGAGGTGCTGGTTTCCCGTGGTGAACTGGTTGAAATAGGAGGATCATTTCGTATTCCCGATATCATTTCCAGATCCGGGTGTACCCTTGTGGAAGTGGGCACAACCAATCGAACGCATTTGCATGATTTTGCAACTGCTGTTGGTCCGGATACGGCGATGATCCTGAAAGTGCATCAAAGCAATTTTGTGATGGAAGGATTTACCGCAAGCGTCGACGAAAAAGATCTGGCAAACCTGTGCAGCACTGCAAACATACCTTTCGTTACTGACCTCGGCAGTGGCGCGCTGGTGAATATGGAACACTATGGATTGCCCCATGAACCCACGCCAATGGATGCGCTGAATGCGGGCGCAGATCTGGTCACTTTTTCTGGCGACAAATTACTCGGTGGCCCCCAGGCCGGGTTTATTCTCGGTCGCCAAGACTTGATCCAGAAAATAAAATCCAATCCGATGAAGCGTGCGATGCGGTGTGACAAGATGACCCTTGCTGCGATGTCGGCACTGCTGCAAATTTATACAGATCCTGAAAACCTGGCAGAGAATCTTCCTTTGTTGAAAATGCTCACTCGCAGTGTCGAGAAAATTCGAGCCATGTCTGTGTGTTTAATGCCTGTATTGACTGATATTTTTTCCGGCATTGCATCAGTTTCAGTTGTCGATTGCAGAAGTGAAACAGGTTCTGGTGCGTTACCAGGGCACAGCATACCCAGTGCAGGAATTTCAATTCAGCCGGATCCGCTCAATAAGAATGCTGATCGCAAACTGGAAGTCATTGCGGCAGCGTTTCGAAATCTGCCGGTACCCGTGATCGGGCGGATTCACACAGGCGCTTTTCTGTTGGATTTGCGGTGCCTCGATAATCTCGAGGAATTCTCTGCACAACTTGCGAACCTTGAAGTATCCGTATGATCATTGCCACAGCCGGGCATGTAGATCATGGCAAAACAGCGCTGGTGAAGGCTCTGACCGGGATTGATACCGACACCCTGGTTGATGAGAAAAAACGCGGCCTGACGATCAATATCGGATTTGCCTATTTGCCCACAGAGGAGGGCAACTCCATCGGATTTATTGATGTGCCCGGCCATGAACGTTTTATCAAGAACGCCCTGTGTGGTCTCGGAGCAACGGATTTTATATTGCTCGTTGTCGCTGCTGATGACGGGACAATGCCACAAACAGAGGAGCACTTGTCGATTATCGATTTGCTTGGTATTGATCAAGGTGCAATCGCTGTTACCAAGATCGATCGGGTTTTACCCGGGCGGGTAGCCGAGGTGGAATGTCAGATTGGAAAACTTGTAAAAGGGTCGACACTGGAGAACGCACCCGTTTTTCGTGTTTCGGCACCTGGTGGTGATGGCATTGATAACTTGCGGGAGTACCTGATTGATCGAGCCAGTAATAACATGAGTTGGCAGCCAGAACCTTCTGTCGATGGTGAGGCCAGGAACAACTTTCGTCTTGCCGTGGATAGAACATTTGACGCCAGGGGGGTCGGATTTATTGCCACTGGAACGATCTTTTCCGGCGCAATCAAAACGAATGAAATAGTAAGAATTGCCGGAACGGAGATGCGACCGCGGGTCCGCGGAATTCGGGTACAAAATGAAGATGCAAACGATGGGCATCAGGGTCAGCGCTGTGCATTAAACCTGTCGGGATCAAATCTGGACAAGAATCGTATTGGTAGGGGCAGCTGGATAACAGCAGAAAGGGCGCCATCACCGGTGTCCAGGTTTGATGCTGTGCTACGTATTTTGAGCCACAACCGGCAACCGCTAATTCACTGGGCCCCCGTTCACATCCATCTGGCTGCTTCCAACGTTAGCGCAAGAGTTGCCGTGCTTGAGGGAAAAAGCATCAGGCAGGGATCCAGTGCCCTGATCCAGATGGTGCTCGACAAGCCCGTTGGAGCCGTATTTGGTGATCGATTTATCATACGTGATCAGTCCGCCGGCAAGACCATCGGCGGCGGCCACGTGATTGATATTTCACCACCACGTCGTGGGCGAGCGAAAGCCGAACGGATTGCCTGGTTAAAAGGACTCGACTTTCCCGATGCACAAATGGCTTTGATGCAGTTGTTAAAGTTGTGTCCAGAGGGCGTCAATCTGAACCAATTTTCGGCGAACAGAAATTTGACGGAAGGGGAGGAACTGGCGATTGTTGATGCAACGGATATGACAATAATCATCATTGGCGCAATTCGGGTCGGTATTTCCAGCAAAAATTTCAAACAAAATTGTGCTGCAGTTATCCGGGTTCTTGAAGCCTGGCACGCTAGCTCCCCCAGCTCGTTCGGACTGTCGGAAATGCAATTGACGAAAGCGGCAGGATCAAATCTGTCTCCGAACGTTTTTTCAGGATTGGTTAACACATTACTGGAGCAATCAGTAATCGTAAAAGATGGGGACGGGATTCGCCTGGCAAGGCGTCAGATTCAATTGAGTGCTGGTGATGCCACGCTATGGAAAACGGTCGATGCACAGCTGTCTGCCGCGGGCCTGAAGCCAGTGAGTTTTACAGAGCTCATCCTTGAAGCCAATATCGATGCAACGGAGTTATCCGCATTTCTTGCCCGGGCAATTCGTCATGGTTTGGTTATTCGACTTTCGCCGACTCTGTTTACCAAACCGCAATCATTAAACCGGTTGCGTGAGCTGATGGAAAGGATTATCCGGCGGCATAACGGAGCTATACTGACGGTGTCGGCTTTTCGCGATGCATCCGGCATAGGCAGAAACAGAGTCATAGAAATCCTGGAGTTTTTTGATTCCAGGCGGATTACAATTCGGGTGAATAATGGACGACGGATGTTACCATCTGCTGACAAAGCCTTTGCGCAGCTTTTGAAGATACAAGACTCGCATCAGGTAGCCAATTTATTTTCAACGTAGATTATCCGGATCAGGATCGCACCCTGGTGGGGCGCCCGGTCTTCAAAACCGGTGAGGGGCGTCAGGCGTCCCTGGTGGGTTCGATTCCTACCCTTTTCCGCCAATAAAAACAATA
>CAYOGN010000138.1:0-22441 GCA_964403545.1 uncultured Gammaproteobacteria bacterium
ATCTGGAACAGGGAAAAATTTCAATCAGTTACCCTATTGGTCGGGCATTGCTGGGTAAACATGAAGGCGACGAGGCTGAAGTAGATGCGCCTGCGGGAAAACGAATTTACGAGATTCTGAAAATCAGTTATAGCTGATCAGAAAATCGGCGACCCTTGGGGCGTTGATCATGACAACAGATCAAATCATGCTGTTTGCCCTGCTCGGGGTGATATTTGCGCTCCTTGTCTGGGGCAGAATCAGGTACGATCTGATTGCTTTTGCAGCCCTGATCACCGCAGTCATGATCGGAGTGGTGCCCGAGGAAAACGCGTTTGACGGCTTCGGTCACCATGCCACCGTGATTATTGCTCTGGTGTTGATTATCAGTCGGGGTTTGTCCAATTCGGGTGCCATCGAACTGATTGCCAAACATGTGATTGACGGCGGCCGATCTCTGTTTATGCACATAAGCGTGATGTCCGGTGTCTCTGCCATACTGTCGGCGTTGATGAATAACGTCGCGGCACTTGCCTTGTTGATGCCCATGGACATACAGGCGGCGGCCAAAGCAAAACGAAGCCCGGCGCTGACCCTGATGCCGCTTTCTTTTGCCTCCATACTCGGTGGTCTCATTACCCTTATCGGGACTCCGCCAAATATTATTATCGCAAGTTTTCGCGAGCAGGTCGTAGGAGAACCTTTTGGCATGTTCGATTTTTCTCCAGTGGGAATTGTTGCCGCTGTCGCCGGAGTTCTCTTTATTGCATTGATTGGCTGGCGCCTGATTCCGGTATCTGATAGCAATACAGGGGCCGCTGAAAAACTGTTCCAGATACAGGATTATGTGGCAGAACTGCGGGTTGGTGAAAAATCGGCGGTGCTGGGCGTACGGGTACGTGACCTTGATCAGGAGGCGGAAGAAGTCGACGTTGCAGTCATCGGATTGGTCAGAAATGGCAAACGTATTCCCGGACGTGCACGTGGCGAGATCATAAGGCAGGGTGACTTGTTGGTCATAAAAGCCAATGCGGAAGCTATTGATGCCTGTGTCGGCATGTTTAAACTTGAGTATGTCGGTTCGGAAAAACACGGAAACCTGCTCGGAGAAGATTTGTCTCTGATTGAAGTGGTGATCCCTGAAAATGCCAGAATTGAAGGGCGAACCGCGCTGAGTGTCAAGTTGTTGTATAGATTTGGCGTTACCTTGATTGGGGTTTCACGTCAGGGGAAAGCATTTCAGGATCGAGTGCGCAAGCTGACCATCCGGGCGGGCGATGTGTTGCTGCTGCTTGGCCCTGCAGAAAACCTTGGGGATGTGGGCCTGTGGCTGGGTGGTTTGCCACTACAGGAGCGCGACTTGCAGGTGGTGCAGCGAAACAAGGCATGGATTGCAGTGGTAAGCTTTGTTTTGGCCATCGGCGCAGCGACTACAGGGATCATTCATCTGCCGGTAGCACTGGCGCTGGTATGTATTACCATGGTGGCATTCAGTATTGTTCCTGTTCGTGAACTATATACTTCCATTGAATGGCCGGTCATTGTGCTACTTGGTTCGATGATTCCCATCGGTACTGCACTCGAGGCGTCTGGCGGAACTGCTTTGATTGCGCAGCAGATTGTGAATGTTGCCGAGGGTTATGGGCCCGTTATCGTGCTGACCCTGCTGATGGTGGTGACCATGACGCTATCGGATGTTTTAAACAATACCGCCACCACAGTGATCGCCGCCCCCATTGCCATTGATATCGCGAACCGGATGGCAGTGAATCCCGATCCATTTTTGATGGCAGTTGCGGTGGCCGCCTCCTGCGCGTTTTTAACGCCTATCGGACACAAAAATAATACCCTGATAATGGGGCCCGGTGGTTATGGATTTGGCGACTATTGGCGTATGGGCTTACCATTGGAGATCATTGTAATTGTGGTTTCTGTTCCAATGATCATCTGGGTCTGGCCGTTTTAGGCTGTAATTTTCTCAGGGTCAAGAACGGGGTTCGTTACCGTTTTGCATTCAAGGAAAATACGCTTGTCACAGTTTTTACAAATATCCTTATCGAGTTTTTTAAAAATCTCGAGGATCGCTTCTTCCTTGGAATCATATACGGTTCCCTGATTCAGAATATTCATATAACCGCCCCGTTCAAGGACTTTTGTTGCACTGTCCTTGAGTCGGTACATATATAACTGGCCGCCCATCTTGCGTCTTTCCAGCGCCTCTTTAAGAAGCAGTTCGGCACCAGCCACATCAACCTGGTTAATACCTTTGGTGAGTAGTAAAAGGTGTTTTTGCTCAGGGTATTTTTCCCGGTATAGTCGCAACAATTCTCCAACGTAGGATACCGAGCCAAAATAGAGTGAATCATCCAGTCGCAGCATTTTCAGCTGTGGACACTCATCGAGACCATAACTGGAGGTAAACTTACGGTGCCTGGATTCAGGATTGGGTACCCGTCCCAGCAACTTTGGTCTGGATGTTTTGCGCAGGTAAAACATCAGTGAAAGTACTACGCCCAGCAAAATTGCGTCTTCCAGGTGCAAAAATATGGTGCCAAGAAAAGTGACCACCATAATCACCGCCTCTTTCTCTTCCGCCCGCGCTATCTTGCGGATCTGCTCGACGTCAATCAACCTCCAGGCGACCAGAAACAATAGTCCGGCTACTGAAGAGACCGGCAGGTAAGCAGTGACCGGGGCAACAAATAACAATAAGACAAACAATAGAATACCAGCAGTTATTGCCGCCAGGGGTGTGCGTGCACCGGCGTCAAAATTGGCACCGCTGCGGTTGAATGACCCGGTTGCGACATAGGCCGAGAAGAAACTACCTACTATGTTCGACAACCCCTGGCCGATGAACTCCTGATTGGGTTCAAGGGATTGCCCCGAACGAACCGCAATGGATCGCGCGATGGATACAGCTTCTGTCAGTGCAAACAGGGTCATCGCCAGCGAAAGCGGAACCAGCTGTTTGATTACGTCCATGGAAAATACCGGCGCAGACAACGGTGGCAAACTCGCCGGCAGTGCCCCGACCATTTTGATGCCGGTCGTATCAGAGCCAAATATCATATTTAGCACCGCGGCCATGACGCCGCCGACAATCAACGCCGCAATCATGCCGGGGAATTTTGGCCAGAATTTTCTTGCCATAATTCCTGTAGCTAAAGTAGCTAGTCCAACCAGGGTAACCAGGGGGTGGAACGAGTCCCAGTGATTCCACAGATAACCCAGGGTTTCGAAAAAGTGGGCGCTCCCGGGTATCTCCAGGCCCAGGAAGGCCCTGGCTTGCTTGGCTGCAATCAGGCAGGCCGCACCGGCGGTAAATCCAACAATGACGGAATGGGATATGAAATTAACCAGTGCTCCCAGTTTGCCAAACCCCATGACTAACTGGATGATACCAACCATAAATGCCAGCGTTATGGCCAGCGAGATATACTCAGTGCTGCCCGGCTCCGCCATTACGCTCAGTGATGAGAACATGACGATTGATGCCGCTGTAGTGGGTCCGGAAACCAGGTGCCAGGAGGAGCCAAAGAGTGCCGCGACGATAGCTGGAACCATCCCCGCATAGAGTCCATATTGTGGCGGCATACCGGCAATTGCCGCGAATGCCACTCCCTGGGGTAGTACGATCGCTGCTCCGGTCAACCCTGCCAATAAATCGGCTCGCAATGACTCCCGATCCATGTTTCGTCCCCAGCGTAAAAACGGGAATAATTTTGTTAGCGAAAAATTGAAAAAATGGTGCATCTGACGTCGTCCTGAAAATACCTGCCGAACCCTGATCAGGGCGGGTTGCGATTGTGCGGCCTGGGGTTCCGGAACTCAATATATCGTGGGAACAATTACGGGATAGTTTATGGATATTCGAATAGGTGTGTTTACTTTATAGAACAAATTAATTATGCAATAAAATACATATTAACTCTTTTACACTATTAGTGTACATTACGGTATCGATGTAATATATATGTATTAAATTACCTAATTGAATAATTTTTCTCATGCTGTAGATAACGCTCTGAATCTGCTGATCAGTGTCGATTCCAATCTTATGGAGATTGTGCTGTTGTCCCTTAAAGTCAGTTTTTCAGCAGTGGTTCTGGCGGCGTTGGTAGGGCTCCCTGTGGGGGCCCTGGTGGCTATTCGCAATTTCCGGGGTCGTGGTCTGATCGTCACTTTGTTAAACAGCCTGATGGGGTTGCCTCCCGTGGTCGTAGGGTTATTGGTGTATCTGCTTCTGTCACGTGCCGGGCCGCTTGGGGAATACGGACTGTTGTTTACACCGAAGGCAATGGTCATTGCGCAGACGCTGCTGGTATTACCGATCATCGCGGCCTTAACCCGGCAAACCCTGGTGGATTTACATCAATACTATGCGCCGCAATTTCGATCTTTTCGTATTGGGACCCGGCAAAGTGTGATGACCCTGTTATGGGAAGGGCGGTTTAGTTTACTGACTACCTTGCTCGCCGGGTTTGGTCGCGCCAGTGCAGAGGTCGGCGCTGTGATGATTGTTGGCGGTAATATCAATCATGTAACCAGGGTGATGACGACCTCCATTGTCCTTGAAACCAGAAGAGGCGATATTGCACTGGCTCTTGGTCTTGGCATGATCCTGATTACCATAGTGATTTTAATCAATAGCGTTGCGATGCTGGTTCAGCGATTGGAAAAAAGGATTTGATGGAACCCGCGCGCCAGATAGAACAACCAGCATTGTTGAATTCGATATTACCTCTGGAGTTAAGCAGAATCGGTTTTGACGCAGAGGGAGAAACGCTGTTGGACGACGTCAATCTCAATTTTAGTGATGGTGAGTCGAGTATTGTTCTCGGCCCTAACGGAGCCGGCAAAACCTTGCTGTTAAGAATTTGCCACGGATTGCTGTTGCCTTCACGGGGAACGGTTCGATGGCAATCTGAATCCATTGCACAAACACCAACTGCTCAGGCGATGGTATTTCAGCAACCCGTCGTGCTCCGCAGAAACGTGCGACAAAATATTGAATATGCCATCAAGGTATGTGGGGTGGAGTCTTCCCTACAGCAACGCCGCCTGGCATCAGCATTAAAGATATCCGGCCTTGAGCGGTTGGCGAATCGATCTGCTCGCACATTATCTGGCGGTGAGCAGCAGCGGCTGGCTTTGGCGAGATGTTGGGCAATTCAGCCCAAAGTACTGTTTCTTGATGAACCTACAGCCCATCTTGACCCATCGGCCACTCAAACCATCGAAACCATGATTACTTCTTTTCGGGAGTCCGGGACCAAAATAATCATGATCACCCATGATCTCGGTCAGGCCAGGCGACTGGCAGATCATGTTGTGTTTATGCATCATGGGAAGGTGCTGGAGGTTGGCCCGGCAAATCGGTTTTTCAACAGTCCCACAAGCCGGGAGGCGAGGGCGTATCTGGCAGGAGAACTACTTTGGTAAAAATTTCAATTACAACACACCAAATATTATGGGAGCATTAAAGACAAGTATAGCGATAGTAGTGGGGCTGGTTCTTGTTGCGGGGTCGGTGGGTGAGGGTTTCCCGGTAGAGCGGTTTATTATCGTTGCTTCGACGACTTCAACCCAGAACTCGGGTTTTTATGATGAACTGCTGCCTGCATTCTCAAACCATACAGGCATTGATGTTCGAGTGGTGGCTGTTGGAACCGGACAGGCCATTAAATTGGCTAAGCGCGGTGACGCTGATGTTTTACTGGTACACCACAAATCCTCTGAAGAAAAATTCATTGCTGAGGGTTATGGTGTCGAACGGTTCGATGTGATGTACAATGATTTCGTGATCATCGGGCCGACCAGTGATTTGGCTGGTATTGGCGGGATGAAAAATGTTAATTCTGCATTGGGAAAAATTGCTCGTAGCCAAAGTCTGTTTGTATCCCGCGGCGATGATAGCGGAACCCACAAGAAGGAATTGTCTCTGTGGCGTGATGCCGGAATAGATATTCTGTCAGATAGCAGTAGCTGGTATCGCGAGACGGGTTCAGGTATGGGTGCAACGTTAAATGTTGCCAATGGCATCGGTGCTTATTCGCTGACAGATCGTGCTACCTGGCTCAAGTTTTCCAACAAATCGGATCTCAGACTGCTGGTGGAAAACGATCCGCGGCTGCATAACCAGTATGGTGTAATTCTGGTCAATTCAGAGCTGCACCCTCATATTAAAGCAAAAGATGGTCAGGCGTTTATTGACTGGATAACATCCGATGAGGGGCAGAAGGTTATCAATGCATTCAGGCTTGAAGGGCAACAAGCCTTTTTCGCAAATGCGATGAAATAGGGCGGCAATGGAGGCCGGAGAATGGAACTGAATCTTGGGATAGCATGGCAGTTCGGAGACGCCTCCAGCAGGCTGGCACCTGCACTCCTGTTCAGCCTGTTAAGAGATACAGGATTTGAAGGTAGTTTGAGTGCAGCTGCCAAATTATCCGGGGTGTCATATCGTACTGCCTGGAATCTGATAAATGACTGGTCAAGGCAACTCGGTGGTGAACTGCTGGTTTCCCATCGGGGTAAGGGCGCGATTCTCTCCCCGCTTGGGTTGAAGCTTCTGTGGTCAGTTAACTATGCTGAGGAACAAACCAGGGGAATTCTTGACGCTACATCTAGGAAAATAAAAACCGAGCTTGATCTGGTGGGGGGGCAGTTCGGTGATGAGTTGCTTTCCATTTGCGCCAGCCATTGCCTGAGCCATAATATTCTGTTGCATCTGTTCAGGACAAGATCCGGGCGGGAACTGAGAATCAGAAATAATGGAAGCAGCAAGAGTTTAAGTTTGCTCCAGCAGGGGCGTTGTGGTGCAGCGGGATTTCATTTGCCAGATGGGGAGTTACGTGCCGAATTGATCAGAGCATATAAACATGCTTTTGATCCCCTGGAATTTATTTTGATTCACTCGGCAACAAGAAAACAGGGGCTGATCGTGCAACGCGGAAACCCGAAAGGAATCCATTCGATTCAGGATCTTGCAAGAGTTGAAATCAGGATGGTAAACCGCCAGGCTGATTCCGGAACCCGGTTATTGCTGGATGCACTATTGGCACAGGGAGGCATTTCGGTACGATCCATCAAAGGCTACGATAACACGGAGTTTACCCATTCTGCAGTAAGTGCCAGGGTGGCAGACGGATCGGCAGACGTGGCCGTGGGGACCGAGGCGTCCGCGGTTCAGTTTGGACTTGATTTTATTGTGCTTGCAACCGAGACCTACTTCTACGCAGTTCACCGGGAAACAGCGAATGCGGAAAACATACAGATTCTCAGGTCAGTGCTGGCCAGCTCAGCCTGGCGCCAGGCGATCAGAAAACTGGATGGTTACGATCCCACAGACTCAGGGCTATTACTGGATGCGGTGGATGTTTTCGGTAGTGTATAGAATTGCAGGAGTCTGTGCTGATCAAGAAGAGCTTACCACCCACTTCGCGACGATTCCCTGTTTTCCACAGGATCTATATGGAAATTTCTTTGCTACAGTCCTATACTTAACCCCGGATAGAATAGGAGGCTGAGGTTGTTATGAAAACATTTACCCTGATTTTGATCTTGTTGTATGGATGTGTAACTTCTGCTTTTGCGGAGGTTCGTAATGCTCTGGTGATCGGTAACGGCTCCTACCAGCAGATTGGCAGGCTGGATAATCCCGTTAATGATGCCGCGCTAATGGGGGATACGTTGCGTGGACTGGGGTTTGAAGTAATTCAGTTGATCGATGCCGGTCAATTGGATATTAAACGCGCGGTACGTAATTTCGGAGCCAGGTTAAATGAAGCCGGACGCGAAGGTATCGGCCTGTTCTACTACGCCGGACACGGGGTGCAGGTCAATGGCGCTAATTATATTATTCCCGTCGACGCGATTATAGAGCGCGAAGGAGATGTGGATATTGAAGCAATCAATACCAATTCTATTTTGAGCATGATGGAATTCAGTAACGCCCGGCTCAATTTTGTCATTCTCGATGCATGTCGAAACAATCCTTATGCCAGCGGATTTCGATCCGGCTCAAGAGGTCTGGCGAAAATGAATGCGCCAACCGGTTCTCTGGTCGCCTACGCGACCTCGCCTGGCGATGTTGCCGTTGATGGATCGGGGAAAAACAGCCCCTATACGGCTGCGCTGGTAGAAGCGATGAATAATCCAGGCGTGCCCATCGAAAAAATGTTTCGTAATGTGCGGAATGATGTAAGAGACAAAACATCAAACAGGCAAACGCCGTGGGAAAGTTCTTCACTGGTTGGGGACGATTTCTATTTCAATACCACCATTGAAGTGAAAACCACCCCTGAAGGACAGGTGGTTACGGTCAAGAGCACCAAGGAGACCGGAGAAGCTGGAAGCCCGGTTAATAATGATGCCTCGGGAGCAACTACCATGACACCGGTCGTCATTAATAATGATAATAGCACCCAGCTGCTTTTCTGGGATACGATAAAAGACAGTACCCGGCCTGAAATGTTTCAGGCCTATATCAACAAGTATCCTGATGGAATATTTGTTGAACTGGCGCGGCTTAAAATTGCAGCATTTCCTTCCAGTGCCAGCAACCTGAACAGTGGGCAAACTCCGAGTAGCGTTGTCGCATCCCCAACCCAGACGAAATCATCGGCCGCGTCCGGAGCGAGTACGGTAGTAAACCCAATGAATTCCCTGTTGCGACAATGCGATGCACATATAAATGCCAAACGCCTGACTACCGGTGCCGGCGGCAATGCCCTTGACTGCTATACCAGGGTGCTTGAAACAGACAGTGACAATCCGGAGGCTTTGCAAGGATTGATGAAGATTGAACAGATTTATGCGCGATGGGTAAATCGGGATATCGATCAGAACAACATTCAGATGGCAGAGAAGAATATTCGCAAGCTGCGTTTGGTGAATGCGAATAACCCGGAGCTGGGGACCCTGGATAGTCGACTTGCTGCATTGATCATCAGTCAGCAGCAAGTACCACAGCAGAGTATCGTCAAAACTGAAACGGCACCGGTTCAGGTGGCAACCACACAACCAGCGATCAGGGCAGTACGGTCAGACTTGACCGAAGAATGTGAAAGGTATGCAAATTCGGGACGCTATGTTGGAAGAAACTCATCCAATGCACTCACTTGCTACCGCAATATCCTCAATGCTGATTCGGAAAATAAACAGGCCAAAGCCGGGCTCGTCAACCTTGAAGTGTTGGTACTGGCGGAATTTAACCATCATATCAAGGAAGATGATTTGAAATCGGCGGAAACCTCGATGAAAAATATGAAAAAAGTTAACCGTCGTAGTCTTCACCTTGGAAAGATGAGGGCGGATTGGGAAGAATTAAGGATGGAGAATCGGTGGTAGTGACTGCTATTCGGATTCCAGTTTACGGCGAAGATCCTGGAATTGGGCAGCATGTTTCGGTGACACTTCCGGGTAGTGAATATCCAGCGATTCAAGGGTTTTAATGATGGTATTTGCAACCTGCAGGCGCATATAAGGTTTGTTGTCAGCGGGTATCGCATACCAGGGTGCATGAGATCTAGAGGTTTCATTCAGCAACGTTTCATAACAAGCCATATAGCGATCCCAGTGCTGCCTTTCTTCGACGTCGCCACTCGAAAATTTCCAGTTTTTTTCCGGATTGTCGAGCCTTTGGATAAACCGGTTTTTTTGTTCCTGCTTTGAAACATTGAGCCAGAACTTGATTACGATATTGTTGTTAACTGCGAGATGTTTCTCGTGATCCCGAATTGAATCAAAGCGATTTGACCAGAATTTTTCGGTATTGGTTTCACCAACCAGATTTTGCCGAGCCAGATACTCCGGATGAACCCTGACCACAATCACTTCTTCGTAATAGCTTCGATTGAAGATGCCGATACGACCTTTTTCCGGAAGGCGGCGGGTACTACGCCATAAAAAATCATGCTCCAGTTCTTCACTGGAGGGTTGTTTAAAGCTAAACACCTGGCATCCAGCCGGGTTGACCCCACGCATTACGGTGCGAATGGTACTATCTTTTCCCGCCGCATCCATGGCCTGAAATATGAGCAACAATGAGTATTTATTGTGGGCGTATAATACACGCTGTAAATCATACAACTGTTCATTCGCTCGTCTGAGTTTCTTCTTTAGTTTCTTGTCATTGTTAATTGCGTCTCCAGGAGAAGATACCGCATCGGATACCCGAAATGAGCCATCATAGGGCGCCCGGTATTTGGAAGGAAATTGGGTATGTAACATTTAGCACACTGCCATTCAGTCTGAACCGACAATCATAACCTTTTTGAAATGTTAAGGGCACCACACAAATTTACTATGGCAATTTGGGCCCTGTTCGGCTATTTTGGCGAGATGAATTTTCCAATAATTTTGCTGATTGTTATCGGAATTCTGGGCTTCGAAGGAAATGCCAGGGCACAGTGGGTCTGTGTCGACGCTACAGACGGTTTGCGATCAATGGACGTTGCTTCGGTGCTGATAGTGAATGATGATGGAATTCAAATTCCGCTCAATACGCTGGTGGCAAACGATGATTTTGAACGGGCCAGTGGTTTTCAGCATATTTGTCCATCGGTTATCGAGAATACCCTGATACTGTTCCAATATCCTGAAGAAATATTTGCCCGCTTCCATATGAACAATGTCCGTGCACCACTGGATATCGCCTTCTTTAAAGGTTCAGGTCAACTGGTTAAGGTACTTTTAATGCAAACTTACAGCAATGACTCAACTCCACTGTATGGGCCCGGGGAACCATTTCAATTTGCCCTGGAAGCGCGCCAGGGGTTTTTTGCCAGTCACCATATTTCAGACTTGAAAAGCTACCTCAAGATATCCCACTGATATGCCTGTGTCGAAACAGCCACTGACAAAACCTTATGGCTTATGGTCTAGCCCGATCTCCATCGAATCCATTTTTAATCAGCCAGCAATACCCGCCTATCCTTTTCGTCATTCTGGCAACCTATACTGGTTACAGGCGCTAGCGGAACAACAGGGGCGGATTGCATTGATGACATTGGTTGATGGTAAACTGACCTGTCTTACGCCGACTGATTTTAATATTCGCACCAGGGTGCACGAATATGGCGGCCGCTGTTTTTGTCAGCATGGTGATAGCATTGTATTCAACAATTTCGACGATGGCAGGTTATATCGTCAGCAATTGACCTTGGGATCACAGCCCCAACCTCTCACCAGCCATGATAAATCTGTGATTGGCTATGCTGATCTGGTGTCTGTTTCGACCACTGATCATATTATTGCTGTACATGAGCGTGCCGGGGTTGACAGGGTCAATGAGAATTCCATCATCTCGATTTGTTTGAATGGAGAGGCGAGCGATCCGGTTGAGTTGGTGTCCGGAAGCGATTTTTATGCCTCGCCAGTCATTAGTCCGGATTGTGCCCGGCTGGCGTGGTTCGAATGGGATCAGCCATATATGCCCTGGGATCAGAGTCGCCTGTGCCTGGCTTCTTTGGCAATCAGTCCAGTCAGAATTTCCTGTAGAGATATTCAGTCGCTGATCGATGAGCCGGATTGCAGTGTTTGTCAGCCGGGCTTCCTGGATGACGGATCTCTGGTATTTGCCAGCGACAGCGAAAGAAATGAATGGTGGAATCTTTATCGCTGGGATCCTTCGTATGCGGCGGGATCTATTGTTCAAATTACCAATGAATCCACCGAATTCGGCGAGGCGCACTGGGTTTTCGGTCAATGCCGGTGGCGGCAAATCAACACCAGCGAACTGCTTGCCATTGGGTCGGATCATGATGGCGATACTTTATGGAGAATCAGCCTTTCAGGACCACCGAAAGCGGTACAGATTGTTCGCTTTGCCAGTCTTTCGCAGTTATCATTTTCCGACGGAAAATGTCTGATGGTAGGTTTGCCAGAAGAACAACCGGGCCGAATCTATCAACTGGACAGTTCCTGCAATCAGCCACAGCCGTTACCTGTGGAGTTGAACTGCGTGGTCAGTCCCGGTTATTCCAGGCCGGAATCGTTTTCCTGCGAGACCCGTGATGGAGAATTTACCCGGGGTTACTTTTATCCTCCATATAGTGCCGAGTTTGCTGCCCCTGAAGAGTCCCTGCCACCGCTGATGGTAATGATACATGGTGGGCCAACCGGTCGAACCAACACCGCTTACCATCCCCTGAGACAATATTTTGCTTCACTTGGTTTTGCCATACTGGATATCAATCACAGGGGGAGTACCGGCTATGGCCGAAAATATCGGCAGCGACTGCTGGGTGAATGGGGACAAGTGGACACCATGGATATTGCAGATTGTATTGACTACCTGGTTGACCGGGGGCGGATAAACCCGGCGGCAATCTTTATAAGAGGTAGCAGTGCCGGGGGTTATGCAGTTTTGCGAGCATTGACACGCTATCCCGATCGATTTGCTGGCGGTGCCTGCTACTATGGTATCGGTAATCTGATTACGCTGGCAGAAATAACCCACAAATTTGAAGGCAAATATACCGATCGACTTATCGGTGAATGGTATGACCCGATCATGTCGAAAAAATCGGAAAGTCGCTATGTCAAACGTTCCCCGATCTTTGATATGGACAACCTGAAGGCGCCGCTAATATTGTTTCAGGGGTGTGATGACAAGGTGGTACCACCGGAAGTTTCGCGGGAAGTGGTTCAAAAGCTGGAACAAAAAGGTATTCGTTATGGTTATACTGAGTATCCGGGCGAGGGCCACGGATTCAGAAAAACTGCAACCCGTATTGACTCGCTGGAAAAAGAAACCGATTTCTTTGTGGAGATCATTGAGGATTTAAATCGATAAATGTTTGCCCCACCCAATCGTGATCAGGTAGTTGCACTTGCGGGTCTATTTCAGTCCGCGATGCTGGTCTATCAGCTGGCAAAAAAAACTTCCTGTAATGAAGAGGCACTCAGATCTTCCACTCTCAGTGTCCTCAGGGTAGAGGCGGATTCTGTCATTGAGGTGTATGGGTCAATGGATGCCGTGAGTATGGGCTATGGGGCTGTGAGTAAAGCGCTCAGTGGAAAACCCGGTCAACTGTCTCGCGATATATTCAGTTACACCATTGCCATGCATCAGCTCAGCCAGAAACTCGCCCGGTCGCCCCACATCAGTAAGATTATTGAGCAACGTCTGGGTGAGCTGGCACACGACTATTTGGGTGAATCCGGTGAGGCGCTCGAAGATTGTCAGGAAGAAGAGCTTTACAGGGAACTGGCCGCCTTGTACGCCAGCACCATCAGTACCCTGGAGCCTCGAATAATGGTACAGGGCAGCGAGGGTAAACTCAGCATTCCGGGTACGGTAAACAAGGTGAGGAGTGCACTGTTTGCCGGTGTCAGAGCGGCCTGGTTATGGCATCAATTGGGTGGCCGTCGTTGGCATCTGTTCCTCTATCGCAAGACTTACCAGTCCATCGTGGCACGCCTGACGGGTACCTGAGCTGATCCGGGTATCTATTGAACCACTACGCTTACCGATCATGCGCCTGGCGTCGTGCTATGGGATAATGACTTCAGTTCAGCACAAAATCAGGGGATCGATATGATAATTTTTTTTATTCTTCTTGTTTTGCTGGTGGTTGCATTTGTCTGGTTCCAGATGTCCATGCAAGCCTGGCTAATTGCCGCTACCACCGTCATGGCTGTGGGGATGCTATCCGGAATTTCAAACTGGCTGCTATCGCTGATCACGTTGCTGGTCACCGGATCGATGTTAACCCTGCTGACTTTCGCCCCCGGATTGAGAAAACGGTTTTTGACCGGGCCGATGTATCACATGGTACGAAAATCGATGCCGCCTATTTCGCAGACGGAACAGGAGGCAATTGATGCTGGCACTGTCTGGTGGGATGCGGAACTATTTGCCGGCAATCCGGATTGGCAAAAATTGATGTCGCAGCCAAAACCCACCTTGAGCGCAGAAGAACTCGCGTTTATGGAGGGGCCGGTAGAGGAGTTGTGTGAGATGTCGAATGACTGGGAAATCAGTCACCAGCTCAATGACTTGCCACCAGAGGTGTGGCAATTTATCAAGGACAAAGGTTTTTTTGGTCTCAATGCGGCGAAAGAGTATGGCGGCCTCGGGTTTTCCGCCTATGGGCAGTCGTGCATCGTGCAAAAACTGGCTACCCGTAGTGGAACTACCGCGGTTACTGTTATGGTGCCCAACTCCCTTGGCCCGGCAGAATTACTTGTTCACTATGGAACCGAGGCGCAGAAAGATTACTATTTGCCAAGGCTAGCGTCCGGTCAGGAAACCCCCTGTTTTGGTCTCACCAGCCCCTGGGCTGGCTCTGATGCCGCTGGTATGCCGGATAGTGGTGTGGTTTGCAAAGGACTCTACAAAGGCGAAGAGGTATTGGGATTTAGAGTCAACTGGGAGAAGCGTTATATCACCCTGGGGCCGGTAGCAACGTTGCTGGGTCTTGCTTTTGTCGGATTCGATCCCGATGGGTTGCTTGGTGATGACTACAATCTCGGCATTACCTGTGCCCTGATTCCCACTGATACTGAAGGAGTATCAATTGGCACCCGGCATCTGCCGCTCAATGCGTCATTTCAAAATGGACCGAACTGGGGAAAGGACGTATTTGTTCCTATGAATTGGGTTATTGGCGGCCGCGATCAGGTAGGCCAGGGCTGGCGTATGTTAATGGAATCTCTGGCCGCGGGTCGGGGGATTTCGCTACCCGCTGCTGGAGCCGGAGCGGCCAAAGTAGCGGTTCGCACCAGTGGAGCCTATGCCCGAATTCGGGAACAGTTTGGGCTTGAAATCGGCAAATTTGAGGGTATTGAAGAGGTCCTGGCGAAGATTGGTGGCCTGACCTATTTGCTTGATGCCGGCCGACTTGTGATGACCACCGCGCTGGCTTTGGGAGAAAAACCCGCTGTGATGTCAGCCATTGTCAAACAGCAGTGTACCGATCTTTCGAGAATGGTTGTCAATCATGCCATGGATTTGCATGGCGGCAAGGGTATTTGCATGGGGCCCGGCAATTATCTGGCGCGAGCATACCAGCAAATACCGATCGGAATTACCGTGGAGGGTGCCAATATCCTGACCCGCAGCCTGATCATCTTTGGTCAGGGTGCGATGCGTTGCCATCCTTTTTTGCTGAAGGAAGTGCAGGCGGTTAACCTGGCCGATAGAGAGGAGGGAATCAAGGCATTCGATGAGGTGATGAGTCAGCATATTCAGTATGTGATGGCGAACAAGATGCGATCCTTTGCCTACGGGTTGAGCCGGAGCTGGCTTGCCAAAGGAACCGGTGACGGTGTGATCAGGAAGTACAGTCGCCAGATAGATCACCTCAGTGCCTCCTTTGCCTGGTTATCAGATATTACGTTACTGATACTGGGCGGGGATCTGAAACGCAAGGAAATGCTGTCGGGCCGGTTTGCAGATGTCCTGAGTAACCTGTATCTGGCGTCTTCTGCGCTTAAACGGTTCAGCGACAATGGCGAAGATGAGGACGAAAAACCACTGCTGGAGTGGGCTTGTCAGTATGCGTTGGTTCAGGCTCAGCAGGCGCTCGACGGTATACTGAGAAATTTCCCGGTTCCGTACCTCGGCCCGTTGTTGCGCATCCCGATTTTTCCCACCGGGCGTTATTTGCAACTTCCGGATGACGATTTGAGTCAGGCGGTGGCGCGGCTGCTGCAAAAACCTGGTGCAGTGCGAGACCGGTTAACTGAAGACATGTATATCTCGGATCAACCTGATGAAATATCCGCCCAGATCGAGGAGGCACTGGCGTTGTCCAATGAATCTCGTGAACTGCGCAAGCGATTGAAAAAATCTGGCCATACCCCCACTGCGGACAAGGAACCGGAGCAATGGTTGGCTGAACTTCTGCAACATGAAGTGATCAATGATCCTGAGGCGGAACTGCTAAGGCGTACCCGGGAAGCGATCGCCAGGGTTATCCGGGTTGATGACTTTCCTCAGAGTGAAGTAAGCGGGCAGTCACAGAGATAGTGGACGATGAATGCTAGCAACCAGTATGCGAAAATTTACCCGGATGATGCGGTGGTGGCTAACCAGCGCAGGATGGATGCGATCGACCCTGAGACAGCGGGTTCGCTTCCTGCACTGTTTGCGGAACGTATTGGCCGCTCCCCTGACGGTTCTGCCTATCAGCAATATGTTGCCGGGAAATGGAAAAACTGGCAATGGCGGGATTTCGGCAGGGAACTTTCACTTTGGCGCCGCGCCTTCGCTGCGGAAAAACTGGGTTCAGGTGAACGGGTAGCCATTCGACTACGCAATTGCGTCCAGTGGGTGTTGTTTGACCAGGGTGCGATGGGTGCCGGTTTGGTGGTAGTTCCTGTTTTTGCCGAGGATCGCGCGGATAATATTGCTTATATCATTGAGCAAACCGAATCACGTATTCTTTTGCTGGAAGACCTTGAGCAATGGAAAGCGATGGAAGGTGAAACCGAATCCCTTGAATCATTGCAACGCATCATCCTGCTTTCGTCAGATCAATCGCTGGCATCTCAGGAAGACGGTCGTTTAGTTACCCTTGATCAATGGATGACCGAAGGAGAATCTTCGCCGGACCCGGAAATCTTACCCGACCCTGAGGCATTGGCAACCGTCGTCTTTACCTCAGGAACAACCGGTAAGCCCAAGGGGGTCATGTTGTCTCATGCCAATATCGTTCATACCGCATACGCCGGATTACAGAGCATAGCGGTATATCCACAAGACCGGATGCTGTCGTTCCTGCCTTTGTCCCATATGTTTGAGCGTACCATCGGCTGCTACCTAAATGTTACTGCAGGATCCAGTGTTGCTTTTAGCCGTTCAATTGCGGATTTGCTGGATGATATGGTGATGGTGAAACCTTCCGTTCTAATCACCGTTCCACGCATTTTCGAACGGGCCTATAGCCGAATTAATGCTCAGTTGGAAGAGGGGTCGGGAATAAAAAAATGGTTATTTCACAAGGCCGTGAAAATCGGCTGGCAGCGGTTTGAAATTGACCAGGGCCGCGCTACCTGGTCTCCGGGCCAGTGGTTGTGGCCTGTGCTTGAAAAACTGGTAGCGAGCAAGGTTCAGCAAAGGTTTGGCGGTAATTTGCGATTTGTGGTCAGTGGTGGTGCGCCACTGGCGGCGAAAATATCGAGGGTGTTTATTGGTCTCGGAATTGATATTCTGCAGGGTTATGGCCTGACGGAAACCAGCCCGGTGCTGACGGTGAATACTTTGGCCAGCAATAAACCTGATTCTATTGGCCTGCCCCTGGCTAATGCGAGCCTGCGCATTGGTGATCTTGGAGAACTGCAGGCCGCAGGATCCAGTATCATGATGGGATACTGGAAAAACCCCGAGGCAACGGCAGCTACGATGACTGAGGATGGCTGGCTCAAAACCGGCGATATCGCAACAATTTCCAGGCAGGGATTTATTTCGATCACCGGTCGTATCAAGGAGATTATCGTCTTGGCCAATGGTGAGAAGATTCCTCCGGCGGATATGGAGTCAGCGATATGTGATGCCCCGGTTTTTGAGCAGGCAATGATCATTGGTGAAGGACGAGCGTATCTTTCGGCCATTGTTGTCATCGACGTCGAGGCCTGGAATCGATTTGCCCCGTTGAACGGATTCAAATCTTCTGATCAGGTAGATTTGTCCAGCGAACCCATTTGTCAATGGGCTATAGATAAGATCGCAACCCAGGTACAGGACTTTCCAGGCTATGCCAATATACGTAAAGTGACCCTTAGCCTGGAACCATGGACCATTGACAATGGTGCCCTGACCCCGACGCTGAAGATAAAGCGCCCGGTATTGAAAACTCGATTCAGTAGTGAAATTGAAGCAATGTACGAAGGTCACTAGACCGTAGACCAGCGCTGCCGGAACTGCTTACAGCTGAACCCATCAATCTTCGGGTGCTGGACTAGTGCCCGCTGAAGTTGCGTGCATGATATTGGCCAAGTTTGTCTATTTCAAATATATCTTTAATTTGTGGGTGACGTAGTGGTCCGCCGCGTTCATCAGGCAACAGGTTCTGTTCTGATACGTAAGCGATATATGCGGATTGTTCATTTTCCGCGAACAGGTGATAGAATGGTTGATCCTTTGCCGGCCGAATTTCTACGGGAATGGATTGATACCATTCTTCAGTGTTATCAAATACCGGATCAACATCGAATACCACACCACGAAAATCATACTTTTTGTGCCGCACTACCTGGCCAATCTGGAATTTTGCAGATCGAATCATGATGTTTTCAGTGAAATATTGAGAAAAATATGGTGTACTTTATGTCAGTCCACAATGATATCAGTTTATCGCAATGCGATTCGGTTGGCGTGTGAGGTGGCCACCAGATAAATCTGGCGGATCAGTAAAAACGCCATCAATTCCCGCTTTACAGCCGGAACATTTTCCCTCGCAATCCAGATGCCATCGAGAAATTCGGTGCCAGTCCCTCTCGATGACCAGCATTCCGCACTGGGGACAGTAGGTGCTGCTTGCCAGTGTATCGTGGACATTACCGAGGTATACGTATTTAAGTCCCCGCTTGAGAGCGATACGACGGGCATTGGTCAGGGTCTGATGAGGGGTGGGTGGGAGGTCTGTCATCTTCCAGTCTGGATGAAATGCAGTGAAGTGCAGGGGTACCCGGAGGCCCAGATGGGTAGCAATCCAGTCAACCATCGCCGAGAGTTCTTCATTACTATCATTTTTTCCAGGTATTAACAGGGTGGTCAGCTCCATCCAGACGTTGGTTTCACTGTGAATATATTTTATGGTATCCAATACAACTTCCAGTTCTCCACCACAAATTTTTCGATAGAAATCATTATTAAAGGCTTTAAGATCAACATTCACCGCATCCATCGCATTAAAAAACTCAGCGCGTGCCTGGTCTGAAATATAACCCGCAGTGACCGCTACAGTTTTTATTCCCTGGGCGCGACAGGCACGCGCGATATCGATCGCATACTCGAGAAAAATTACCGGATCGTTGTAGGTAAAAGCTACGCTATCACAGCCCTGTTGTGTGGCCGCCCTGGCAATGGCTTCCGGCGTTGCCGCAGCGCCCAGCCTGTCCATTTCCCTGGATTTGCTAATGTCCCAGTTTTGGCAAAACTTGCAGGCAAGATTGCACCCGGCGGTGCCAAAAGATAACACTGAAGATCCAGGATAGAAGTGGTTAAGTGGTTTCTTTTCAACAGGATCGATGCAAAATCCGCTGGAGCGACCCCAGGTGGTCAGGACCATCTCGTTCCCTTGCCGTTGCCGAACAAAACACAGTCCCCTTTGTCCATCGCGTAATTTGCAATAGCGCGGACACAGGTCGCATTGAATTCGCTGGTCACCAGCCAGGTGCCAGTATCTCGCTCTTGCCGTACTCCCTTGCTGTGAGTGTGTTGACATCTCGGGTAAAGTTGAAAAGCACCAGTGTGCCGGACGACTAGTTTAGCATTGGATCTGATGTTAATCTGTCAAATCCGAGAGATCATTAGCCAGTGACAGCTACTATCAGTAAACATATGCGTCCAGCCGCGGTTGCGGGCAGTTTTTATCCCGCACGGAAAGCTGAGCTAGTTACCATGGTGGATAAAATGTTGGCCCGGGCGGTAGAGTTGGGCGCAGAATCAGGCGATATCGGTTCAGCCACAGTACCTAAAGCATTGATCGTACCTCATGCCGGATATCAGTATTCGGGTGAAACTGCGGCGTCTGCCTATGCGACTATACTGGCGGCAAGGAGCAGAATCAGGCGGGTAGTTTTGCTGGGCCCCGCCCACCGTGTCCGGGTTCAGGGTGTGGCAATGAGTGGGGCGGACAATTTCCTGACGCCGCTGGGCCAAATCCCTCTGGATACAGCGATGATCAGGCAAAGCGTATCCCGGTTTCCTTTTGTTTCCATTAACAATGATTCGCACCGGGAAGAACATTCACTGGAAACCCAGTTACCCTTTATTCAGCGTTGCCTCGGGAATGTTAGTCTGGTGCCCTTTTTGATTGGGGATGCAACACCGGAGCAGGTCGCACAATGTCTTGAATTTCTATGGGGAAACGATGATACCCTGATCCTGGTGAGTTCCGATTTGAGTCACTTTTTGCCATATGACGAAGCCAGACGGATAGATCGGTTTACCAGCCGCGCAATCGTTAACCTGAGCCCGGATCCCATCACTTCTCGACATGCCTGCGGTCAGGTTGGTATCAGGGCATTGCTGCAGATCGCAAAAAACAGGAATCTCGGGGTCAGGCAGCTTGATCAGCGCAATTCAGGAGATACTGCGGGGCCCAGGGATCAGGTTGTAGGCTACGGTGGATATGGTTTCTATCCCGGGTGCAACAGATTCGATCACCGCCAACGGTCTGAATTGACGCGGTCTGCCTGGTCTGCCATCGACGGCGGGTTCGGGCACAGAGAATATTACCCTCCTTCGCTGAAAAATTATGCCGCATTGTTTTCCGAACCAGCTGCGTCGTTCGTTACCCTGACTACCACGGAAGGAGAATTGCGCGGTTGTATGGGCGATCTCTCAGGCACTGAGCCATTGCTGCACAGTGTCAGTCACAATGCATTCAAGGCCGCATATTCTGATCCGAGGTTTAAACCGCTGACGGTTAAAGAACGGCAGCAAACCCGCCTCGAAGTATCGGTTTTGAGCCAGTGGAGACGAATTGAAGGGGATAACGAGGAAGAAATAGTCTCCCGGGTGCGACCATTTATCGACGGTCTGATCCTGATCGAGGACCAACGACGTGCCACCTTTCTGCCGTCGGTGTGGAAAGCGATCCCCGTTCCGGAAGATTTTCTACTGCAATTGAAGTGCAAAGCAGGGCTTGAAACGAATTATTGGAGTGACACCATTGAGGTGCGTAGTTATACAACCGAAAGCTGGCAAGAATCCGAACCTGAATCCTGATAAATCACTCCTGCTGGAGTTTCAGGTCAAATTTGTTTTATTGCCGCTTCAACCCGGTCCAATATATAACCCTGGTGGGTTTCAAGACCAATCCACAAAGGTAATCGAACCAGGCGCTCGCTGATGTTGCAGGTGACATCAAGATCATCCGCTCGCCTTCCATGGCGTATCCCCATCGGCGAGCTATGTAGCGGCACGTAATGGAACACGCTATGGATATCATCATTGTCAAGACTATGAATAAATTGTGTTCGCGCATTTGCAGTGGGCAATAACAGATAATACATATGCGCATTATGAATACAACGCTGAGGCACAACAGGTCTTCTGACTAACCCTTCGAGTTCCAGCTTTTCAAACCCGGTGTGATAAGCGTCCCACATCGCGAGGCGGCGACCGGTGATCTCCTCAGCCTGTTCCATTTGCGCCCATAAAAAAGCAGCGGCCAGCTCGCTTGGTAAATAGGAAGAACCGATATCGACCCAGGTATACTTGTCAACCTCACCGCGGAAAAATGAATTTCGGTTCGTGCCTTTTTCCCGAATAATTTCAGCGCGATCAATCAATTCAGATTTATTCACTAACAGTGCGCCACCTTCACCCGAGATAATATTTTTGGTTTCATGAAATGAAAGTGCACCAAGATCGCCAATGGTTCCTAATGCTTTTCCGTTATAACTGCTTAGTACTCCCTGTGCCGCATCCTCTATCACCAATAAACCGTGACGATTCGCAATGGACATCACAGCATCCATATCACAACCAACACCGGCATAGTGGACAGGTACGATAGCTTTGGTCTTGTCAGAAATGGCAGCTTCGACTTTGGATTCATCCATGTTCAGAGTATCTTTGCGTATATCGACAAAAACAGGCGTTGCGCCTCTTAGAACGAATGCGTTCGCAGTGGAAACAAAGGTGAAGGAAGGCATGATCACTTCATCACCTGGCTGTATATCCGCAAGAATTGCAGCCATCTCTAACGCGGCTGAACAGGAATGGGTGAGCAGTGCTTTTCTGGTGCCGGTTTGTTGTTCCAGCCACTCGTTGCAACGGGTGGTAAACATTCCATCACCAGATAAATGGCCGTTGGCATGAGCCTCGGCTATATAACTGAGCTCTCGTCCAGTCAGGAAAGGCTTGTTAAAAGGGATGCGCATCTAATAGTATAATAGTATAAAAATAGTATAAAAATAGTATAAAAATTATTTCTGTGGAGAATTTGGTCGAATCAGATAGTGGTTTATACAACTGGAGACTAGCCGGAAAACGTATTTATTCGATTCGGGATTATATATCGGATTATCGAGATCTGAAATTCGCCTGCTACCGGGTTCAAGTCAGTGTTGGTGGAGATACTTTCGCTTCTATAAAAAATTGACACGCTGGATTGTCCTAAGATATATTAGCCAGCAGTCGATGGAAAAAAGTCGAGCGGCTAGGGTTTGTGGTTGTCAGATAATATACCGATCATACTGATTCGTATGTTTGCCACGATAGATGAAAACGTTAACCAAGAGATAAGAATTATGTTGAAACGGAACCTCTTAACAA
>CAYOGN010000139.1:0-29985 GCA_964403545.1 uncultured Gammaproteobacteria bacterium
GATTTCAATCATCCTTGTCAACAGCTGGCAGATATCCAGACATGGACCGAGCATCATGGTGAAATCAGT
This sequence comes from uncultured Gammaproteobacteria bacterium, assembly GCA_964403545.1. Taxonomy (GTDB): domain Bacteria; phylum Pseudomonadota; class Gammaproteobacteria; order Arenicellales; family Poriferihabitantaceae; genus VYFG01. The sequence goes on from CAYOGN010000139.1 coordinate 70, forward strand.
GGCCGCAAGGTAGCCTGGATTGGAGATGGCAATAACGTCTGTCATTCCTGGATGAATGCCGCGCGCCAACTCGATTTTGATTTGCTTGTTGCAACCCCACCAGGCTATGAACCGGATCCGGAATTGACCACCGCGTGCGGTAATTCTGTCACTCTGACCAATAACCCTGGAGAAGCTGCACTGAACGCAGATCTGATTGTGACCGACACCTGGGCCAGCATGGGCCAGGAAAAGGAAAAAAACCGTCGTGAAGAAGATTTTGCTGGTTTTTGTGTGGATCGGGCACTGATGTCCAGAGCAAGGGATAACGCCTTGTTTATGCATTGTCTGCCAGCTTATCGTGGCCTGGAAGTGAGCGCTGAAGTCATTGACGGCCCACAAAGCGTGATATGGGACGAAGCGGAGAATCGGCTCCATGCACAAAAAGCGCTCATGGAATTTCTGCTTACCTGACGGCCCCTTGTGTAGTGTAATCAACTAGTGCCCTGTCAATGAAAAAAATACTGATTCTTTATTACAGCCGCCATGGTTCCGTTGCGGAGCTGGCAACCCAGGTGGGGCATGGTGTGGAAAGTGTTGACAATTGCGAAGCATTGCTGCGTTCGGTAGCGCCCGTTTCCACTGTCTGTGAAGCCACCGAACCGGAAATCCCCGACCGTGGTGATGTTTTTGTCACTATTGATGACCTGGAGCAATGTGACGGGCTCATCCTCGGCAGTCCGACAAGGTTCGGCACCATCGCTGCGCCACTCAAATACTTTTTTGACCAGACTGCGTCGCAATGGTTATCTGGCGTGCTAAAAGACAAACCCGCAGCCGTATTCACCTCCAGCTCGAGCATGCACGGCGGCCAGGAAAGCACTCTGCTTGGTATGATGCTCCCTCTCATTCATCACGGTATGGTCATGATCGGGATCCCCTTCAACGATACTCCACTGGCACACACCCGATCAGGAGGTACGCCATACGGCGCCAGCCATGTTGCCGGTAGCAGCAATAATGCACCATTGACCCGGGAAGAAATTCAACTTGGTTATATTCTGGGTCGGCGCGTCGCCAATACTGCGGTTGCCCTTAACGGCAGCAGCCTGTAATCGTTCTGCGCTACTGCATGATGCTGCGAACGAATGGAACCGTAATCTTTCTCTGATGCGCCAATGATGCACTGTCAATAAGATCCAGCAGGGCAAACAGAGAAACCGTATCACGGTCAAATCGACTCATAATGAAATCCAGCACCTTATTATTAAGTTCAAACCCTCTCAGAACTGCACGCTGTTGCAGCACATGACGCTTGTGAATGTCGCTCAGCATTTGAAGATGAAAAGTACCACCCGAAGATAATCTCGATTCGAGGTCTGGCAATTCTATTTCAATCTGATTTAACGGGACTCTCGCCGTGGCAATCAAACTGCCACCGCTGGCAATAGTCTGTTCATACAGCAATAGCAGATCTGGTTGCTGCAGGTTACGGGAGTTCAGTCTTTGCAGGTTATCCAGACAAATCAGGGTTTTTGGTTCGAGTTTGGTTGTGGTCAACAGGTCGATGCCATCATCTCCCAGGGACAGATATCGATAGGGGCGGCCATCGCTGGCTGCCAGTTCACAGCAGGCACTAAGCAAATGAGTTTTGCCGGATCCGGAAATGCCCCAAAAAAACAGTACGGGATGGGATCGGCCCCCATCCACCAGGCTAACCAACTGTTGAACCAGGGTTTCGTTACCATTATCATTAAAATTCTCCAGGGTTAACTCGTTAACCCCGGACACCGGAATAACAACCTGCTGACTCACTTGCGCTCTATCAATGTGATCAGTGTAAGGTCAGTTGACCTGTCAAACCTCACGACAGGTCGCGCTTGATACCCCAACGCCATACATATTGTGAGCCACTAAACACGGAAGTGACCACCACCCCGATAATCATCGCATTGATCGCCATGGGAACGGGAGTCGTCAACCAGCCTGATTTTTCAACCAGGACAAATACCACTAATGCAATCTGGAGGAAGGTATTCACTTTGCTTGAATAAATCGGGTGTATCGGCACCTCTCCCTTCGTCACCATATTCAATACGAAATAACCAACAATAATCACCAGATCACGAAATATAACCACCACTAAAAGGTAGAAAGGGATATCACCGAGCAGTGCGAGCATGACATAGGCACTGGAGATCAACAATTTGTCCGCGATTGGATCCAGGATAGCGCCAAGGGTAGAAGCACAGTTAAATCGCTTGGCAATATATCCATCAAGACCATCAGTAATTCCGGCTATAAGGAACAGCAGTAGCGCCGCCTCGTAATTGCCCGCGTCCAGCACCAACACCAGTACCGGGCAGGCGGCAATTCGAAGTAGCGTCAATAAATTAGGAATTTGTGAAATCATTACCTGAGCAAGGAATACAACGACAAAAAATGTATAACGTGAAATAAATGTTAGACAGCCCTATTTTACGTGCCTTTGGGTTAATGGTCACGTTGAAACCTGTTCATCCTTCTGACACAGCAGAATCAGGATAAGGCATAATCCACGTTTATTTGACCCTGCAAACACATTGACCAGCTCAAACTCCCCCGGCAAACCACTCAGTTATCGCAATAGTGGTGTTGATATAGATGCTGGCAATTCCCTGGTCGAGAGAATAAAGCCAGCGGTGCGGCGTACCCACCGGTCCGGAGTAATGGGTGGGCTTGGCGGATTTGGCGCTCTGTTTGAATTACCGCTGGGTCGCTATAAAAACCCGGTGCTGGTTTCGGGCACCGATGGTGTCGGTACCAAGCTCAAACTGGCCACTATCGTCGACCAGCACGACACCATTGGTATCGATCTGGTCGCAATGTGTGTGAATGATATTATCGTAGCTGGAGCGGAACCACTGTACTTTCTCGATTACTTCGCCACTGGCAAACTCAATCTGGACCAGGCTGAAGCCGTTATCAGCGGTATTGCAGAGGGCTGCTATCAGGCTGGATGCGCCCTCACCGGTGGTGAAACTGCCGAGATGCCCGGTATGTACAAATCCGGGGACTACGACCTCGCTGGTTTTGCCGTAGGTATCGTCGAAAAGGACGCGCTACAATCCCCGCACAGAGTCAAACCAGGCCAGGTAATTCTTGGCCTGGCCTCATCAGGGGTCCACTCAAACGGTTTTTCGCTTATACGGAAAGTTCTTGAACGAAGTAAAGACGACGTCGATTCCCCGTTTGCTGACAGCAGCCTTGGGTTGACTCTGCTCACCCCTACCCGTATCTACGTAAAGTCAATTTTGCATTTACTTGCTACAGTATCAGTGGCAGCAATATCCCATATCACCGGCGGCGGCATTACCGAAAACTTGCCCAGGGTTTTACCTCGTGGAGTCAAGGCCGAGATTGATCTGGCTTGCTGGAAATTTCCGGAGATATTCCGCTGGCTACAGGATCAGGGATCAATCGAGTTACAGGAAATGCTTCGTACTTTCAACTGTGGAATTGGCATGATTGTGGTGGTTGACCCATCCGATCAACTGCGGGCAACCAGGATTTTGCAACAAAACGGTGAAATGGTATACGCTATAGGCCGGACCGTGGCATCGGAGGCAGCTACAGGAGTCGAGTATCTGAATTTGCCTGTCTGAATTAGAGTCCTTTCAAGATAATCATGGATAGTTCACTGGTGAACCCGGGAAATGGTTCCGGCAAACCGTTAACCCTGGTGGTATTAATCTCGGGGAACGGGTCCAACCTGCAGGCAATTATCGATGCCATTGGAAATGGAAAGCTCAAAGCTGTGATTGCGGTAGTTATCAGCAACAGGGAAAATGCCTATGGACTGATGCGAGCACGAAAGGCCAACATTCCAACCCGGGTTGCACCTGATTGCGATCACCCCGAGCGGATTCAGTATGACCGCAACCTTGCCCGGCTGATTGACTCCTTTCAACCGGATTTTATTGTGTTGGCAGGATTTATGCGCATTCTATCAGCGGGGTTGGTGGCGAAGTATCGTAGCAAGATACTGAATATCCACCCGTCATTATTACCCAAATTCAAGGGAACCAATACCCATCAGCGAGCACTGGATGCGGGGGAGAAAGAACATGGCGCCACCGTCCATCTGGTTACCGAGGTGCTGGACGATGGCCCTCAAATTCTCCAGTGCCGGGTTACCATTGAGCCAGATGACGATGCTGAAACGCTAAGGGTCAGAGTCCTGGAGCAAGAACATGTGATATATCCACGAGTTATTCAGTGGTTTGCCGAGGGCCGGGTACGGGTAGAAAATGGATCTGTCATATTCAATCTGGAGGAAGAGCAACATGACTGAGCCACGGCAAAAAATATTACCGATAAAACGGGCAATTTCCCGGGGCATTTTGCTGTGTTTGCTATCATTTATTTGTTGGCCAGCCAGTGCCCTCGATCTTGCCAACCAGACCCTGCGCTACGCGGTGGATTATCAAGGTACCAGTGCGGGAGATATAGAAGTATTCATCACCCGGACTGAGTCAGGATACCAGGTTAGATCTGTCAGTCATCTGAGTCTGGTAGCGACAATTTTTTTGCAAAGTTTCACCATCGAGTCAGATTTTGAGCATGTAGACGGTGAGCTGCGATTAAGTCGGGGTAAGGAAATTCTAAATGAAACCGGTACGGTACATCGTAGTTATACGGTAGATTATGAAAACCGGGTCATTCGGTTCAGTGACGGGGAGCCGCAAAAATTTGAAGCGGGCAGTTGGCTGGATGCGGACGCATTTCCGTTGGCACTGGTGTTCGCTGATCTGTCTTCCCTTTCCGGGAAAAAAATTCTCTCCATCAGTGCCAAACGGGCGCGACAGTATCTACTTGATAAACCTGTACAGGAAAGCGTTACCGTACTCGCCGGTACGTTCGATAGCAACAAAATTGTTTATACCCGACAGGATGATCCAACAAGAACTGTCCGCGTCTGGCTTCGTCAGGACGAAAATCCGGTTCCGCTCAGAATAACCTCGGGTAAACCGGGCAAGGAAACCACGATGGAACTCACTCCATGACCAGTTTCAGCGTTTCCATTGTAGACTGGACGAACAATGCAGACCAGCTCAGCGCAATTAGAGACGAAGTATTTATCAATGAGCAGAATGTTCCTCCAGACCTCGAACGTGACCCCATGGACGTTCACTATACTCATGCGTTGGCACGGGATAGTAACAATAACCCGATTGGAACAGGTCGCCTTCTGGACAATGGAAAAATTGGTCGAATGGCGGTGTTAAAACCGTGGCGTGGAAAAGGAGTTGGCCAGGCCCTGTTACATGCACTGATCGATGTTGCGAGAAAAGCTGGTTTAAACGAAGTGATTCTCGACTCGCAAACTCTTGCCCAGGGTTTTTATCACCGGGAAGGGTTTACCAGGTTTGGTGATGAATTTATTGATGCGGGCATTCTTCATGTCAAAATGAAAAAAGACTTGAGGGGCCTTTAATGACGGTTGCACTATCCATCAAAAGCCTGGAAAAAATATATTCCAATGGCTTCCACGCACTCAAAGGCATCGACCTGGAAGTTGCCCGGGGCGATTTTTTCGCGTTACTGGGCAAGAATGGGGCAGGCAAATCCACTGCCATCGGGATTATTTCTTCGCTGATCAACAAGACCGCGGGAAAGGTGGAAATTTTCGGGGTTGATATTGATCGAAATTTTCCTCTGGCAAAATCCTTCCTTGGTGTAGTCCCCCAGGAAATTAACTTCAGCGTATTTGAAACGCCACTGCAGATCGTAACTCATCAGGCGGGTTATTATGGAATTAACAGAAAGATTGCCTGTAAGCGTGCCGAAAAGTACCTGAAACAACTTGGGCTGTGGGAGAAGCGCAATGACATTACACGCCAGCTTTCTGGTGGCATGAAACGTAGATTAATGATCGCCCGGGCGCTGGTACACGAACCGCAGTTATTGATTCTGGACGAGCCAACCGCCGGGGTGGATATAGAAATACGACGCTCTATGTGGAAATTTATCAAAGAGATAAATGAACAGGGCACCACCATCATCCTGACCACCCACTACCTTGAAGAGGCGGAGAACCTTTGCCGCAATATTGCGATTATCGATTGCGGAGAGGTCGTAGAAAATACCAGTATCCGGAAACTACTGTCCAAGCTGCATCGTGAAGTTTTTATTCTCGATTTGCAGAAACCGCTGGAGAATTTGCCCGATTTTGATCGGGGAAAGTGGAGTCTGATCAGTCCAGCTACCCTGGAAGTGAATATTTCCAGGGATCAGGGTCTCAACGGAATTTTTCGGATATTGAATGACAATAATATAAAAGTGCAGAGCATGCGCAACAAATCAAATCGCCTGGAGCAGCTATTTATGGAGTTGATCGATGGGGTCAACAACAAAAACCACTTATGAACTGGCAACAAATGTGGATCGCTTACCTTACTATTGTGCGTAAGGAGGTTACCCGTTTCACCCGAATCTGGCAGCAGACCATGTTGCCACCCGTAATCACCACCTCACTTTACTTTGTTATTTTTGGCAATCTCATTGGAGCCCGAATCGGCACTATGGATGGATTTCGTTACATGGATTTTATCGTACCCGGGTTGATTTTGATGTCGGTAATTACCAGTTCCTATGCCAATGTCTCGTCGTCTTTTTTCAGCAGCAAATTTCAGCGCTCCATTGAAGAGATCCAGGTATCGCCAACGCCGAATGCAGTAATCCTGCTTGGCTACACTACCGGCGGCATGGTGCGTGGCCTGATGGTAGGAATTGTGGTAACCATGGTATCACTGTTTTTCAGCAAGCTGTCTATACACAATATTTTTGTCATGATTAGCGTAATCATGCTGACCGCTTTGCTATTTTCATTGGGCGGATTTTTGAATGGACTATTTGCCCAGAAGTTTGACGACGTGTCCATTGTCCCCACCTTTATTCTGACTCCATTGACCTATCTCGGCGGGATTTTTTATTCGATCAATCTACTGCCAGAATTTTGGCAGGCTGTATCCCATATCAATCCGATCCTTTACATGATCAATGCGTTTCGATTCGGTTTTCTGGGAGTATCTGACATTAGTTTACTGATTTCCTATACCATCATTGTTGGATTCTCGATAACGCTGTTCCTGCTGAACCTCAGGCTGTTAAACAGCGGCTATGGTATTCGTCAGTAACCAACTTTTTTAGCTGCCGGTGTCGTTCCATAGCGGCATTTAGTGATCCTTGCTGCCGGGGCAACCCTGGTCTGGCTCAAAATATTACAAAGACCCATACGACCACCAACAGTATAAGTGATAGCAACACTGCTGCCGATCCCATATCCTTTGCACGACCGCTTAGCACATGATGTTCATCACCAATTCGGTCTACCACAGCCTCAATGGCGGAGTTGATTAATTCCACCAGCAGAACCAGCAACACAGTCGCCACAAGCAGGGCCCGTTCCACTCCATTGTCACCAATCCCGATCGCCAACGGGATCAACAATACACTGGCGAGAATTTCCTGGCGAAATGCCTGTTCATTTTGCCAGGCTGCAACCAGGCCCTTGCAGGAATAACCAAACGCATCAGCCAGTCGCTGAATTACTCCCTTTTTTTTGTTCGCCATCAAAGATTACTGGTTGAGTAACAGGACTTGCCGGTGCAGGTCCTCCGGTTCCACTGCCCCCATGATTGAAGGCAATGCTGATTCCAGTTGTGCAACGTCACTCAGCCGTACCTTTTGTTTGACTTCAAGCAAAGAGGCCGGATCCATACTAAATTCCCGTAAACCCAGGGCCAGTAAAATTCTGGTGTAATCCGGATCTCCTGCCATTTCACCGCACATCGACACGGGAATACCCGCAGTTCGACCAGCATCAATGACGTTTTTAACAAGGCGTAGAATCGCAGGGTGGATGGGGTCATATAGATAGTTAACTTCATCATCGATTCGATCAATAGCAAGGGTGTATTGAATCAGATCATTGGTACCTATAGACATAAAATCCAGTTTACTGGCAAATATATCAGCAGCGATCGCCGCCGCCGGCACTTCAATCATGCCCCCCACTGGCATTTCCGGGTCAAACTGAAGTTGCTGTCCGGTCAACTCCCGCTTTACCTCATCGATCAATCGGTACAGCTGATTTAACTCCTCAACGTTGGACACCATTGGTATCATCATGCGCACCTGTCCGTAAGCAGAAGCCCGATATATAGCCCGTAATTGTGGTTTAAACAGACCAGGGTCATGGAGACACAAACGGATCGCACGCAATCCCATGGCCGGATTGGTAATCTGGGTATCCCGGGTACGACCGCCATCAACCTGCTTGTCAGCGCCGAGATCCAGGGTCCTTATGGTGACCGTGGAGTTACTTTTTTCCAGTAATTCACGATAAACCGCAACCTGCTCTTCTTCATCAGGCATTATGGATCGATTCATAAACAGGAATTCGGTTCTGTACAAACCGACGCCAGCCGCATTTTGTGAGACGCTCAGCGCGATCTCATCGGGCAACTCGATATTTGACATCAGGGACACATGGTGTCCATCCAGTGAAATGGCCTCTGACCCACGTAAGGTTTCAAGCACCTGATTGCGGCGAAATATTTTTTCACCGCGGCGACGATAAGCAGTGAGGGTAGACTCATCCGGGCTCGCCAGTATAACGCCTCGCTTTCCATCAATGATGAGCAGGTCGCCGGTATGCAAATAACGACTGGCCCCATGAAGACCAACGATGGCAGGTATTTTCATGCTCCGGGCGAGTATCGCGGTATGTGAGACAGGCCCGCCCAGATTTGTTACGAAGCCGGCAATTTGATGCTTGCGGAGTTCAATGGTATCTGCCGGCGTAAGGTCATTGGCGATAATAATTTCACGATCAAAAGATCCTTCGGGTTGATCGCCAAGGGTTTCTTCGGCATCCATCATTGCGCCAATTATCCGCTGAACGACCTGGGCAACGTCGGCCGATTTACTACTCAGATAAGGGTCGTGAATCTGCTCGAATACCTGCTCAAGTCGTTTTCCATGCTGGCTCAGGGCGAATTCTGCGTTGATCTTCTGCTGTCGAATCAGGTTAGCGGATTCTTCCCTGATCATCGGGTCCATCAGCATCAGGGTATGGGCTTCCAGCAATGCCACTACTTCATCGGGCGCATTGCCACCAAATTCCGCTTTCAGCACATCAAGGGAACGACAAGCTTTCTGTATACCCTGTTCCAATCGGAGAATTTCCGACCCGGTATCCTCTTCAGCAATTTTATACTGGCTGACGCTATCACCAGCGCGACTGATGACCCGCGCTTTACCGATCGCGATTCCGGCACCTACTCCAGTTCCATGGAGGGCAAGCATCAGGATTGCATCCCAAGATCAATCAAACCTGGCGGGAGCAAGCTACTCTCCCTCACCAAAGTAATCGGTAAATAGCTCGTTAATCGCAGTTGATGCCGCTGCCTCATCTGGCCCATCCACAGTTAACACAAGTTCAGAACCCTGGGCGGCAGCGAGCATCAGAACACCCATGATACTTTTCCCATCGACTTCCTGTTTTCTCCCTGACAATTTGATCGAACTTGAGAAACCGGCGGTCAGCTTTACCAGTTTTGACGCGGCGCGAGCATGCAGACCGAGTTTATTGACTACCAAAATTGTTGTTTCAATCATCCTGGAATCCTCAGTTGAGCATCGTGAAGAGTGTGTTTGTGGGGGTGTAGTGCAAGGCGCTATGACGCGGAATAGTCATTCTATTCCAAGGAGTTGCAACGCAGCAATGCGCCGCCACAAACGTACTATTCGCGGTGCAGCGCTGTTCCCTCACTGAGTGAAAACAAAAAAAGGCAAGAGGTTTCATATTTTCAATAACTTGAGTACTTGGGTAAGCGGTCAACTGAGGATTCCAGGATCATTGTCCCGATGCTCTATTAACTCCTCAAGCTGTCTATGCCGAACCTGAACATTCATATCGTGTTCTCTAAAACAGCTGCCCAGTTGCTCGCATATATAAACCGAGCGGTGCTGGCCTCCGGTGCACCCTATGGCAACGGTGATATAGCTGCGATTTTCATTGGCGAATCCGGGTAACCATTTACCCAGGAAGCCGAATATTCCCTCAGTCATTTCGACGACCATTGGCTGACTTGCAAGAAATTCCCTGACTGCGGCATCTTTACCATTGAGTGACCGCAAATTCACTTCCCAATAAGGATTCGGCAAGCAACGAACATCAAACACAAAATCAGCTTCCCGGGGAGAGCCGAATTTGAATCCGAACGATTCAATCAACAACAATGGCCCGTTGACACTGGAACCACCAGCGAAATCTCGCACCAGTCCACGTAACTCGTGGGGGGTGGTTTCAGTGGTATCAATTATTTTTTCTGCTCGATCGTGCAGCGGCTGAAGCTTTTCCCGTTCTTGCCGAATACCCTCAATCAGTGGTGTCGTTTCGTCAGTCAGGGGATGCTTGCGTCGTGTTTCACTGAATCTTCTGACGAGTTTTTGTTCCTCAGCCTGGAGAAAAAGAATACGGCAAGCGCGCCCATGCTGCTCGAGCTCTACCAGTTTTTGATCCAGCTCTGACAGAAACTGTTTATTGCGCGAATCGATGCTGACCGCAGCACCGATAATTTCATCGGTTGTTCCCGAGGTGTGATCCGGCAAAAAACGATTGAAGTCGGGTAGCAGTACTGCCGGCAAATTATCGATACAGAAGTAACCGATATCTTCCAGCGATTGAAGCGCCACACTTTTTCCGGAACCGGACAGTCCGCTGATAATGATCAGGTCAGTAGCCAGCAGTTTCATCCAGTGCCACCTCTGCGTATAATATCGTCATGTTGGGCAATAAATTCGAGACTGCTATCAACTCCTGACATTCGTAGAAGATAATCCCGCGTCGCTACTTCCACGAGTACCGAAAGATTGCGCCCGGGCGCTACCAGCATACTCAGGCAGGGGACCTCTATGCCCAGTATTTCAACATTGTCGAGGCTCGGCTGAAGTCGATCAAGATTGCGAATTTCGACGTTTGTGGCGTCCTTTAGATCGATGATCAGTTGAACCTTGTAAGATTCCAGTACCGATGATGGACCAAACATCTTCTCGATATTGATTATTCCCAGTCCCCGAATTTCAATGTGTCCACGCAATGTCGCCGAACACTCACCAATGAGTTCGGTGCCATCCCTGCGATAGATATCCACTGCGTCATCTGCGATCAGTTGGTGTCCCCGTTGAACCAGATCCAGTCCGACCTCGCTTTTACCAACGCCGCTGACCCCGGTTATTAACACCCCGGTATTCATTATCGCGAGAAATACGCCATGCTTGTTGCATCGGGGAGACAACAGCTGTGGTAATTTACTCTGAAGTATATCGAGCACAGATGCTGCAGCCGCAGAAGTGCGTAATAGAATAATTTTATTTTGCAGACAAATTTCGCGAATACTGGGGTTAGGGCTCAATCCATCGCACATAATGGTTACCACCGACTGATCCGGATCAAAGCAGGGTGACTCCCTCAATTCGCTACCACCAAGACTGAACAACCATTCGACGGCAACTTTGTCGACCAACTGGATGGGTGTGGACCTCAGTGGATTCAGGTATCCAAACAGATTGGCATGCTGGTAGCAACTGTCTATGGTTTTATCAACCTCGTTAAACCACTGTATGCCAGGCAAATCCGCAAACAGATCAGCCAATAGAAATTGCCTTGACCGGGTGGCAGATAGTGAAGGTTTCACGGTGTTATTGAAGCATCAAATAACTCACTGACACGCTGTGCAGTCTGGCACATTTTCAACGAATCCACAAAATCTTTATTGTGAAAGCAGGCTGCCAACACGGCCAGTAATTTGAGATGACTTTCGTTGGCTTCTGCAGGAACCAGTAACCCTACCGCCAACCAGACCGGGAGATCATCCGGCGCATCGTATTGAATGGGATATTTTAATCTGATGACCGTTATCACCGGCCGGGTCAGATTTTCGATCCGCCCGTGGGGTACCGCGATTCCACGACCAAGGGCGGTGCTGCCAATACGTTCGCGCTCGGTTATGGTTTTAAGAACACATTCCGCACTGATTTGATCAACACCTGCACTGGCAATTTCAGCAATATGCTCAAAAAGTCTTTTTCGACTGGTCGTATCGAGGTCAAGTACGATTCTGTCAGAACTTAGATACTCGGATATTTTCGGGTCCGTCCCGTCAGGTTCAACGGGGGGGCACATGAACAGAACTCTGGTCAGTCAACAGCCTGGTTAAGTGAAACATCTGTGCGGTGATGGTTGCTTAATTTTTCTTTATGTTTAATTACCTGGCGATCCAGCTTGCCTACCATGGAATCAATTGCGGCGTACATATCATCACAGGTGCTTGAGGCATGAATCATAGCGCCTTTAGCGTTGATTGTGGCCTCCGCAACATGCCTTTTCTTCTCAACCTGCAATACCACGCTGGTATTGGTGACATGATCGAAATGTCGGGAAATTTTCTCTACCTTCTCTGATACATGGTTGTGAAGCGACTCAGTGATGTCCAAATGATGTCCGCTAATTGATATTTGCATATTTACGCCTCTTTCAGGGTTAGTGATATCGCATTTTTGCGACCGTGAAATTTGTTGGATTCTTACTGGATATATCCATATGCCCTTTTTCAGGGTGTACTTGAATGACCACCTGGGGCCATTTTCCTGACTCAGAATTTCCGTTCATCAATGAACAGGATTCCCTTTTATTGTGCCGTAACTTTCCAAATGTCAGCTCTCTACAATATTTTTCGCTTGCTGGATGGAGGGATTTTCAGCTGCTCCCGATATTTGGCGACCGTTCGGCGAGCTACTTCAATTCCCTGGTTTTTCAGGATCTGGGATAATTTCATATCGCTTATTGGTTTTACCGGAGATTCTTGCTCTATCAAATTGCTAATTAAAGTCTGGATTGCTACCGCGGATGTTCCGGCACCGTTCTCCGATCCAAGCTCGGGGGAGAAAAAGTATTTGAGCTCAAACATACCGAGGGGCGTCAACATATACTTGCCACTGGTAGCGCGTGAAACAGTAGACTCATGAATATCCAGCGCCTCAGCTACATCTTTCAGGATCATGGGTTTCATAGCAACAGGCCCTTGCTCAAAAAATGCTTGCTGTCGTTCGACAATTTGCGACCCCACAGCGAGAATCGTACTGTGTCGTTTTTCGATATTCGACAGTAACCATTTTGCCCCCTGCAACTGCTCTCTCATATTCGAATATTTCTCGCTGCGCGAATTTTCGGTAATTAGCTCCTGATAAGCACGATTAATCGCGACCCTGGGCAGCGCTCCGGTGTTTAGCCTGGCCAGCCAGGCATCTTTTCGGTGCTCTACAATTACATCCGGTGTAATGTAGTTTACCGACAACTGCCCTACACTGAATCCCGGATGAGGGTTAAGATGACGAATCAATTCCACCGCCAGCTTTAACTCCTGTTCGTCCACACCCAACTTGCGCTGTAAAAGGCGATAGTTGCGTTCGGCCAGAAGCGGGAGGTAATGGCAAATAATTTCTCTCGCGACCTCATAGCCGGGAAAGATTTCTTCCAGACTATTCAATTGAAGTAACAGGCAATCTTCAGGACTAGCCGCACCTACACCTGGAGGATCAAGTGATTGCACCAGTTCAAGGCCTGCAGCTACTTGCTCGAAAGTACAGGTCGATTCTGCATTTAACTCCTGGTGAATTTCCTCCAAAGGTATTTCCAGGTAACCGGCATCATCAATATACTGAATGATATGGTCGGCAACCTGACGCTGCTCAGACGAAATCCCGAGCAATGCCAACTGAGAAGTCAGGGATTGCTTCAATGTGGTTGTCGCCAGTGTGTCTGGAATATCAAACTCAGCTCGTTCCCGCAGCACAGGCGTGGAACTGCGGCTTCCAGGTTGAGCGCTAACCCAATCTGCGTTAAACGATTCTCGAGACTCATCACTTGAATTAATCTCGGTAACCTCGTCATTGTGAGCAATCTCCTGACGCTGAGCCGCCTCCTCTAACTCCAATAGCGGGTTGGATTCATGAGCATGGAGCAATTCTTCGGACAATTCGGCGGTGTTCATCTGCAGCAGCCGAATTGCCTGCTGCAGTTGAGGCGTCATGGTCAGACGCTGACTTTGTTTAAGACTAAGTGCCGGTTTCATCCACTCTGGAGGGTGTCATTAGGGAATCATTGTAACGAAATTCGCTTCAATGGGTAACCCTGCGAGGTCAATTTCCTGACCGATTTATAATGCTATAATGTCCGGTTGATGATGCCTTACATTCTGAAATCGTGTCCAAGGTATACATCTCGCGCCCGCTGATCCTGCATAATGACTGAGGGCGATCCGGCAATCAATACCTCTCCCAGGTGCAGGATATAAGCCCGATCACATATACCGAGTGTTTCACGTACATTGTGGTCAGTAATCAGTACACCGATACCACGATCCTTCAGCAATGTGATCACCTGCTGAATATCCTTGACTGCGATAGGATCCACCCCGGCAAAAGGTTCATCCAGCAAAATAAATGAAGGCTCGAGGGCCAGCGCACGCGCGATTTCTACCCTTCGTTGCTCACCTCCGGATAGTTGTATTGTGAGCTTGTTGCGCAGATGATCAATACCAAATTCTTCAAGCAAATTTTGGCTGATTCTGTTTCTTTCCTCGGCAGTATGCTTGCCGGTGGTTTCCAGCACTGCCAGGATGTTTTCCTCGCTGGTCAACTTGCGAAAAACAGAATGTTCCTGGGGTAAATAACCAATCCCCAGGCGTGCACGTTCATGCATCGGTAATCCGGTAATTTCCTCATCGTCGAGGTAAACACTTCCCGACGATTCCCGGACCAACCCGATGATCATATTGAAACAGGTTGTTTTACCGGCACCATTTGAGCCGAGTAATCCAACCACTTCATTATCCGTAACCACCAGATCTACACCATTGACGATCACGTTATGTTTATACTTCTTAACCAGCGATTTGGCAGTCAGAGTTCGCATTCCGGAACAGGTTATTTGTTGACGAGTTCGAGTGTATTAATTAAAGCGCGGCTGAATGTCAGCGCAATCAGTTTTTATCTTTCTTTTTACGTGGCTGAATAATCAGTGTCGGGCGTGAACTGGCTTCTGATTCTGTCGCTGAAGAGGACGTTTCTGAAGATGATGTTCCCTGATCACCCGTTGATTCAGGCTCCCCGGACTTTGGTTCGGCTGATGCTGTAGCTGTTTCGGCAGGCGCTTTGGAATCACCTTTAACGATTACTTTTTCTGTTTCCAGGTTATAGGTGATCAGGCGACCGGACATCCGGGTGCCTCCCTGGTTCACTTCCGCTCGACTTTTCAGGATCACAATTTGTTCAACCTGGTCAACTACGATTTTTCTTGCTTTGCCGACCATATCGTCATCGGAATCTTCCGGCCTCTGCTTGAACGTTCCGGGATCACCGGTGCAAACTGCTTTATCCAGATCTCCGTCAGCATTGAATTCAGTCACCAGCTCGTCGCAATCGAGACGAATAGAGCCCTGGCGGTAGACGACATTGCCGCGATAGGTTCTGACGCCGGTTTTCATATCAAGCTCAAAATCATTGGCCTCCAGCGTAGCTGGTTGCTCCTGATCGCTATCAAGCCCGTAGCTTACATTAGTAATAACCAGCAATAAAAGCCAGAGCGTTCTTGCATACATCAACTTAGCCTCTCTTTTTATCAAGAATAATGACCATTTTTTCGCCCATGGAAATACCTCCCACAGATTCGGTCTGACTCTGAATCACCCGAACATTTCCGGTTAACAGAATTTTGGAGGCACTATTGTAGAGCCAACCGGAATCTGCGTATACATGCCTCGGCGTCTGATTCAGGTCGTATTGGACAATATGGGGATTATCCAGTAAAGCACGATCGCCATAAGGGTAATGCACCATTCGATCCGCCCTCAATTCATACTTTTTGCCAAGCTCATCCATACCAGTTGAAACGAAGTTTTCAATATAGTAGTCCGCTGAATTTTGTTCCTCTACAGACAATTCCACTGTCGGTTCAACCAACAGAAAATATCGCAGCCAGATGGATAGTGTTACCAGGACCAGAAAAACAGCAGCCAGGATCAAGTTTTCACGAAGCTCAAACATCACATCATCGATTAAATCACACCCGCACGCAGCAAGTCGTGGGTGTTGAGCGCACCAACGACCACTCCCCGGTCGTCGACCACAAAAACGCTGTTGATCGCATGCGGTCCCTGCTGCGCATAGTCGCGCATAATTTTGACAATTTCCGCCGCCAGGGTATCCGGATGAATGGTGTATGGATTCTGGTTTGCCAGATCAATGGCTCGACTACTATAAATATCCACTCCATTATTCAGGGTTCGGCGCAAATCACCATCCGTAAACATCCCCAGTAATTTTCCTTTGGCATCGACAATACCCGCCATACCCAAAGACTTCGTTGACATTTCCAACAGCAATTCCTGCAGCTTTGCATCTGACTTTACAATTGGCAATTGCTCTCCCTGGTGCATCAAGTCGCTGGCATACAACAGCAACCGCTTACCAAGCGTTCCTGCCGGGTGGGTACGCGCAAAGTCTTGCTCGGAGAATCCTCGTAATTTTTGCACCACCACTGCCAAGGCATCCCCCATGGCCAGGGTCGCAGTCGTACTTGCGGTAGGCGCCAGATTGTGCGGGCAGGCTTCCTTTGCCACGCTGACATCCAGACAGACATCAGATTGCCTGGCAAGAGTGGATTTTTGATTGCCGGTAAAAACAACCAATCCTGAACCAATGCGTTTGACGATGGGTAGAATTGTGATCACCTCAGATGTTTCTCCGGAATTGGAAATGGCGATGACAAGGTCATCCGGTGTAATCATTCCGAGATCGCCATGACTGGCTTCTCCCGGATGAACAAAAAAGGAGGGTGTACCGGTACTGGCAAGGGTTGATGCGATCTTGCCTCCGATATGGCCCGACTTACCCATACCGATGACCACCACGCGCCCGCTACAGCCAAGAACAAGCCGACAAGCCTGCTCGAAAGCTGCACCAATTCTGCAACCCATGGCAACGATCGCGTCAGCCTCGATCTGGAGTACCGATCTGGCATGTTCAACGGCATGTTCGGTGGAGCAGGATGATGACATGGACAGACTATAGAGGAAACGAATTGCGAAGTCCGATTATAACAAACGGTAAGGTTGGAATAGTTGCCATAATGTTAGGGGACGTTCTTAATGACTACGTCATCGCTACCATGCCCAGTTCTTTCCCGGCAAGAAAGAATGAGCGTAGTGGAGTTATCTCCGCGAGCGAATGATAACGCCGCTGAGGGAAAAGTGGGGCGTGGCCCTTCGAGCCATTGAGAACGCCCCCCGGGATTGGCCTTGTATTGCATCATATCGAGGGCTCTGATATATGCTATCTGTTGAAACCACTGTACGATAACTTCATAACAAAGGAAAAATAATTGGAATTGTTCAATTTTGAGAATCTTTTTACGTTGATCATGCTGACTCTGCTTCAGGCAGTGCTGGGTTTTGACAATCTTCTTTATATTTCACTGGAATCAAAACGGGTTGAACCGGCCAGGCGAGCATCGGTAAGGCGGTGGGGAATCGGGCTAGCGGTGGTATTGCGAATCGTCTTGCTCTTCGTTCTGGTGAGGATAATTTCGTTATTCCAGGACACCCTTGTTACCTTCTCTTTTAGCGAAGTTCTGGAGGGTTCATTCAATCTTCACAGTATAATCGTCCTGTTTGGCGGGGTTTTTATTATCTATACCGCATTCAAGGAAATTATGCATATGCTGATCCTCGAGGATTTGGGTCTGGATGACAAATCCGGCAGTTCATTTACCAGGGCATTGGGGCTTATTGTGATCATGAATGTGATATTTTCTTTTGACTCGATTTTGAGTGCCATGGCATTGACCAAAGTATTTCCGGTGATGGCATTGGCCATTGTAATCGGAGGAATGCTAATGATCTGGTTAGCTGACCATGTCGCAGCTTTCCTCGAAAAAAATCGAATGTATGAGGTGATCGGCCTGTTTATTTTATTTATCGTCGGAATTATGCTGCTAACCGAAGGCGCTCATCTGGCTCACCTCAAGGTATTTAGTCACCCGATTCTACCCATGAGCAAGGCAACCTTCTACTTTGTTATCTTTGTTGTGGTGCTGGTCGATGTGGTGCAAACGCGCTATGCTACTAATCTGATGAAAAGGAATCACAGAAGAATTGCAACCAATGAGAGTATCGTATGAACCAGAAAATTCCGCCAGAAATCTCCAGTCAGGATAAGCTGGAAATTGAAGCCGCATTGTTTCGCAAACTGATCGCACATCTGCAAAAGTATCCCGAGGTTCAGAACATTGAGTTGATGAACCTGGCTTATTTTTGCCGCAACTGTTTTTCCAAATGGTATTTGTCAGAAGCATCGGAACGTGGCATCAGCATGGACTATGACCAGGCACGCGAGGCAGTCTACGGCATGCCCTATTCTCGGTACAAGGAAAAATGGCAAACCAAAGCTACCATTGAACAATTGGATCAGTTTGGCGAGGCCGAGAGAAAAGCCACCGAGTAAGCTGCCGCCGGTTACTACTTCAGTTGGTTCTTCTACTCACTCGATGTACCGTGTCAACGAGAACAGCCACCCGTTCCGGGTCTATGGCAGGATGAATACCATGACCAAGATTGAATATATGCCCGGGATGATCACCAAATTCATCGATGATCCGACTGGCTTCTGCGGTCACCTTGTCGCCTGAAGCATACAGTACCGCGGGATCCATGTTACCCTGTAGTGCTACCCGGTGACCGATTCTTCGTCGCGCATCGGCCATTGAAATGGTCCAGTCCAGCCCGACCCCGTCACAACCGCTGTCTGCAATATGCTCAAGCCAGTTACCGCCCCCTTTGGTAAAAAGTGTAACTGGTATGGATGCGGTGACAGGATCGGATTTCAATGCTTCCACGATCTGACACATATAGTGCAGGGAAAACTCCAGATACCCGGGCGTCGAAAGAGCCCCGCCCCAGGTATCAAAAACCATTAGTGCCTGAGCCCCGGCCTTGACCTGAGCCCTGAGATAATCGATCACCGCCACGGTAACGCGGGCCAGTAGATCATGGGCAGATTGTGGCTGGTCATAAACCAGCCCTTTGGCCAGCGCAAACTCTTTGCTGCCACCTCCTTCAACCATGTAAGTAACCAGGGTCCAGGGGCTCCCGGCAAACCCGATTAGCGGTACATCACCATCCAGTTCGCTCCTGACTAATCGCACGGCGTCCATGACGTAGCCAAGGTCTTTTTCTACATCCAACTCCGGCAAGGCCGCGATATCGCTTTTACTCCTGACCGGCCGGGCAAATTTCGGGCCGATCCCTTCATTCAGCGATAATTCCAGCCCCATTGCATCAGGAATCGTCAGAATATCAGAGAACAGGATTGCGGCATCCAGGGGAAAGCGACGGAGAGGTTGTAGTGTTACTTCGCAAGCCAGTTCAGGCGTTTTACACAAAGTCAAAAAGTCTCCCGCTTTGGCTCTTGTAGCGCGATATTCAGGAAGATAGCGCCCGGCCTGACGCATTATCCAGACCGGCGTACAATCAACCGGTTGCCGCCTCAGGGCTCTCAGCAGACGATCATTCTTGAGTGGTTTTGTCATTACTTATTGATTCTGTTGTTCAGTCTACCGAGAGACTATTGTCTTCCCGCAGGTACTTGTCCACCATGCGGGCACATTGTCGGCCTTCGTGGATTGCCCAGACGACCAGGGATTGACCGCGTCGCATGTCGCCAGCTGAAAATACGCCATCAATGTTGCAATGATAAGCTTTTTCCCCTTCAGTGGACGCCTCCACATTGCCTCGAGAATCCCGGGTCACGTCAAAGTCTTCCAACATCCCCTGGTATACCGGATGAACAAACCCCATGGCCAATGTCACCAGATCAGCCTTGAGTTCAAAATCCGACCCCTGAATTTCTTCCATTTTCCAATTTCCATCGATCATTTTCCAGCTCACCTTACGACAGCGTACCGCTTTCACATTTCCTTTCCCGTCATCAATAAATGCTTTCGTCACAACATCCCAAAGGCGAGTACAACCCTCTTCCTGGGACGAAGATGTCCGCATCTTGTGCGGCCAGTTGGGCCAGGTTAGCGCCTTGTCTTCAGTTTCAGGGGGCTGTGACAGTATTTCAACCTGGGTGATACTGGCGGCACGTTGACGGTTCGCGGTTCCAATACAATCTGACCCGGTATCGCCGCCACCAATCACTACAACGTGCTTGCCCCGGGCCGAGATAAAGTCGGCATCGGGGACAACATTTCCCTGTACCCTGCGAGAATTGCTGCGTAAAAAATCCATGGCAAAATAAATACCGGCAAGCTCACGACCGGGAACCGGCAACTCCCGGGGAACTTCACATCCTCCCGCCAGCACCGCGGCATCAAAATTCTCGAGCAAATAACTAACCGGCAGATCTACTCCAATATGCGTATTGCTGTGAAAACGGACGCCCTCTGCTTTCATTTGCGCCATGCGCCGGTCAATGGTTTTCTTGTCGAGTTTGAAATCGGGAATTCCGTAGCGTAGCAGTCCGCCACTTCGATCCTGTTTTTCGTAAATCGAAACACTATGGCCCGCCCTGACCAATTGTTGCGCACAGGAAAGACCAGCAGGGCCTGAGCCCACCACTGCAATCCTCTTTCCACTACGGTGCCGCGGAATCCGCGGTCGTATCCAGCCTTCACTCCAGGCACGTTCGACTATGCTGTACTCGATGGTTTTGATGACCACCGGGCTATTATCAATATTCAACGTACAGGAAGCTTCGCATGGTGCAGGACAGATTCGCCCGGTAAATTCCGGAAAATTGTTGGTTGAATGCAATTGCTCGCTGGCTGCCTTCCAGTCATCTTTGTATACCAGGTCGTTCCAGTCAGGAATAAGGTTGTTGACAGGGCAGCCTGTATGACAGTATGGAATGCCGCAATCCATGCATCTTGCCCCCTGGTCACGCAGCACCTCATCGGCCAAATTTACGGTGAATTCCTGGTAATTCCTGAGCCGCTGCTCCACCGGCAGAAAATGTCGATCCTCACGTTCAATTTCGATAAATCCTGTGGCTTTACCCATGACTGACCTCCGCCACAGGGTTGGCATCCTGAGCCAGCTTTATCAGTGCTTTTTCGTACTCCAATGGCATCACCTTGACAAATTTGGCCAGGTAGTCGGTCCAGTTAGCCAGGATGTCTGTGGCCACTTCGCTTCCAGTATAAGCCAGATGACGTTCAATCAGCTGGCGTAATCGAGTTTCATCCGCACTCAGCATATCCGTGACATCCCGGATTCCTGAATTTCTTTTTACCGACCGCAAGTCTACCTGCTCCTGATTGCAACGCGAGGCAAAATCCCCTGCCTGATCCAGTACATAAGCGATGCCACCAGACATACCGGCAGCAAAATTTCGTCCGGTAGAACCCAGACAAACCACCACACCACCAGTCATGTACTCGCAACCATGATCACCGACCCCTTCAACCACCGCGCTGGCACCTGAATTTCGTACACAAAACCGCTCTCCCGCGACACCACAAAAATAAGCCTCACCACAAATAGCACCGTACAGAACCGTATTGCCGACGATAATATTACTAGCCGCTGCTCCAAACCCGACATCAACTGGTGGTCGAATGACGAGACGACCGCCGGAAAGACCCTTGCCAACGTAGTCATTGGCTTCACCCTCGAGTTGGAGAGAAATTCCGCGCGCAAGCCAGGCACCGAAAGATTGTCCGGCAGTCCCTCTTGTTCGGATCAATATGGTGTTATCAGCCAACCCTTTGTGACCATATTGTTGTGCAATTCGGCCCGACAACATAGCGCCAACGGTGCGATGAATATTTCGAACCGCAACGTCAATGACAACCTTTTCTCCCCGCTCCAGGGCCATTCTGGATTGCTCGATCAGGCTGTGATCCAGCGCATTTTCAAGCCCATGGTTCTGCTGCTCACAATTATAAATCGCGGTTCCTTCAGCGGCCTCTGGTTTTGCCAGCATTTTCGAATAATCCAGACCACGTGCCTTCCAGTGGTGAACGGCCTTACGCATGTCAAGGCAATCGGACTGACCAATCATTTCATTTACTCTGCTGAATCCCAGCTTTGCCATAATTTTCCGGAGATCTTCAGCAACCAGGAAAAAGTAGTTAATCAGATGCTCAGGCTTACCGGTAAATTTCTTTCGTAGTTCCGGATCCTGGGTAGCAACACCAACCGGGCAGGTGTTGAGGTGGCATTTACGCATCATAATACAGCCCTGTACAATGAGGGGTGCCGTGGCAAAGCCGAATTCGTCGGCGCCCAGCAAGGCGCCAATAGCAACATCACGTCCGGTTCGAAGTCCCCCGTCTACCTGCACCGCAATCCGGCCCCTGAGCTTGTTCATCACCAGTGTCTGGTGAGTATCTGCGAGACCGATTTCCCAGGGAATACCTGCGTGCTTGATAGAGGTCAGCGGACTCGCCCCGGTACCACCTTCGTAACCGGATATGGTGACATGATCAGCATGGGCCTTGGACACTCCGGCCGCCACGGTGCCAACACCACCTTCAGATACCAGCTTGACGGAAATCCTTGCTACGGGATTGACATTTTTCAAATCATGTATCAGTTGCGCGAGATCTTCGATTGAGTAAATATCATGATGTGGAGGTGGTGAAAGTAACCCGACCCCCGGGGTAGAATTTCGCACCGATGCAATTTGTGTGCTGACCTTATGCCCCGGCAGTTGACCTCCTTCTCCGGGTTTGGCACCCTGGGCCATTTTGATCTGCAAATCATCAGCATTTACCAGATATTCGGTACTGACGCCAAAACGACCTGAGGCTATTTGTTTGATTGCCGATCGCCGCGGATTTTTCGACCCGTCAGCCAGGGGTCGATATCGCTCCGGCTCTTCACCCCCTTCACCAGTGTTGGATCTGCCACCCATTTGATTCATTGCCACTGCCAGAGTGGAATGCGCCTCCCGGGATATAGACCCAAATGACATCGCACCAGTGGAAAACCGTTTGACAATTTCCGCCGCTGATTCAACCTGGTCAAGGGAAATTGGCTGCCTGGTGGTATTAAACTCAAATAGCCCGCGCAGATTGAGGAGTTTGTCATCCTGTTGATCAACCGCCTGAGAAAATTCGCTGAAAATCTCCGCATTATTGCTTCGGGTCGAATGCTGCAAGCTGGAAATAGTGAACGGGTTCCAGACGTGAGCTTCACCATTGATCCGGTAGGCATACTCTCCACCGATATCGAGTTGATTGGGTTCAGTGCTCTCACGAAAGGCCCGCTGGTGCCACCTGAATGACTCTACCGCAACACGTTCAAGGCCAATTCCTTCTATCATCGTGTGGGTACCGAAAAAATACTGTTTGATAAATTTTGAAGACAACCCCACGGCGTCAAATATTTGTGCCCCACAATATGACTGGTACGTTGAAATGCCCATTTTTGACATTACTTTCCTGAACCCTTTTCCTATCGCCTTGATATACTGTTTCTGAGCCTGCTCAAAGTCAAGCTTACTGTCCATGGATGGCAGCAGCGTATTAATGCTGTCGAATGCCAGGTAGGGATTGATTGCCTCCGCGCCATAGCCGGCAAGGGTTGCAAAGTGATGTACTTCAATGCAGGCGCCCGTTTCTACGACGAGACCGGATTCGGTGCGCAAGCCTCGCCTGATCAGGTGATGGTGTACTGCTGAAGTGGCAAGCAATGCCGGGATTGCGGTATTGTCAGCGTCCATATCGCGGTCAGACAAAATCAGGATGTTGTAGCCACGCTTAACCCGTAGCTCCGCTTTCTCACACAAGGCCAAAATAGCGCCCCGCATCCCTTTGGGCCCCTGACTCGCCGGATAGCAAATACTCAACGTCTTGGTCCGAAACGCCCCATTGGTATAGTCCTCAATCTGACGAACCCGCTCCAGTTCATTGTTGGTAAGCACCGGCTGCGGCACGCTCAATCGCATATCTTTGCCACCGTCTTCAAGACCCAGTAAATTGGGTTTTGGTCCAATCAACGACATTAACGACATGACCAGTTCTTCTCTGATGGGATCGATTGGCGGATTGGTGACCTGGGCGAAGTTTTGTTTGAAATAACTCGACAGATGCTTACTCTTGTTGGACATTACCGAAGGTGGGACATCCGTTCCCATAGAACCGATAGCTTCCTCCCCGTTTGCCACCATCGGCAGCAACAAAAATTTGATATCTTCGGAGCTGTAGCCAAAGGCACGTTGCACCAGGGTCATGGTTTCAGAATCCGGAGACATGGCGCCTACAGCCTGCCTCAGATCAGATAACTTGATCTGGGTCTGATCCAGCCAGCCCTGGTAATCATGGGCCGACGCCAGCGATTGCTTGAGTTCCTCATCATCGATAATCCGACCCCGGTCAAGATCGATAAGTAACATCTTGCCAGGCTGCAAACGCCATTTTCTGATAATTTTCTGTTCCGGTATGTCCAGCACTCCCATCTCCGAAGCCATGACCACAGTATCATCACTGGTCACCAGATAACGCGCAGGTCGCAATCCATTTCTGTCGAGGGTCGCACCGATCTGGCGGCCGTCGGTAAATGCCACTGCGGCCGGGCCGTCCCATGGTTCCATGAGCGCAGCATGATATTCGTAGAACGCACGCCGCCCTGAATCCATACTCTGGTTTCCACTCCATGCTTCCGGAATAAGCATCATCATGGCGTGAGACAGGCTGTAGCCACCAGCCAACAGTAATTCCAGCGCATTGTCAAACGCTGCCGAATCGGACTGACCTTCATGAATCAGTGGCCAGACCTTCTCCAGATCTGCGCCCAATATCGAAGACGACATGGTACTCTTACGTGCCGCCATCCAGTTAGTGTTGCCACGGAGGGTATTGATCTCTCCATTGTGAGCAATCATCCGAAATGGATGCGCGAGATCCCAGGTTGGAAAAGTGTTGGTTGAAAATCGCTGATGAACCAGTGCGAGGGCAGACTCCATACGTGGATCTGTCAGATCAGGATAATATTCGCCAATCTGGGTCGCCAGCAACATCCCCTTGTAGTTGATGACGCGCGATGAAAGTGTTGACACGTAAAAATCGGACTTGCCTTCAAAGTCAGATTCTCGAATGCGTTTCTCGATCTGCTTGCGAATAACGAACAGCTTGCGTTCAAAGGCATCCTGATCTTCCATTGCATCCCCGGATCCCACAAATACCTGAACTATTACGGGTTCAGTTGGCTTTACACTCTGGCCAAGGTTGGTATTAACCACCGGGACATCACGCCAACCCAGGAGTTTCTGATTCTGGTCGAAAATGTAACGTTCAATAATTCCCCGGGATTCTGCCTGGCCAGCCCTGCTGCGAGGTAAAAATATCATTCCCACTGCATAGAAACCAGCTTCGGGCAAAGCAAAATCCACCACACTACGAAAAAATCGATCCGATAACTGGAGCAGCATTCCCGCCCCGTCGCCAGCATCCGGATCTGCACCAACCGCTCCCCGATGAGACAGATTTTTCAAAATCCTCAAGCCATCGGTGACAATCTGGTGACTTTTTTCGCCCTTGATATTGACAATAAATCCTACTCCGCAAGAATCGTGTTCGAATCTCGGGTCATAAAGACCTTGCCTGGGCGATGAAGACCCTGCTTTCATGATTTCCTCTTGGAAGGTTAATGTGGCAGGCTCCATGCCCGAAATACAACCCAAACCGTATCCTTACCCACAACTGAACTCGGCCAGTAATTATTTTCAATCCGACCTATAAGGTCAATATTACCGTGGAGGGGGAGAACGGATAAATCAGATCAATAATGATTTCCATAACCCATAAAAAACTTAATATAACACGACTTTCCCTTTAGCTCGCCACAAAATGATCCAGCGTAGACATCAAGTGAGTATGGTCGGGGGCCTCGATAAGCTCTGCCTGGCCGATTCCCTTTAACAGCACCAGGCGCAGTCTGCCATCCTGTACTTTTTTGTCCAGCGCCATCAACTGCTCAATTTTTGCTGGTGAAATCCCGCTAAATGGCTTGTAGGGAAGGCCCGCGCGATCCAGTAGATTTTCTACCCGATCAAAATCCTGCTGCTGAAACCAGCCACTGAGACCTGACATGTACGCGGCCATAGCGATCCCGGTGGCGACCGCCTCCCCATGTAACCAGGTACCGTAACCAGTACCGGTTTCGATCGCATGGCCAAAAGTATGACCCAAATTCAGCAGTGCACGGACGCCACTTTCTCTTTCATCTCGCGCTACGATATTTGCCTTGTTCTGGCAGGATCGGGTGACGATGGTTTCGATAGCTGAAGGCACCCGATCCATTACTTCATCCATATGCTGCTCCAGCCAACAGAAAAAAGCATCGTCGTTGATCAGACCATATTTAATGATCTCGGCAAGGCCTGCTGAATACTGTCTTGCATCAAGGGTTTTCAGCGTATCAATATCCGCAATCACGCGTTTTGGCTGATAAAACGCGCCAATCATATTTTTGCCCAACGAATGATTGACACCGGTCTTGCCACCCACCGACGAATCCACCTGGGACAATAAGGTGGTGGGAATCTGGATAAACGGCACACCGCGCTGGTATGACGCTGCAACAAATCCAGCCAGATCTCCAATGACACCGCCACCGAGGGCTACAACAGTGACACTACGATCCAGAGGAATGGAAAGCATCCTTTCCAGAATCGCTGCATAGTTATCTAGATTTTTGGTTTGCTCTCCATCTGTCAGGATATATTCATATACCCGTTTGTGATCGAGCAATCCGCTTACCTTTTCAAGATAGTACGGTGCAACAACATTGTTGGTAATAATAAATACCTGGGAACCACCGATCCACGGAATAATTTCTTTGCCATCGGACAGCAATCCGGTATCAATCCGTATATCATAACTACGCTCACCCAGAGCAATTGGAACCGTACTCATACCGTGGACAGAATTTGTTGAATTTTACGTGCCGTTTTGGCGGCAGAATCATAGGCCACGGGCAGGTTTATTTCAGCGGCATTCCGGTATTGGGGAGATCTCTCTTGCATAAGCTGAATTAACTTTTCTTTCGGATCGGGTACTTGTAGTAGTGGGCGATGCCGACAGTCCTTGAGCCTGCTCCAGAGCAAGCTCAGCGGTACATCAAGATAGATCACGGTACCACTTGATTTCATCATTTCACAATTTTCCTGCCTCACAACAATTCCGCCCCCGGTAGAGATGACGGTTTTGCTCCGCTGACACAATTCTTCCAATAGCCGGCTTTCACGCTCACGAAACCCATCCTCACCTTCGAGCTCAAAGATATGCGAAATTGATACCCCTGTGCGCTGGATCAGTTCCTGATCAATATCAACAAACTCGAACCCGAGAAGACCGGACAACTTTTTTCCGACCGTAGTTTTCCCGGACCCCATCAGGCCAATGAGAAAAATATTGTTGTGCTGCTTTATATTGTCCGGATATTCCGAATGAGTACCCATCAAGATGGTCGCACAACAGGACTATTGCACCGCCAGAGTGGCATCAAGTATACGCGGTGTCAGGAAAATCAACAGTTCTGAGCGGTTATTAAGGGTAACCGTTTTTTTGAAAAATACGCCGATAAAGGGAATATCGCCAAGAAAAGGTACCTTGGTTACCCTCGTTCCCTCTTCCTGAGAGTATATACCGCCAATAACCACGGTCTCACCATTCGCCAGCAGCGCCTGGGTTCGGATTCGCTTGGTATTTACGGTATCAGTGTTGCCGACGAACGAATCGTTGGTGACCTGAACATCCAGAATAATACTGTCTTCCGGGGTAATTTGCGGCGTGACGGTCAGGCTGAGAAGGGCCTCCTGTCCTTCTGTGGAAACGGTTCCAAATGCAGAGCCAAAAGTTGTCTGGCGTTCCTGACCCTGTTGTATACTTGCCTCATTTTTGTCCGTGGTCAGTATTTTCGGGTTGGCAATTACTCTACCGTTTCCTTCCGCCTGCAGAGCTGACAATTCGAGATCCAGCAGGCTGAGAAATCCGGAACCAAACTTGGCCAGACTAAAAGCATAGGATGCTGCCGCCTCGGTTCCAATAGACCCTGCTGGCAAATTAATACTGAGCGCATCGGTATTGTCCAGCACTCCGTTCAATCTGATATCCGCGTTGCTATCCACGGTAGCGCTGCCAAAGGTATCGCCAAGTTTTATCCCGCCGATGGTTTCAACATCCTGACCAACACGGGCAAAACCAAGCCTGGCACCGATATTCCTGCTGAAATTATCTACCGCCTCTACAATTCTGGTTTCAATAAGCACCTGACGAACCGGCACATCGAGCCTTGCAATCAGTTCACGAATTTCCCGCAGTTTCTGTGCAGTATCCTGAATCAATAAAGAATTGGTACGGGGATCGACAGTGACGCTACCGCGGCTGGATAGCAATGTATTTTCTTCTGTTTTGATTTCACTAACAGAAACACTGCCAAAACCGGTCTGGGTAAATCCGGTTTCTACCGCTTTAACAGACTTCAACATTCTTGCAACTTCGTCAGCCTTGGCGTAACTGATCGGTACCAGCTCACTGACCAAAGGCGCAAGTTCGCCAACTTCCTGCCGCGCTTCCAATGCCTGCCGTTCCTTGTCTGCAATTTCCTCTGCTGGCGCAACCCATACTACATTTCCTTTCTGGCGTTTGGCCAGGCCTTTGGTTTGCATAATTACATCGAGCGCCTGATCCCACGGAACATCTTTCAATCGCAGCGACAAATTGCCTGATATTGCATCACTGGTCACAAAGTTAAGACCGGTAAAATCAGCAATCACCTGCAGCGCAGCGCGGACACTTATTTGTTGAAAGTTTAGCGACAGACGCTCACCGTTGTAACCAAATTCATCGGTTCGTTCTGCTTCAATTTCAGCCTTGGTCAACGGTACGACTTCAATTATCAGGGTATCTCCTGATTGCACCGAAGATTGCTTGTACTTACCGGACGGTGTAATTACCAGCAGTACATCATTACCATCGGCATAGGTATCAATGGT
The DNA here is from genome assembly GCA_964403545.1 of uncultured Gammaproteobacteria bacterium. Lineage (GTDB taxonomy): Bacteria > Pseudomonadota > Gammaproteobacteria > Arenicellales > Poriferihabitantaceae > VYFG01. The sequence continues at coordinate 29,158 of CAYOGN010000139.1, forward strand.
GGACACCGGGGTAGCGAAATCAGTCACATCAAGGCGCTGCTCAAGCTCTATCGGAATCTTCGAATTAGGGAACAGGACAACGATTTCACCTCCAACCTCCTTGAGGTCCACTGGCAGTTCCGTATCAGACATTTTTACGATGACCCTGCCGCCACCATTGGAGGTCCGTCGAAAGTCCAGTTTACTGATCTGGTGCAATTCACTATTGCCTTCGTCGAGGGAAAAATTACCGGTTCTTTTTATTTCACCGGTAGCGCTTGTTTCCGGAACGGGATCGGTACTGGGTAATACCGTTACCACAAGTCCTTGTCCAGTACGGTCTATCTGAAAATCTGCCGGATTCTCCAGGTTCAGTATCATCCGCATACGATCTTCATCTTCAGCCAGGACAACAGATAATACCGAAGAAATACCAATCTTATGCATTTGTTTGCCGGACGCGTTTACCGTACCAAAAAAATCCAGTGCTATTCGAGGAGGGTCCAGGGTTCGAAAGACAACGGGGTCGGGAGATTCTCCGGTCATATGCAAATCAATTTGCACCCGATCACCACTGATTCTGGAGTAGGTCAGACCTGCCAGGCTGACCGTGCCGCTGGTATTGTCTTGTTGCAGGCTTTCCAGCGGCACCAGCACTAACCGATAACCACCGGATGAACGTTGCAGAGTATATTTTGACGGTGTATTGAGAATAATCTCTATATCCGTATTACCGTTTGATGTGCTTGCAGACAGATTGGAAATGATCCCGCCATCCACTGTAATCGGGGTAGCATAGTCGCTGGCAATAGCGGTACCGGTCAAGGTCAACAGGAGCCCGTTGCCATC